>NZ_CP068103.1:643188-964783 GCF_016726485.1 Peptoniphilus harei
TCACCAGCTTTAACTTCACCATTAATAAAATTCATAGCTGGAGAACCTAAAAATCCTGCAACAAAGGCATTAATAGGATTGGTGTAAAGCTCTCTTGGGCTTCCAATTTGCTGAATTACTCCATTGTTTAAACAGACAATTCTAGTTGCCATAGTCATAGCCTCAGTTTGATCGTGAGTGACATAAATGACAGTTGACCCCAGCTTGTTTTTTAAATTAACAATTTCTTCACGCATTTCAACTCTTAGTTTTGCATCTAAATTTGAAAGTGGCTCATCCATTAAAAATATGTCAGATTCTTTTACTATTGCCCTGCCCAATGCCACTCTTTGCATTTGACCACCAGATAAATCCTTGGGCTTCCTATTTAAGTAATTAGTCAAGTTTAAAATTTCTGCAGTACTTCTCACTTTTTCGTCAATTAATTTTTTGTCTAGTTTTCTAATTTTTAATCCAAAAGCTATATTTTCATAGACGCTTAAATGAGGATAAAGTGCATAGGACTGAAATACCATGGCAATATTTCTATCCTTTGGCAAAACATCGTTAGATAATTTCCCATCGATGTAAAGTTCTCCACTAGTTATGTCTTCAAGACCAGCAATCATCCTAAGACTTGTTGACTTTCCGCAACCAGAAGGACCAACAAATACAATAAATTCATTTTCTTTTATGTCAATGGAAAAATCTTTAACTGCATATTCCTCATTTTCTTCATATTTTTTGCATATATTTTTTAAGCTGATTTTGGACAAATCCTCTCCTCCTTTCACCTAGTTTATTCTACGTTTAATTTAAATATAAAAAATATATGGAAGGTAAATTATTTGTAAATTAGATAAAATTCATATCTTTAAAAAAAATTTGCAATTAAAAAGAGCTCACTCTAAATTAAGTGAACTCTAAAAAAATATTTTTTTATTTATTTTTAAACCATTCCTTCATAGTTCTCATTACTTTTCTAAGTTCTTCTTCACTTATTACATAGGGAACCATAGAATAAATATATTTCACAAAAGGCCTTGAGAAGACTCCTCTTTCATAGGCAAATTCTTGGAAGCCTTCTATGTCCTTGCCATCTTTAACTTCAATGCAAACGCAGGCTCCCATAATTCTCACTTCTTCAATTTTTTCATGAGTGAAGCCTTCCATCTCTTCTCTTTCGATTTCTTCAATCCTCTTGATCTTGCTCATAAAGTCTTCTTCTTGGAAAATTTCAAGACACTTAGAACCAACGGCACAAGCTAGTGGATTTCCCATAAAAGTTGGTCCATGCATAAGGGCATGTCTTGGGTCGTCATCATAAAAGGCATCGAAGACCTTCTTGTTGGCAACTGTAGCTGCATGGCCAAGGTAACCTCCTGTTAAGGCCTTGCCAAGGCAGATTATGTCAGGTAAGACTAGGTCTGCCACAAATCTATGACCAGTTCTTCCAAATCCTGTTGCTACTTCGTCAAATATTAGCAATACATTGTGCTCATCACAAAGTTCCCTTGCTCTTTCCAAAAAGGAAATGTCATACATCCTCATGCCACCAGCTCCTTGTAAGAGTGGTTCAACTATAAAGGAATTTAGCTTGTCCCCGTATTTTTCAAAGGCTTCTTCAAGGGCATCAATTTCTGTTGGAATGTTTACAACATACTTGCTCTTGCCATAGGCTTCTAGGACAAAATGATAGTCTTCGTCGTCACCCACCTCCATAGTCTTAAAGGTATCTCCATGATAGGCATTGGATAGAGCAAGGATCATGGTCCTGTCACTTTCTCCCTTGTTCATGTAGTATTGAAGGGCCATCTTTAGGGCAACTTCTACTGCCACAGAACCTGAGTCAGAGAAGAAGGGATAGTCTAGGTCTCCTGGCAAAAATTCCTTTAACTGGTTGGAAAGTCTTTCCACTGGCTCGTGAGTTAGGCCACCAAGCATAACGTGAGAAAATTTCTTAACTTGATCTATTAGGGCTTCATTTATTTTTTCATTTTTATAGCCGTAAATTGTTGACCACCAAGATGAAACTGAGTCAATCATGTCATTATCTTCTGTATAAAGGTGGACTCCCTTAGCATCTATGACCTTGTAAGGTGGCTTCATAGTTTTTAGTTGTTCATATGGATACCAAATCATTTTATATCTTAACTCCTATTCGTAAATCTCTTTCAGCTTTTCAACATCAATATCTAGGTCCTTGTCGCCCTTCTTTACACAAGCTAGGACTTCAAGACCTGACATATGCTCGCACATTTTTATATTATCTTCTTGCATGACATCTCCTGGTATAAAGTTGTTGAAAATTATTCCCTTGATCTTCATTCCCTTTTCCTTCATGTAAAAGGCTGTCAAGACCACATTATTTATAGTTCCAAGTCCTGCATCAGCAACAATAATAGTAGAAAGATTTGCTTTCTTTATGAAGTCTTCTAAATAAATCTCTTGATCATCAAATCTTAAGGGACAAAGAATGCCACCAGACCCTTCAAGAGTTATGTAGTCGTACTTGTCCTTTAGGTCTTCAAATTTTTCTATTGTATAATCAAGGTCTATTGGATTGCCTTCTATTTGTGCAGCTAAGTGAGGAGAGTAGGCATGCTCATAAACGTAGTGACACATTTCTTCAAGAGGCTGATCAATTCCTCCAAACTCTTTTACAAACTTCGCATCACCAGGTATGAGCTTTCCATCATCATCCTTGTCATTTCCACTCATAGCAGCCTTATAGTAGGCAGACTTTTCTCCTGCTTCGTGAAGTTTCTTCACTAGAAGACCAGCTACATAGGTCTTTCCAATTTCTGTTCCTGTTCCTGTTACAAAAATATTTTTACTCATTTTTTCTCCTTTAATTATAAGCCTTGTTAATAACTGGAATTAATCTCTTGCCAAGAAAGGCGCCTAAAAAGCACAAAACAATGTCTCCTGGCACTGCAAGTAAGAAGCAATAAATAATAATTGCCTTAACTCCAATAGGCGATCCCAAATAAAAATTGCTAATAAAGTAGTAATAAACCATGCCCATGATATAAACTATGGCGAGTCCCACAAAATTTGCCTTGAGAAGTCTCTTCATATCAGGTCTCTTGTCCTTGTTTGCAATCTTACCCGTAGCATAAGCACCAAAGGCAAAACCAATTATGTAACCAAAAGATGGCTTAAGGACATAGGCAAAACCCCCGCCTTCAGTAAAGACTGGGAGGCCTATTAGACCCAAGATTATGTAGACAAGGACTGCTGTGGCACCAAGCTCTGGTCCCAACAAAAGACCTGCAAGCATGGTAAATAAAAGTTGCAGGGTAAAGGGCAAGACTGGTATAGGTACTCTTATAAAAGTTCCCACAATAATAAGGGCAACAAATAGTGAACACATCACCAAGTCTCTCGCTTTTAAATTTTTCACACTAACCTCCAAATTTTTATTAGTAAACAATTACTTTAAATAAGTTAACATTTTCCTCTTTGTTTGTCAACTTATAAATTTTCATAGTTAACCTCGCTTTTCTTACTTAAGATTATTCTATTTCTTAAAAATCATTTTTAAAAAATAAAAAATTTACTTAATCAGAATTTGAATTAAGATAAGAATAAAAAATCCCATCTCATTAATATGAAATAGGATTTCAAATTCTTACTTTATAAAATTTTCTCACTCTATCAAATTATTTATTTCTTTCACTTAAAAATTTTTCATTGGCTTCTAATAGTTTTTTGTAATATTCATCATAAGAAGGTGATATTTTTCTAATCAAAGGGATAACTAGATCATAATAATTATTTTCCACCATATAAGTTCGTATCTTGTCAGAAATTTTTTTGACCTGGCTAGACTTATAGTCTTCACTTTCTTTAAAGTCTTCATAGGCCTTGACCTTGTCCCTATTATCTTCCATCCATTCCTCGTAATTATAGACAGCTTGAATCTTTCCCTGGTTAATAGCTTCTAAATCTTCTAAGTCAAAGTCCCTAGTCATCCTTTCAATATAGGCCTTCTCTTCTTCTGTAAAATTAAATTCTGGTAGGAAATCCAAAATTTTTATAAGTTCATTAAAGGCAGGTTCTTGGTCTTCTCCTAGCTTGTCCCCTAGGAAGGGCTTGTAGGAAATAAAGAAAATCTGGCCAAAGTATCCAGGGAAAACTCTTGTGAGTCTTTCATATATGGTCTCTTTCTTTTTTAAATCTTCAAGCTCTTTAGATACTTCTTCAAAGTTCTGTGATTTAATTAGCCTTTCTAATAAGTTCTTCTTAGCCTCTTCAAGTTCAAGTCGATACTGTCGATCTCTTAAAATGCTTCCAAGGTCTTCTTCCCTTGAATCTAAAATATTTTTTATTTCAGAAATACTGAGACCCAACTTCCTATATATAGAAATTTTTAAAAGCTTCTTCACGTCATCTTGTGAGTAAGCCCTATAATTATTCTCTCCCTTATGAGGTCTTATTAGTCCCTTGTCTTCATAATATAAAATTGCCTTCCTAGTTAGGCCAGTAATTTTTTCCACTTCACTTCGCTTCATAATCCACCTCCAAGCATAGGATAAGCCTGCCCCATGGGGCCAAGTCAATAGCTTTTAATTACATAAAAAAAGATACCCCTAAGGGTATCTCTTAAAATTAATTTTAAATTATCTTCTTCCAAGTTCTGCATCGTAGATATAAAGTCCAGACCAGCTTTCGTTAATTCTTTCAAGTCTTTCAACGATGTCTCTAAAGTTATCTTCTTCTTCAACTTGTTCGTCAACATACCATTGTAGAAGTGAAGTAACTCTGTGGTCGTTTTCTTCTACAGAAAGGTCTACAAGATCGTGTATTCTTCTTGTAACTTCTTTTTCGTGTTCTAATGCAGTCTTAAATGTTTCTGTGAAAGTACCAAATTCAGTTTCAGGTTTATCAATTCCTTCAAGGTCTGGTCTTACATCAATTTCAAATAAGAATCTTCTTAATTTTTCAGCGTGTTCAAATTCTTCTTCTGCTTGTTTGTTAAAGAAGTGAGCAAATCCGCTCATGCCCTTGTCTTCAACATAGTTTGCCATTGAATAATAAATATATCCTGATTCAACTTCGAAATTGTATTGTTCAATAAGTCCTTTAATTAGTTTACTTTCCATTATTAAAAACCTCCAAGTTTTATATTTTCATTTTAAGCTCATCGCTTCTATTCTTAAGTTACCCAGGAAGATTATTTCTAAACAATTTATTTTAAAATTCCTAGGTTATCTATAGAGATTTTAATATTATTTTTGAATTTGAATTCCAGCTTATTTATCTCATCTGTATTTAAATTGGATGTTTGTTTTTTAAAGTCTTCTAGTGGGATTATAAGGGTTTGAGGTCCAAACCTTTCATAATAATCGTCATCAAGATAGTCTGCTTTGTAGAGATAGGACCTTGTCATAGGTATAAGTTTTTTATAATCACTTAGACTTAAAGTCGAAGCATTGCCCCAAGTATCTTGGATTTCTAAATCAATATCTCCTTCTATCTCTTCAAAGTTTAAATTTTCTATATCAAATTGTAAAAACTTTCCACTAGGAATTTTTTCTGTAAACCTAAAGGCATAATTTGAATTTTTATTTGCATCAATAAAAACCCCTGTTGTCTTAGAATTCTTCTCTCCATAATCGTGGCTGTCTTCATAAATTTTTGCCAAGTTGGAGAAATTTATTATTCCTCCGGGGATTGATGTCGTAGTTATGTCATAGTCCTCTTCAAAGTCTGCAAGTTTTATAAAATCCGAATCCATATACCTTGTGTAGTAATTTGTCTCTGGAAGGTCGCCGTACTTGTAAGGACCTTCTTTAAAGATTTCTCTGTTATAAGTTTTGCCAAAGACATTTTCCAAAAAGTTTAGGGTGTAGATCGAAAGGATCTCTCTTTGCTTATTACCATCAAGGAGTTCTTTTCTATTTAAGAAAAGTCCCTCCCCTGGATCTGCGTCAAAGTCTCCCCAAAGTTTGTTGAAGTTGCCGTGGTTGGCATATCCAAGATAGACTCCAGCCTTAAAATTATCTTTTTCACCAGAGAAAATTACATTGTCATATAGGAGCATGCCCTCGAATCCATCAACATCTGCGTCATTTGTCCCAGCAATAGTCAAGTAATTTACATCTCTTAAAATTAAATTTTTGCCTCCTGGTTTATATTGATTATAAGTCGGAGCAACTGTAATTATTCCTTTGATGTCAAAGTCATACTTGTGAGAAATTTTTCCATCATCTGGATGAAACTTAAGCTCATTAAAGTTATAGGCAATAGCTGCTGCCTCTCCACCTCTTGAATGACCCATTAGGGCAATATTATTCTTGTCAAATCTCTTGTAAAGAACACTGTCTTTATTCCTATTTCTCTTAAAGATATTTTCCATATTTTCAAGAAGAAGAACTGCCCTTGCATCATTTTCATTTCCAAGACCATAAGACATAAATCCATTTAACATGTTCATGTCCACAGAAACCATTGCAATTCCTCTTTTAGCGAGATAGCGGCCAAGATAATCATAGCCAAGATAATTTTTTGTTGTGAACCTGTGGTTGCCATGGGCTACAAATAAGACTGGGGCATTCTCCAAGTCTTTTGGAGCGTATATCCTTCCCTTGACTTCTGTCTTGTTAAGACCCTTGCCAAAGAACTTGTCCCTTATTTTTTTTGTCCTGCCAGAATAATAAACAAAGTCTCTTAAGTTTACTGGGTCGGCTTCATAGTCAATGACTTCTACCTTATATCTCTCTGCCTTGCCGGCAATTTTATTTTTTTCTCCCTCAATTTTATAAATTTCTCCAGAATCAAAACCTGGGAAAACCATAAAATATACTGAAGCGCCCAAGATTATTCCACTTGGCAATAAAAATAAAAGTGCCAACTTTTTCTTATTTCTCCCAAAAGAAATTAAAGATTTTGAAAAAGTCACAAGGACTATAAAGGCTGCAGCAATAAAAATAATTTCAAAATAGTCTATGTCTACATAATAAAGGCATTCATCATAAAAATATTTTAAACCACATATTAGCATTCCATAGATGGCAAGATTTTTTGCCCTAACTCTTTTTAAAAGCAAAAATCCTATTTTTAAAACTTGCCAAATAAGAAAGTAGGCAAGATAAAATAAGACTGCAAGACCTAAGAAGGCCAGGCTCTTTGGAATATTAAAATCCGAAATATAGTAATAAAAAAAGGTGGCAGAAAATAAAGATATTATTGCCACCATTATAAGGGCAAAGCCATTGGCCCTGCCAAAATGTCTCTTAAAAAAATTATTAATCTTATTGGAAATTTTAACTAAAAAATTATTTATCTTCATAACAAAGGGGATAAGACCTCATCCTATCCCTAATCCCTCTCTAACTCCACTAGTTCTTTTTCATCGTACTCTTCTACATTTAAGTTTCTTGATCCATCTATAAAGGACTTGTTAAACTCTCGAGTCCTCTTGATTTCAGAAAGTTCCATATAGACAGTTTCTTTTTCATCATCAACTTCAAACATAACCTTTACAAGTTCTTGTATTGTATAAGTCGATACAACTGTTCCCTTTCCTCTTTCAGTCCTTACGATCTCACCAGGTCTTGGCATCCTCTTGTTAATACATTCGTAGCCGTCCTGCTCATATTTTAGACAGCACATAAGCCTGCCGCAAATTCCAGAAATTTTTGTTGGGTTAAGACTTAGGTTTTGGTCCTTAGCCATCTTTATTGAAACTGGCGAAAACTCACTTAAGAAAGTTGAGCAGCAAGTTGGTCTGCCACAACATCCAAGTCCACCAACATATTTGGCCTCATCACGTACTCCAATTTGTCTAAGCTCTATCCTAGTCCTAAAGATTGAAGCCAGGTCTCTTACAAGTTCCCTAAAGTCTACTCTTCCATCAGCTGTGAAGTAAAACAATAATTTTGACCTGTCAAAGGTATATTCACAGGAAATTAACTTCATATCAAGTCCATGCTCTTCCACCTTTTGCTCACAAATTATTATTGCTTCCTTGGCCTTATTCCTATTTTCCACATTGATATTTTTATCCTCGTCAGTTGCAAGGCGGATCACAGGTTTTAGTTCTCCCTTGATTGTCTCCTCGTCCACTTCTTTTAAAAGCTCAACTGCTCCAAACTCAAGGCCCCTCACAGTTTCAACAATAACATAATCTCCAACATTTAAATCTATATCAATGGGATCAAAATAATAGATTTTTCCAGTTCTCTTGAACCTTACTCCTGCTATTTCTATCATCTAATTCCCCCTAAATCTATTAAAAGCTTCTCTATATTTAAATCAAAATTCACATTTTTTTCCTTGCGACCCAGGGCATTAATAAGGGCATCGTAGGACTCAACTGCCCTATCAATGGACAAGTCTTGGAGCTTCAAGATGTCTAGCTTGTCAATATTTACAACAAGGTCCTCTCTCCCACTCTTAACATAAACTAAGTCCAGATACCAGACTATCATAAAATTTAAGATTTCCTTAAAATCATCTTTATTGTCTTTAAAAAATTTCATTTCATCAAAAATAAACTCTGTCTGCCTTATTACCCTATCAGTCATATTTATTATATCTTCTCTTTTTGATAGGAGCTCAGGATCTTCAGAATATTTTATGGCAAGACTCACATCTCCATTGGATAGTCTAGAAAAAAGTTTGGCATTCCTAGGAGATACCTTCCTAGAAAGCAAAAATTCTTCAATCCTATCTTGAGTTAAGTCTTGAAATTTTAAAATCCTACACCTTGAAATAATTGTTGGAAGAATATTTCTCATGTTGCTTGAAATTAAAATTAGGATCAAATAATCCATGGGTTCTTCCAAGGTCTTTAAGAGGGCATTTTGTCCCTCAGCTGTTACCCTATCGAAGTCATCAATAATAACGATCTTGTGACTCCCAGAAAAGGGTTTTGCAAAAGAATTTTCGATTATCTCTTCTATATCTTGTTTTTTTATCGTGTCCTTCTTTTGTACCACATAGAGGTCTGCATCTTCAAAGTCGTCAATCCCACTAAAAAATCTTATGCCTTCAGGATCTTCATTTAAGATGGACCTGGCAAAGTTTTTTGCATGGGAAAATTTACCTATGCCCTTGCTGCCTGAAAAAAGATAGGCATGGCTATATGACTTGTTTAAAAGATCTCCCTCTAAGCTATTTATTACGGACCTATTCTCTAAAAACATTAAATTCTCTTTGACTCTTCCAAATCAACTACAAAAATTGTAGCCCCAGAAACCTTAAAGTCCCCTTCTTCCATGTGGACATCTTCAGATTCTGTTTCTTCTTTAAAGATTTCATAAATCCTATCAATTTCATCTTCCTTACAACCTAAGAGAAGGGTAGTATTTCCTGATTTGAAAAAACCACCAGTTGAGGAAAGTCTAGTTACATAAATGTCTTCATCTAAAAATCTATCTATAAGTCCATCAGTATATTTTTCTTGGACTATTGCAATCATCATTTTCATAATATCACCTAAAACCTCTTGAAATCTACAACATTAGTTACAAAAATTGTGGCTCCCCCAACCTTTACTGTTATAGGCACTGGGATCATGGCTTGACCAGGAATGTTAACTGGTTGGATTGTCCTCTTTACCTCCCTAGTCTTGGAGTTTTCTTCAAGTATTTGCATAAACTTGTCAAGTTCTTCATCTTCTATACCTGAAAGGATTGTCACATTTCCCGCCTTTAAAAACCCACCAGTGGAACTAATCTTAGTAACCTTAAAATTATTGTCATTAAGATTTTTTATTAGATTTTCGCTGTCCTCATCTTGGACAATTGCGATTACAAGTTTCACAAAATCTTCCTTTCTTTAAGAATCTTCATGCAGTCGCCGAAGACCTCTTCTATAGTCTGATTCACATCTATAAAATAATAATTTTCTTCTTTTTCTAAATTATTATAGTAGTCCCTTATCTTCTTGTGGAAGTCATCTCCTTCGCATTCTAACCTGTCGTAGCAGGCTTGGTCCTTCCTCGTTAAGGTAGAGTTATTTGTCCTAAATATAAAAACTATGTCTGGCTTCTTGCCACCAGTTGCAAAATCATTTATCGCCCTAATGTCCTCTAGTTTTTGTCCCCTAGCATGTCCTTGGTAGGCTAGAGACGATAGGACATATCTCTCACAGAGAACTGTGGTCCCATCCTCTAAGGCAGGAATAATTTTTTCATAAGTATGCTGAGCTCTTGAAGCAGAGTAAAGTAGGGCTTCTGTCCTCATATCCATTTCTTTTAAGTCCTTATCCAGGATAATTTCCCTAATTTTTTCTGAAATCCTAGTTCCTCCTGGCTCCCTAGTCTTTATAGTCCTTATATTATTTTTTAAAAGTTCTTCATATACTAAGTTGCAAATTGTAGACTTACCAGACCCATCTGGACCTTCAAATGTTATAAAAGCGCTCATCTAACTACCTCAATCATATCTCCTAAAAGTCCAATGACTTCTATTCCTTCATCTAAAAATTTATCTATTGTCTCAATTATTTCTTCTGTTATTACTTCCCCAAAGGCCACCAAGGGAACTCCTGGTGGGTAGGCCCCAATAATTTCCTTTGAAATCCTGCCTTTTGCATCTTTATAAGATATTCTCTCTCCCTCACTTAAGAAGGCCTCCTTTGGCAAGAGCCTCTTTTCTGGAAGGGGAAAGTCTTGGGGAATAATTTTTTTATAAGGACCATCTCCGTAGGATAAAATTGCATCTCTTAAAGTCTCTAGGTCTTCACTTGTGTTGATAGGAGAAACAATCCCCAGGGCATAGTAAAGGTCTCCCATTTCAAGCCTTATGTCCTTATTTAAAATAAAATCTTCAACCACTTCTTCTCCAGTCATGCCAGCTATCCTAAATAAAAACTTCATGGGGTCATTGGCAATTATAGACTGGTGGCTCAAATCTAGGTCATAATTTATTGCATCTTTAAGATTTTTTATTTCCTCAGTTCTTTTTTTTAATTCACTTCTTCCTTCCCTATCCATGTAAGCAAGACCTGCTTCAATTGAGAGCATGACTAAGTAAGATGGGGAAGTTGTGTTATAAATATTTATATACTTTAAAAGATCTTCATGAGAAAACCTATCTGTACCCCTGTGAATAAGGGCAGCTTGAGTAAGAGATGGGATCATCTTGTGGGTTGAATTTATAACAAGGTCAGCACCTGCATCTAAGGCCGAATATTTCTTCAAGTCCGAAAAATAAAGATGGGCTCCGTGAGCCTCGTCAACAATTACTGGAATATCTTTTTCATGTAAGATTTCAATAATTTCTTTTAGCTTTAAGATTCCACCAAAATAATTTGGAGAAACCAAAACGCAGGCTGTGATTTTATTTTTCTCTATTTTTTCTCTAAGTTCATCTAAATCAATGCCAAAATACATGGCACGGTCCTTGTCATAAATTGTATTTAGATAAACTGGGTCCAGGTCATTAAGTAAAAGGCCATTGTAAATAGACTTGTGGGTGTTTCTCTGTATCAAAACCTTATCCCCTGGTCTAGTAGCCATGGCAATGGCAATGTGAAGGGCTCCTGTGGACCCATTTGTTGTCATAAAGGATTCCCTTGAGCCAAAGACCTTGCTAATTTCCTTATGGAGGTCATCTATTACCCAAGATGGATTTAACAAGTTGTCTGTTCCATAAATTTCTGTCAAATCTCTTTTTATGTCCAAGTCAAAAAAGTCTTTTCCCTTGTGACCTGGCATCCCAAAGGATATTTTATTTTTTACTTCATTTATCTTTTCACTTAAAGGCCTCTTCATCTCTTCTCCTAACTTCTCTTAATTATACTATAATTTGGAGGACTTTAAAAGTTGGGACCTATTTATAAAAGTTCCCCTTTATGGAAACTTCTCCACTGGAAAGGGTGATTTTCTCTTCTCCTGTGTCGACGATTAGGTTGCCCTTTTCATTAATATCGTAGCCCACAGCAGAGTACTTCTTGCCGTTTAATTCAAAGGTCAAGTCCTTGCCGATAACAAGTGAATGAGTCTTGTAGTAATCTATAATTTCTTCGTCGGACCTATTATAATTATTTTCATAAAAGGCATTTAAGATGGATGATAGAATTTCATTTCTAATTACATCTGTTCCAATATAACCAGCAATATCTTTTAAGTCCTTGAAGCTGTCGTCTTTTGGCTCATTTACATTTATTCCAATTCCAACAATAACTGATTTTACACTTCTTGACTCAAAGTCTGCATCAAGCTCTGATAGGATTCCACAAATTTTCTTACCATTAATAAATAAATCATTGACCCACTTTATTTCTGCTTGCTCGCCCGTTGCTTCTTTAATTCCCTGGGCAACAGAAACGGCAGCCTTAACTGTAATCAAATCAAAGTATGAAAAGTCAAAGAAGTCCTTTGGATGAAGAACTATGCTAAAGTAAACTCCACTTCCCTTAGGAGATGCGAAGGACTTGCCCGTTCTTCCCCTGCCACCCTTTTGCATGTCAGAAACTATTACTGTAAAATCTTTGACATCTTGAGAGTAAAGCTTTCTCTTGGCCTCTGTATTTGTTGAGTCAATTTCATCAAAGACTATAATATCTATGTCCTTTAACTCTTCTCTTAGTCCCTTTCTTATTCCCTCATCAGAAAGTTTGTCGTCGCTTTCTATGAGCTTATATCCAAGTTTTGTTTGAGATTCTATTTGAAAGCCTTCTTCTTTTAAATTGTTAATCGCCTTCCAAATGGCAGTTCTTGAAATATTTAATTTTTCTGCCAATTCTTGACCAGAAATATAGGAAGCCCTATTTCTTTCTAATTCTTTTAATACTATATCCTTAGTTTTCAATTTATCACCTTATTCTTGACATTATTTATTTTCTACTGTACAATAAGTTTCTAGGCCGTGGAGAGATGTCCGAGAGGTTGAAGGAGCCCGCCTGGAAAGCGAGTATACACGAAAGTGTATCGGGGGTTCGAATCCCCCTCTCTCCGCCATCGCCATGCTAAGCGGGAAATTAGCGATGTCCTGTACCTGCGATTCGCTACAGCAGGGCTGAATTCCCATTAGAGGATTTTAATTTTGCAGTCTGCCCCTTATAAGTGGTGTTGATGATTGGGTCCTGCGCAACAGAAACTTGTGAACCGTGTCAGATTTTGATCGAAGCAGCACTAAGCAAGACCTTTTGTGTGCCGCATGGGTCGCCTAATCTGAGCTAACTGTAAGGGTAACGTGTGAGATTAACTTTCGACTTTGGGTGCATGGCTACATATTTAGTCCCAGTAATGGGACTTTTTTTATTGCCCTTTTTTAAAAAGTCTAGAAACATTTAAGAGTTCTCTCTCTTTTAGAATTCCTTTTTCCCTTAAATACTTTTCAGCCCTAGAGTAAAAGGCCCTCTTGGACTCAGTTACATAAAAATAATCCCTTATATAATTTTCCTTCTTATAGGTATAGTCTTCTAAAATCCCATCAACATTGGAATAAATTTCTATTTCCAAAACTTTTTTTGCAAAATAATTTATGAAAAAGTCCTTCTTCAAATGAAGACCACTTGAGGCAAGAAAAATCATATTATACTTTGAAAAATCAAAATCCTTGAAGTATTCGTCAGAGATCATCTTCATTATGTCATCAGCTATTCCATCATTGGCTCCATTTATCAAAAGTGGAACATCTAGATAATCTACTGGAGAGTCTGTAAAGTTTTTTAAAGCTCCTTCTTTACAAGTTAATTTTGACCCAAGGCAGAGGATTTTTTTATTCTTTAGCTTTTTCTTTAGGGCATCTTGACCATAAAAGGCTCTTGATGAATTTTTAAAATAGTTAATGGCATCGAAGTCCATAACTATTATTTTTTTTGCCTTCTTAAAGGACTTCTCCAAAAATTTTATCCTATCGTCGACCACTTCTCGCCTATAGAGGCCATAATATTCAAATTTATCATCAACATAATAGTTTAAGTAGTCCCTGTGGACTTCGTAAAGTCCAACAATTCCTGGACCTGTATCAAAAACTGCCATCTTCCTCACCCACTCTCAACTTATAGGTCTTGTCATAAGTTTTTTTGAAGTGCCTGTAGGCATCTTCTAAGTCATTTTTATTTTCAAAAATTCCAAAAATTGTTGCCCCACTCCCACTCATAAGAGGAGCAGAATTAAAGTCCCTCATCTTATTTTTTATGTCTAAAAGGTCCTTGTGACTTTCAAAAACCACTTCTTCCATTTTATTTTCTAAGACTTCATTTAGTCTTTTTATATCTAAATCATAAAGACCTTGAAGGACTTCATCAAAATCTATTCTCCTATCATCTATTTTGATTTTTTCATAGACATCCTTGGTAGACACTCCATAGCCAGGATTAACTATTAGGACATTGTCAAGTTCTATTGGCTTCACTTTTTCGAGAATTTCTCCAATACCAGAAGCAAGCTTGGTCCCTCCCGTCATCATATAGGTGAAGTCTGCTCCAAGGTTTGAGGATAATTTTATCAAATCTTTTTTTGGAATTTTTAAATCGTACAATTCATTTAAGGCGTAAAAAGTCCCAGCTCCATTAGATGTCCCTCCTGCAAGTCCAGCTGCCAGGGGGATATTTTTTTCTATTTCAACCTTAAAGGGAAGATCTTTTCCTACAAAATCTCTTAGGACAAGGTAGGCCTTGTAAATAAAATTTTCTTTCATATCAAAATCAAAATCACCAAGAATTTCAACTTTATCGCTTTTAGAAAATTTCATCTCATCATAAAGGTCTGTCATCACCATTAAAGTTTTTATGTCATGGTAAGCATTTTCTCTCTTGCCTGTCACGTCGAGAGATAAGTTTAACTTTGCATGGGCTTTCTTCGTAATCATAAAACACCTCTAAATAATTATAATTCATTGAGAATATTTTTTCATCTATATAGAAATTTATTATTCCTTCTAAAAATTAAATAAGGACTTTAATATTATAAAATAAAAATATTTTCATAAAGTTATGATAAATTTTTTAAAAATCTCTTCCATTTCTTTGCTAAAACATTTTCCTTGTATTACAATAAAGTAAGAGGTGATATTTATGGATCTTAAGACCTTAGGTTTAGATGAAGCCCTTTTAAAAAGTTTAAAGGACTACATAGATACTTTTGACGACAAGGAAAACAATATTATAAGTATACTCCACTACGCCCAAGATATTTTTGGCTACCTTCCAAAGGAACTCCAAATTTATATTGCTAGGCTAACTGACCTGCCAGCATCTAGGATCAACGGCATTGTAACTTTTTACTCCTTCTTTAGTGAAAAGAAAGTTGGAGCCTTTAAGGTGGACGTCTGCCTAGGTACTGCTTGCTTTGTTGATGACAGCAAGACTCTCTTAGATGCCTTTAAGGACCAACTAAAGGTTGATGAAGATGGACTAAGTCAAGATGGCCTCTTCAATGTCAACTCCATTAGGTGTCTTGGTGCCTGCGGGATTGGTCCTGTTGTAAGAGTAAACGACAAAATTTACGGCCATGTTAAGCCCCAAGACGTAAAGGAAATTATAAAGGTCCACAGGCAAGAGTTAGAAGAAGCAAAAAAATAGGAAAGAGGAGATTATTATGGCAAAAATAGATTCCTTAGAAAAACTTCTGGAAATAAAAGAATCTAGGCATCACAAGACCATTCTCCGTGACATAGGAAACATGTCTGACGATGATGTTATAGAAATCTTTATTAGGGGAAATGAAAAAGAAAAATATGCGGAGATAGAAAATCTTTTTGACGAGCTCAAGTCCTTTGTGAGGGACAAGGGAATGAGAAATTGTAAATTTTTATTTCAAGATGACCCAGACCAAAAGGAGAATTTTAATATAGAAATTTCCTTTAGGGTTAGGACTAATATAAAGTCTAATACTTTAGACCTCGCTGATATTAAGGACTTTATCGACCACATTGCATCAATAAAAGATCAAGCCCACAACTATGATAAAGAGGTGGACCATGAATAACTTGAGATTACAAATACTAATTTGCAAGGGAACTGGTTGCGTGTCTGCAAGAAGTGACCTTATAAAAGAAAATTTTGACAAGGCCTTAGAAGACTATAAGATTAATGACGTTGAAGCAATAATAACTGGTTGCTTTGGCTTTTGTGGAGAGGGACCTATTGTCAAGGTGGAACCTGACAATGTCTTCTACACTCACGTCAGCCCAGAGGACGTAAACGAAATTGTGGCTGATCACATTATTCACGGAAGACCTGTTAAGAGACTTTTATACAGGAATCCAAAGAATAATGAAGTTATCTACAACCAACGTGACATGAACTTCTACGGCAAGCAAACTCGTCTTGCTTTAAAAAATTGCGGCAAGATTGATCCAGAAAATATTTACGACTACATATCCTATGACGGTTACCAAGCTCTTTTCAAAGTTTTAACAGAAATGAGCCCCCAAGATGTAATTGACGTCATTAAGGCATCAGGCCTTCGTGGCCGTGGTGGCGGCGGATTCCCTACTGGCATCAAGTGGCAAAATACCTACATGAGTCCTGGCGACGAAAAATATATTTTCTGTAACGCCGACGAGGGTGACCCGGGAGCCTTTATGGATAGGTCCATACTTGAAGGTGACCCAAATTCCATTATCGAAGCCATGACTATTGGTGGTTATGCAACTGGTGCAAACCACGGTGTTATTTATATAAGAGCAGAATATCCTCTTGCCATCCACAGGCTAAAGACAGCTATTGGTCAGGCAAGAAAGTATGGCTTTTTAGGAAGAAATATTTTTAATTCTGGCTTTGATTTTGATATAGAAATAAGATACGGGGCTGGCGCCTTTGTATGTGGCGAAGAAACTGCTCTTATCCACTCAGTTGAAGGAAAAAGAGGAGAACCAACAAGAAAGCCACCCTTCCCTTCAGTTAAGGGTTATATGGGAAAACCAACTACAGTTAATAACGTAGAAACCTATGCCAATATTCCACAAATTATCTTAAGAGGACCAGAGTGGTTTGCCTCCATGGGTACAGAAAAGTCCAAGGGAACAAAGGTCTTTGCCCTAGCAGGCAAGGTCAACAATGTTGGACTTGTTGAAGTACCTATGGGAATTACTATAAGAGAAATTGTCTACGACATTGGCGGAGGAATACCAAATGGCAAAAAATTTAAGGCCGTTCAAATTGGTGGACCTTCTGGTGGTATGATTACCAAGGAAAATATCGACACTCCAATTGACTACGAAAACCTAAAGGAAATTGGTGCCATGATGGGTTCTGGTGGACTTATAGTCATGGACGAAGACAATGACATGGTGGACATAGCCAAATTCTACCTAGAATTTACCCAAGACGAGTCTTGTGGCAAGTGTACTCCTTGTAGGATTGGAACTAAGAGGCTATTAGAAATGTTGGAAAAACTTTTGGACAACAAAGGTTCAGAAGAAGACCTCCAAAAAATCGAAGACCTCTGCCACAACATAATTAACTCAGCAGCTTGTGGACTTGGTCAAACTGCACCAAACCCAATCCTATCTACAATGAGGTACTTCCCAGACGAATACTTAAAATATGCAAGACGTGAAATGAAAAAATTTTATAAAATTGATAAGGATAAGTGCGTTGGCTGTCACAAGTGTGCAGGACTTTGTCCAGTTAAGTGCATAAGTGGCGAAGTAAAAGAAAAACACGAGATTGACAAGGAAAAATGTATAGCTTGTGGAACTTGTGCCAAGGCTTGTCCAGTTAATGCTATAGCCATGGGAAGGTAGGGATGAATAATGATTAATTGTGTGATAAATGATAAAAAATTACAAGTTAAGGAAGGAAGCACCATCCTAGAAGCGGCAAAGGAAGTGGGTATTGAAATCCCTACTCTTTGTCATATGAAGCTTCCCAACTTTAATTATGAAAATATGCCTTCATCATGCAGGATTTGTATGGTAGAAGTTATTGGCAGGCCAAAACTTTGTACTGCCTGTTCCGAAGAAATAACTGAGGGCATGGTAATAAAAACTGACACTGTAAAGGCAGTTGAAGCAAGAAGAATAAATTTGGAACTTCTTCTTTCCAACCACCCAAAGGACTGCTTGGTCTGTCCTAAAAATTTAAATTGTGAGCTTCAAGCACTAGCAGAAAAAATGGGCATAAGAGAAATCGCCTACAAGGGTGACAAGGCAGGTCACAAGGTGGACTCATCATCAGATTCAATTTACAGGAATCCCAACAAATGTATTATGTGCAGAAGATGTGAAACTATGTGTAACGAAGTTCAAACTGTGGGAACTCTTGGTGGACTAAACCGTGGCTTTGACGCCATAGTCTCCCCTGCCTTTAATCTTCCACTGGCTGATTCGTCTTGTACCTTCTGTGGCCAATGTGTGGCAGTTTGCCCAACTGGAGCAATTGTAGAAGTTGATGCAACTGCAAGAGTCTTTAAAGAAATTAAAAATCCAAGAAAGCACCTTGTAGTCCAAGTTGCCCCATCAATAAGAGTTGCCATAGGAGAACTCTTTGGCATGGAACCAGGTCAGGTTACGACAGGTAAACTAGTTACAGCCTTGAGAAAACTCGGCTTCGATACAGTTTTCGACACAGACTTTTCAGCAGATTTAACAGTTATGGAAGAAGCCAGTGAGCTAGTTGATAGGATTCAAAATGATAAGACTATGCCAATCTTAACATCTTGCTGTCCAGCCTGGGTTAGGTTTATAGAAATGAATTATCCAGACATGTTAGATATTCCATCATCATGTAAGTCACCACAAATGATGATGGGGTCAATGGTAAAGACCTATTACGCAGAAAAAACTGGCATACCTGCCAAGGACATTGTTATGGTTTCAGTTATGCCTTGTACTGCCAAGAAGGCAGAAGCAGACAGGGCTGAACTTGGGTCTAATGATATGAAGGACGTAGACTATGTCCTTTCAACAAGAGAACTTGGCAGGATGATAAACTTATATGGAATTGACTTTGAAGGACTTGAAGAGGGAGAATTTGACCAAATCATGGGAGAATCCTCTGGAGCAGGAACAATATTTGGAACAACAGGTGGCGTAATCGAAGCAGCAATAAGAACTGCATCAGAATGGCTAACTGGAGAAGAGTTAGAAAAAATTGAATTCCAAGAACTAAGAGGCCTAAAGGGCATAAGGTCAGCAGAAGTTGCTATTGGCGATATGCACCTAAGAGTTGGAATCGCCCATGGACTTGGCAACGCAAGAAGACTTCTTGATGGTATAAAAGATGGAACTTATAATTTTGATGCCATAGAAATAATGGCTTGTCCAGGTGGATGTATTGGCGGAGGCGGCCAACCTTACCACCACGGCAAGGAAGAAGTCTTACTTAAGAGACAAAGAGCCCTTTATGAAATAGATAAAAATAAAGAAATAAGAAAGGCTCACGAAAACCCAATGATTAAGAAAATATATAAAGACTACTTGGGAAGACCTTATGGAGAAAGAGCCCATAACTTGCTTCATACAAAATATCAAGCTAGAGAAAAGATTTAGGGGAAAAGTATTTTAAAAGCTTCGCTTTTATAAATCTTATAAAGAGTTTTCTTTAAGAATTTTTTGTAAAGCTAAGCTTTACTATTTATCTATTGGAGGGGACTTAGGGCGTTTCGATTCGCCCTTGTCCCCTCCAAACCTCCCCTTAACACCCCCAACGACCTGGCAGGGGCCTTTGCCAGCAACCCCGAGCGGCAGCCATCCTAAAAATTCAAAACTTGCTCGCTACAAACTTTTACAAACTTAAAAAAATTTATCAATAGAGTCAGAGAATATCTGACTCTATTTTTTATTTGCGAGCTTCGCGTGAACCTAATCAACTCAAAGTTCGCTTCGCTCCTTTTCGCTGTAAGGTTCATCGGCTGAGCAATAAATTGCTCAAGCACATTGAATTTTTTACGGCTGACTTGCCTTACGGGGTTTTTCACCTTTAGTTCACAGTTTTACCATTACACAGATTAGAATTTATCTTAAGTTACTTTAACCAACCTAACTATCCAAATTAAGTTTTGCATCAAAAAAAGCTTAATCAGTATCGATTAAGCTTTATATTTTTACAACTTTCTATTTAATTATAACTTTACAGCTTTTCATGATTCATAAAGAAACTATGACTTAATAATTAGTTGTAAAGTTACAAATTTTTATAACTTTATAACTAAAATCAACTTTAGGTTTAAACCGTGAGCTGATAAAGTGCATATAATGAGCAAAAAAATTGGTTATGCGTTAAAAATTTTCAACTGTTTGAATTCGCGAAGCGAATGAGTTTTGAAAATTTAGCATGACCGATTTTTTTGGACTCAACGTACGTGGGGTGAAGGGGGTGGCTTGGAGGGGCAAGGGGCCTCACGATGCCCCTAAGCCCCTCCAATATTGATTCGTAAAGCTCAGCTTTACAAAAGATTAATTAAAGATCAAATCTTAAATATTGATTCTAAAAGCGAAGCTTTTACTCCCTCAGCTTACTGAAATCCTACTCTTATGCATATAATAAACCCCAATAAACAAGGCTATTGTTTCTAAAAGCATTGGAATTAGTATTCCTATTCCCATCCCCCTCATAAACACATCTCCATTATTTAGGAAGAGTTCAATATTAGTAAATAAGTCTAATTTATCTAAGCCATATAGAACTGCTCCTTCTATCATTCCTAGTCCTATATAAACAAGGACTGGTCCACCAAATCCAAATCTTCTAAATTTTTTTCCACCGCCAAATGTCACTGCGAAGATTATTCCAATGATGTTGTTAAATAAAAACATTAGAACCCAAGCAACAAGCACTAATATGTTTCTTATTCCAACTTCATTTATTAGCTCATTTATATCTGCCCAAGTTATATATATTACTCCACCATCAACAGATGGAACAAACATAAATAGGAAACAAATTAATCCTACATAAATTGAATAGATAATAAACATTATAAGATAATATAAAAATCTTGAAAAAGTTTTTGCTGAAGGACTTATTGGTGTTGATTCATAAAATAAGGCACTGTCGCCAAAGAACATATTGTAGTCGCCAACTATAACTGTTATAGCTGCTGCCATGTAACCAAACATTAGCGCCATCATGCCTAAAACAAATGCACTGTCTCCAATTGAATGATTAACATTTGAAAATAATAATCCAAAAATAATTAGGGCTACTGGCAAGACTGGAATAAACCAATTATTTTTAAAGTGATTTCTTATTTGATGTCCAAGTAATTTTCCCATTAAAATACCTCCGTAAAGTAGTCTTCTATACTCATATTTTCTTCACTTCTTATTTCATCTACTGTCTTGTTGAGGGTAATCTTGCCTTCTGAAAGGAAGAGGACCCTATCAAGGAGTGGCTCAATTTGATTTATTAAATGAGTGGATAAAATAATTAGAGAGTCTTCTTCAAAATTATCTAAAATAGTTTGGATTATGGCCTTTCTCGCTGAAGGATCAACTCCAGAAATGGGTTCGTCTAAGAGGAAGATCTCTGCCCTTCTTGAAAGACTTAGGGCAATTTGCATTTTTTCCCTCATACCTTTACTCATTTCCTTGACCTTGGCTCCTTGAGGAAGTTTAAATTCTTCGTAAATCCTATAAAATTTATCTTCGTCAAAGTCCTTGAAGAATTTCTTGTAAGTTCTCACAACTTCCTTTACTGAAAGTTTGTCGCTAAGAGAAAACTTATCTGGTTGGTAGGATAAAATTTCTGCTGTCTTGTAAGAAATTTCTTCTCCATCTATGATTACACTTCCCTTGTAGGTTTTTTCTAGACCTGCAAGGATCCTAAGTAGGGTTGACTTACCTGCCCCGTTGGGGCCAACTAGGCCCACAATTTGTCCCTTATCAAGTTCTAGGTTTAGGTCGTCAAGGACCTTATTCTTGTAGCCCATATTTAAATTTTTTATCTCTAGCTTGCTCATACTTCCCTCCAATATTTATCTAAAAGTTCCAGTGATTTTTCCTTTGTCATCTTGAGTTCTTCTGCAACTAATATTAAATCGTCGCAGGACCTATAAAAGGCACCCTTTGCAATTTCTTCTATTAGTTCTTCGTCATCTGTTATAAATCTGCCGCTAGTCCTATTTGACTTGGCAAGGCCCTCTCTCTCAAGTTCCTGCAAGGCCCTTTGGACTGTGTTGGGGTTGACCCCATAGGCT
Source organism: Peptoniphilus harei (assembly GCF_016726485.1). Taxonomy (GTDB): domain Bacteria; phylum Bacillota; class Clostridia; order Tissierellales; family Peptoniphilaceae; genus Peptoniphilus_A; species Peptoniphilus_A harei. The sequence continues at coordinate 665,216 of NZ_CP068103.1, forward strand.
TGGGCAAGGTTTCTAACAGTTTCCATCTTCTCTCCACTTTTCCACTCTCCGCTTGAAATCTTTAATTTAAAATCTTCAAGGAGCTGGATGTAGATGGGTCTGTTGTTATCAAATTCCATATTTACCTCCTTTTTAGATCCACTTTTGAATAATTTTTTATTTAAAAGTCCTCATCTCTTTTATATTAAGTAAATTTTTAATTTCATATTCAATCTCAATTTCTTATTTCTTTAAAAATTTTTAATAAAGTGCAAGATACTTTTTGTATTGTTGTATCAACTCCTTAGTACAATAGTTATTATATACAAGCTTTTTTATTTTTGCAAGACTTTTTATTAAAAATTTTTAAATTTATAAAGTATATTGTTTTTCTTAAGCTAAACTTGTAAACCTAGAGATTTTAAAATTTTTGTGAAAATCTTTTCATTTTTCATAGGTTCATAGAGGCTTTTTAATTCTACCAACTTCCTTTACTTCGAATTTTTATAGTGCTATCATAAAAAACCTAGGGAAGAATTATAAGGAGGTATTATATGAATGAATTATTAATCATATTTTTGATAATGGTCTTGGGTTACGCCCTTGGTCATGTTAACTTTTTTGGAATAAAATTTGGTGCATCGGCAATTTTAATTGTGGCCCTCTTCTTTGGTCACTTTGGCTTTACTGTTCCAAAGTTCTTGGCTAAGATTGGCCTTGTGCTTTTCCTTGCACCTATTGGTCTAATGGCAGGTCCAAGTTTTATGGCAAACATCAAGAAGAATGGACTTTCCTTTTTGGCAATTTCTTTTATCACAGTTGCTATTGGAGGGATTTTAATTGTATTAGTATCTAAGTTCTTTGACATTGATCTAGCCCTATCAATGGGACTTGCAACTGGAGCCATGACTTCAACATCAATGCTTGGTACAGTAAAGAGTCTTACTACATCAAGCTTACCTGGTGTTGGCTATGGAATTGCTTATGCCTTCGGTGTTGTTGGCGTTGTACTTATTGTTCAACTTATGCCAAAAATTTTAAAGGTCGATGTTGATGAAGAAATTAATAAATTAGTTTTACCAAAAGACAATCCAAATCTAAATAAAAAGGATGTTGGAAATTTAATTAATTTTGAAAAAAATGGACTCTTTCCAGTAGCTCTTGCTTCAACTCTTGGCATCCTACTTGGTTCAATTAAGATTCCTATAGGAAGCGTAAGCCTTTCACTTGGAGCAGGTGGTGGCGCTTTAATCGCTGGTCTTGTACTTGGTCACTATGGAATACTTGGCAGGATTAACTTAGTTGTTTCTAACGAGAGACTTTCTCTTGTTCGTGACCTTGGTCTTGCCTTCTTCTTATTAGAGTCAGGCGTTAGTGCAGGAACAGGTTTTGTTGAAGTTGTAAGTCAATATGGAATAAAATTATTTTTTGCAGGAGTTATCTTAACACTTGTGCCTGCACTTATTTCACTTTTTGTTTCTTACAAGGTCTTCAAGCTACCACTTTTTGCAGCCCTTGGTGCCACAACTGGATCAATGACTTCTGCCCCATCTCTTGGAGCTTTACTCCAAGTTACTAATGGGGACGACAAGGTTTCATCGTTCTATGCAGCCACACAACCAACTGCAACAGTTATGATGGTATTCTTGCCACAGATAATTAACATCTTCTTCCCAGTGAGTTAATATTAAAAAATTATAAAGACACAAAAAAATCCCAAGCTGAATTTATTTTCAACTTGGGATTTTTTTATTATCTTATTTATTTTATTCTACTTTTCTATTCTTTTTATTTTTTACCTTCTTAAGTCTAAAGAAGTCTTCTCTTTCTTTTTCCGCCAAAATTTCTTCGATCTCTCTAATAATACTTTTGTACTTAGGTATTTGAATCTTGTCAAGGGCATTGGCTCTCTTGGCAGTCTTTTTTATTTCATTGGCAAGCCTAAAGACAGAAGTTTCTATCTCGGCAAGCTCATAGATGACAGGAAGAATTTCTGAAATATTTATCTTTGCCCTGTCAAAGGCTGCATTAGATTGGTGGAGGGAATAGTCTGCCCTAGCACTGGGCTTTTCATATTTTATTTTTGGAAGCTCTAGCCCCATAACTGAACGTGAAATAATTTCGTAGTCCTTTTCTAGTGGAGCTGACTCTCCCATATCTTTTAGGGACAAGGCTCCCATAGATATAGTTGCCATTACAAGTTCAGAGTAAGACTTATCAAACTTTTCTTCTATTTCATCCTGTAAGGCCTTGGCATTTTTATTTAAGTCCATCATTTCCTTTATAAGGACTGTCCTCTTCTTGTCAAGAAGGTCATAACCCTTCTCAGCAAGGACGAGGGCATTTTTTGATGCAATTAAATTTGCCTTAGTAGGTGTTACCTTAATCGCCATTCTTATCACCTAGATGTTTTTCTTTTAACTTAGGATCAATTCTATCAATCATTTGACTTGGAAGAATCTTTAGCAGTTCCCAACCTAAATCTAGGGTTTCTTCAATGTCTCTATTTTCATTTTGGTCTTGAGTTAAGAATCTCTTTTCAAACTCTTCGCCAAATTTTAAAATTAATTTTTCGTCATCTGATATATCATCTTCACCAATAATTTGGGCGAGGGCCCTAGTTTCCTGTACCTTTGAGTAGGATGCAAAAAGTTGTGATGATAGGTCTGGATGATCTTCTCTTGTATAACCTTCTCCAATGCCGTCCTTCATAAGTCTTGACAGTGAAGGAAGGACATCAATTGGTGGATAAACTCCCTTGGAGAATAAGTCACGACTTACTACAATTTGACCTTCAGTGATGTAACCTGTAAGGTCAGGGATCGGGTGGGTGATATCATCATTAGGCATTGTCAAAATTGGGATAAGAGTTACAGATCCGTCGCTATCCTTAATCATACCTGCCCTTTCATAAAGAGCTGCAAGGTCTGAATAAAGGTGACCTGGATAGCCCTTTCTTGATGGAACTTCTTCTCTTGAAGATGAAACTTCTCTTAGGGCTTCTGCATAGGATGTTATATCTGTCATAATTACAAGAACTTGCATGTTCTTTTCAAAGGCAAGGTACTCTGCTGCAGTAAGGGCACACTTAGGTGCAATAAGTCTTTCCATAATTGGGTCATCAGCATAGTTGATATACATAACAACCTTGTCGATTACACCAGAATTTTTAAAACTTTCCCTAAAGAAGTCAGCTTCATCGTGCTTTACGCCAATTGCAGCAAAGACAATGGCAAAGTTATTTTCTCCGCCCTCGTCTGCAATCTTAGCTTGTCTTACAATTTGGGCAGCAACTTCGTTGTGAGGAAGTCCTGATCCTGAAAAAATTGGAAGTTTTTGTCCCCTGATAAGGGTCATTAGTCCATCTATAGAAGAGATACCTGTTTGGATAAAGTTCCTTGGGTATTCTCTTGCTGATGGGTTAATTGGTCTACCATTTATGTTGTAAACATCCTTTGAATAAATGGCACCTCCCTTGTCAATTGGGACTGCTGTACCATTAAATACCCTTCCCAAGATATCTGATGAAAGTGGTATTTCAAAAGGGTGGGCAGAGAATTCTACCTTTGTATTTTTTGTTGATACGCCAAGGTTGTTGCCAAATACTTGGACAATTGCCCTGTCTTCATCGATTTTTATAACTTGACCAATTTCAGATCTCTTGCCGTCTTTTGAGATAATTTTTACAACTTCACCATAGCTAACTCTGTGAAGATTTGAAAGTTCTAGTAGGGATCCTTCAATTCTATCAAGTGTTAAATATTCTTTTTTCATTCTACATCACCATAAGTTGAGGCAAGCTCTACATAAAAGTCGTTAATTTCATTGTTCAAGCTCACAAATTTCTTTAAGTTTTCGTTTTCTATATCGTACTTCATGTTGATTACTTTTCCATAAAGTTTGTTGTTCTTAATTACAGAAATAGGAATCTTTAGCTTTAATGCTTCCTTTCCTCTTTCGTATAAATTGTCTATAGTCTTTAACATTTCAAATTGCTTTTCAAGTGGCACAAAGGTGTCAATTGGGTTAAAGGCATTTTGTTGTAAGAATCCAACTTTTACGACACGACAAATTTCAAGGACAAGTCTTTCTTCGTCGGGAAGGACGTCTTCACCAACAAGCATAACTATTTCATTTAACTTGGCTTCCTTGTGAAGAAGGTCAAGATATTTAATTCTTAGGTCTGGCAAGTCCCCATCAAGTCTCATGTCGTAATAGTTTTTAAGAAGTGGGATGTAACCTGAGTAAGAGTTCATCCAGTTTATAGCTGGATAGTGCCTTGAGTAGGCTAGTTCCTTGTCAAGTGCCAAGAATACATTGACAAACCTCTTTGTGTTTTCTGTAACTGGTTCAGAGAAGTCACCACCTGCTGGAGAGACTGCACCAATAAGAGTTACAGATCCTTCAGCTCCTGAAAGGGTATTTACATAACCTGCCCTTTCATAGAAACCTGCAATTCTTGATGGAAGATAAGCAGGGTAACCTTCTTCGGCTGGCATTTCTTCTAGACGACCAGAAATTTCACGAAGAGCTTCTGCCCAACGAGAAGTTGAGTCACCCATTAGGGCAACGTGATAGCCCATGTCCCTAAAGTATTCTGCCATAGTTACACCAGTGTAAATTGATGCTTCACGGGCAGCTACTGGCATGTTAGAAGTGTTGGCAATAAGGATTGTCCTATCCATTAGTGCCTTGCCAGTGTTAGGGTCAATTAGTTGTGGGAAGTCTTCCAAAACTTCTGTCATTTCGTTACCACGTTCACCACAACCAATGTAGATAATGATGTCGGCGTCACAATACTTGGCAATTTGGTGCTGAGTCATTGTCTTTCCAGTACCAAATCCTCCTGGAACAGCAGTAGTTCCACCCTTGGCAATTGGAAAGAAAACATCGAAGACTCTTTGACCAGTTACAAGTAACTTGTCAATGGGAAGTCTTTCCTTAACTGGTCTTGGAATTCTTACTGGCCAGTTTTGGTACATCTTAACTTCATTTATCTTTCCAAATTCGTCCTTAACCTTTAAGAGGACTGTCTCTATATTGTATTTGCCATCATCAAGAATTTTTACAACTTCACCAGACACATCTGGAGGAATCATAACCTTGTGAGTGATGATATCTGTTTCAGGAACTTCAGCAAAAATTTGTCCTCCATGAACTTTGTCGTGAAGTTTTACCTTGAAACTTACATCCCATAATTTTTCTTCATCAAGAGAAATAAGTCCAATACCTTCTGGCATAAAAGACCCGTGTTCCTTTTTTATAGATTCAAGTGGTCTCTCTATACCATCGAAGATACCTCTTATCATCCCAGGTCCAAGCTTTACAGAAAGTGGTGCTCCTGTTGAGATAATATCTTCGTCACGTCTTAGGCCTTCGGTTTCTTCATAAACTTGAACAGTGCCTAGGTCTCCGTCAATAGAAATAACTTCTCCAATTAATTTTTTCTCACCAACTAGGACCATCTCTCTAATCTTGTAGTCAGCCATGTTTTTGCCAATTACAACAGGTCCGTCAACTGATTTAATCTTCGCTCTTTCCAATGACTTCACCCCTTTCCTTTAGTCTTTCATGTAGCATTGATCCAATTTCATATTTCATGTCGTCAAGTTTATTCTTTAGAGAAAGGTTGATGTTGTAAGTTTTGTTGATATCAGACACAATGAAACCACCAAGGTGGTATTCATATAGCTGGTCAATCTTAAGTTCAACTCCTTTTTCCTCTGCAATTTCCTTAAACTTGTCCACTAATTCTTTTTTCTCATCATCTTTTACATAAAGGTAGATAGCCTCTTCATCTATTTCATCTAAAATATCTCTAAAGCTTTCAACTTCTTTTTCTACATATTCATCTGTCTTTGTAAATTCTAAGAGTTTTTCTGAAAGGGTTTCAAGAAGTTCATTTAGTAGCTTTTCATCTTCTTCAAGAAATAGGACCCTCTTTTGTTCTTCAACAGAGGCAATAAGTTCATATCCCCTTCTCTTGGCAAGATTGACCCTCCTATCAACAAAGGCCTTTTCGTCTTCTTCAAGAGACTTTAGCTTTTCTTCAAGGATCTTTGCTGCCTTTTCTCCTTCTTCCTTTATTCTTCTTTCACACTCTTCTTTTTGCTTTAGAAAAACAATTTTGTTGAATATGGCAATTTTGTTTTCAAGTAAAATCATTTAATCACCTACAGCTTTCACACCAACAGATTCTCTGACGTATTTTAAAATAAAGTCATCTTCCATCTTGCCGTCGAGGTCTGGGATAGTTACCACTAGGGGAAGGTCGCCAGATAATTTAAAGTCTAGGACCTCCTCTTTTATTTCCTTAAAAGAAGAATAAGTTAGGATAATTATTCCAATGTCCTCTTCCTTGGTGTAAGACTTAAAATTTTTTAAAAGTTCAGATCTGTTATTACATTTAACAGACCTTACGCCAGCTAGGCGAAGGCCGTTAATAATATCGTCATTTGATGTTAAAAGAATTGATCTCATTATAGTCTTCCAAGAATCATAATTGAAATGATAAGACCATAAATAGCAATACCTTCTGCAAGTCCTAGATAAATCATTGATTTACCAAGAATGTTAGGATCTTCTGATACAGCTCCAATTGCTGCAGAACCTACATTAGAAACGGCAACCCCAGCACCTAGTGAAGCAAGACCTGTTGAAAGACCTGCTGCTAAGAAGCCTAGTCCGTTTCCACCTGTTGGAGCAGCTGCAGCTGATGCCATTTGTGGAACTAGAGAAATAAGACCAAATACAAAAACTGGTGCAAAAACAAATAGGTTTAATTTCATAAAGGCACGGGCAAATTTTCTGTTTTTGTCTGTTCCCTTATAAATAAAATAAAAACCTGAAACTACCATTGAAAATACTGTTAAAACTCCTAAAATAATTATTTTTTCCATTATTAAACTCCTTATCAATAAACTTTGTCGGCTTTAAATAATTCGCCGTCACCACTATAATACTTACTAAACATTTCATAATACTCAAGTCTAAGAGATTGAATAAATACAATAAGACCTTCTAGACCAAGGATTAGGATATTGCCGAAAATTAAGACTGCAATATTTCCTCCCCTTGAACCAAGCATTTCCCCAAGAGTTTTAAAGGCCAGGAACAAACCAACGTGGTTTATTGCAAAGGCACCAACCCTTATAAAAGAAATAATTGAAGACATGGTAGAGAGAAGGGCTTCCAAGAGTCCAAAGGAGGACTCAATATAATAGTCTGAAGCAGATTCTTCTGGCTCTTTCTTAAATAAAAGCTTAAGAATAGGCCTCTTTAATAGCATGATCACAAGAGATCCAAGTAAAATTCCTATAGAAATATTCTTAGGAAGAGGAGCAGATCCTCCCATTACGGAAATACCTATATTGATCATGGCTATAAAAATTAGGACTCCCAAGAATCCTTCCTTTGCAAAGAAGGCTTCATCAGGTCTACCACTTTTTAATCTATTGTAAATACCAATACCATAGGCTATGGCAAGTAAAATAATGCCGAAGTAAATGGCCGTTACAAGTGTGCCATTGATGTCTTCAAAGGGTCTAAACCAAATAGCAGGAATAATCTCTTCCAAGCCAAAGACTGACCCATACATTAAACCAAAGAACATTGAAGAGGCTCCCATTCTAAGTAGAAGTCCACCAAAGTCCTTGTTCTTCTTAGCTAAGATTAGTCCAGCAACTGCAAATACTGCCCCTTGACCTAAGTCGCCAAACATTGCACCAAAAAGAATCATGTAGGTAATTCCAAAAATCACTGTTGGGTCAAACTCCCCATATGCTGGAGTGCCATACATGTTAATTAATAGCTCAAAGGGCTTGAAAAAATTTGCATTTTTAAGCTTTGTAGGTGTCTTCTTACTTCCTTCCTTAGGATCAAAGTATTCAATATCAATATCCTCGTACTTAGATAGCTTTTCTTCTAATTTTTTTGTATCGCTAACTCCAATCCAACCTGAAAGATAAAAATACTTATTTGACCTAAGCATATATTTCTTTGCTTTTTCAATTTCTTCATAAGAGAGCATGTGGGCAAGGCTTGTCCTTAGCTCTTCATTCATGGATTCTAAAAGATTTTTCTTATATTCCTCAATTTCAAAAATCTTTCTCTTTACATTTTCTTCCTCTTCTTCAAGATTCTTGAAAATTAAGCTAGCAGTACCTTCAACATTTTCGCCAAGAAGGTCAACTTCTGTGAAGTTTAGACTATTTAGGACCCTGTTAATATCCTTTTCAGTTTCCTTTGGATATATAACAAGGAAAAGTTCCCTATTGTCAACTGTTCCTGTGTGATAAATCATAGCGAGGATATTTCCATAATTTTTCTTTAGTCTAGCCCTGGCATCCTTGTCTAGGAAGCCAAACCTAGTGTTAAAATATTTTAAGTCAGCAATATCCTTAAGATCTATATCAACATTTTTAAAAAGTTCATAGTTTTCCTTTAGGGTGTCTAAAATCTTTAGGCTTTCCTTTGTATTTTCATACTCGTCCATTTTTTTACTTATATTTTTGACAAAGGAATCCACATCTTCATTTACATCAATTTTTTCAAAATACTTGTCCTCAATTTTGTCAATGCCAAGAAATTCCATGATTTCTTCTGCTTTTTTTGCACTGACCTTGTGGGACTCATCTTCTTCAATAGGTTCAATATAATTAAGCTCAAGATTTCTCTCTAGGTTCTTTTCTAGATTCTTTTCATCATCTAGACTGAAGACAAACTTGTTCTCTTCAATATTTGTCTCAGCAGACATAAATTGCATACATTTCAAATTTAAAATATCCAAAATGATGGAATCCATATCTTGAATATCGCCCATTATATTGGCGACCTTCATTCTTTCAACGGCCAACTTCTTCACTTTCCTTTCTATCGACGATCATATATTTTAATTTTTCTTCTTTACTTAGGCCAAACCTAGTAGCTTCCAAAATTCTTTCAATGTTTTCAATTTCAGAATCCAAAAGAATTAAGAAGCTCATAAATTTTCCAATCCCATCTGTCCTTCTAAAATTCTTGTTTGCAATAGAATACATTAGCCTTTTAGAAGTCCTTCCAGTTCTTATAACCCTACCATCGGCAAAAAGAATAGAGTACTTAGACTTTTTAATCTCTTCTTCAAATTCTTCTTCATCAATATAAGATAGGTGGAGGAGCTTTTCAGAATTGTAGTTACCACCAAAAATGGTAAAGTTGAAAATTTCTTCTGGTGAAATATCATAATACTTCTTGGCCCTGTATATCCAGATAATATTTAATAAATCTATCTTGACTCCAAAGATCTTTTTGAACTCGTCCCTATCAGCCTTTGACAAAGACTTTATTGACTCAGTCAAGTTCCTGTAATAGTACTTGTCAAGATTCATCTCAATGGAAAAAAGGGAATCCTCATCTCTTGATGACTTGTAGTTCTTCATGTAGTCGTAATAAGGCGTGTCCTTTAAATTATCTATAAAAGATTCAAAGCTTTCTTCCTTAAAGGGAATATTTCTTCCATTTATTACTAATTTTTCAACCCTAGGCTCCTTATTCATCCTTAGGGCCCTCAAGATTTTTACAATTTTTTCTACCTTTTCTCTTTCCATGTAGGCCTTGATAAAGTCTGAGTACTTACCGGGCAAAAATCCTTGAAGTTTTTTTACTTGTCTTCTTCTGTAATCTTGCAAAAACTCTTCAATTTCATAAATATCTGAAAAGGAATCTATATTTGGAAATTTCTTTTCCTTTAAGTAAGAGAGACAAAATCTGACATTGTCGCCCTCTGCCATATTTACAAAGTCTTCGTAGACCAAAAAGTCCGAATACATTTTTAAAATCTTAGCATTTAAAGCCTTTAGACCTTCAAACATTGGAGTCCCTTCCAATCAATTTATCAAAGGCAACTCTTATTAGGTCGTCAGAATTTTTTTCATAAAAAGCTTCTATTTCTTCTAGATTTTTTTGATTTTCTTTCCTAAGATCATCGGCCTTATTTTCAAAGTCTCTTAAAATCTCATCGCTTTTCTCCTTGCCAAGGAGTTTTGACTTTTCTATTGATTCATTTTCAAGATCTGTTAACTTTTCTCGCAGGTCTTTTTTTATTTCTTCTATTTCTTTATCAGTATTTTCGACAAGTTCTCTGGTTTTTTTATCTATTGCCAAAATACTATCTATACTTTCTTTCAAAAATATCACCACTCTTTTTATTTCCTTGTGCAATTCTCATTATATTACTTTCAGTTTCTAATTCAAGGGCTTTATAGGAGTTTGAAATATTTCACATTTCTATCACATTCCATATATTGAAAATTTATTCTCCTTTGTGAAAATCTCTTTCATTAGTTTTTAATAATAAATAATTTTCTTCTTATTTATCTTCTTTGGGATTCTCATAATATCCCATTTCTTGGCCTGTAAAATTGAATTTTTAAAATTCAAAAATTTTGTTTACAAAACTCTAATTCTTATACTAAGGACTACTCGTTAATAATAAGTGAAAAGCTAATAGATTTTTTAAGTTTATTCTCATAAGTATTAGATTTAAAAAAGTACCTAACAAGGAGAGACAAGGTGTTAAGTTTTTTGTAAGTGATATGTCCAATACCTTTAAGTCTGTCAAGAATAGATTCTTTAAGAATTCTATTCATATAGTTGATAGGTATCATTTCATTAGACAAGTTTCATGGGCTTTAGAGAATGTTAGAAAGAGAATTCAAAAGGATATTTCTTCTAAGCTAAGAAAGTATTTTAAGAAAAGTAGGAGCCTATTTATAAAACCTGCTTCTAAGCTAACAACTGACCAAGCTAAAGATGTTTCTTTAATGCTTGGTTTTGTGAAGATTTAAAATTAGCATATAGGTTAAAAGAATTATTTTACTGTGTGCCCTGTTGGTACCAATATGTTCTTACTCAACCCAATAGAGTTAGAGCCACTAAATCTTTAAGAGAATGGATAAAAAGAGCTGAGGAATCTAATTTAAAAGAATTTAAATCTTGTACCACTGCTTTTAAGAAATGGTTTGATGAAATATGTAACTCTTTTGATTATCCTTGGTCTAATGGTCCACTTGAAGTTACTCACACTAAGATAAAGACTTTAAAGAGAAATTGTTTTGGTATGAAAAATTTCAATTTGTTTAGAAAAAGAATTATGTTTGCTTGTAAGTAGTGATAGGAAAACAGAAAAATTCCGTAAAACCCCTAGTAGTTTTATTTGCTATGTTTATTTTTAGTAGTTTTTTATTGTTTTAGAATTGATAGTTTAATTAGCGTCTAAGTATTGATTTTTAAATGAAAAGAGAGACTCGAATTAACGAGTCTCCCCAATATTTGACATAGAGCCTATTTTAATCATTATCTCTTTGCATCAATAATAATTCTACTTTATTTATTTTATTAATAGCAATAATTGAAGATATTGGTCCTAACAAGGTTCCTAAAATTATTACTATTATTAACATTAAAATCATAAGGAATATATTCGGTCTTAAAAAAGGCATATTCAAAAGTGATGAAAATACATTATTGAAAGTTATACTTAAAACAAAGGAAAGCACAGAACCTATGACTGCACCTGTACCATTAATTAGCATAGATTCAATAAGAACTACTTCACTGAGTTTTTTCTTTGTTGCTCCTAATATCCTTATGGTTGCAAATTCTCTTTTCCTTTCCTTAACTGATAAGGTATTTACAAGACTTAAAATAAAAAAAGCTAGTATCCAAATCAAAGCTATCAATATATACACATACACAAGCATGTTTTTTGCTGAATCTGAAACTTGTGTCATTATTTTTCTTGGCAATAAAGGATACACTTTTTCTTTTTTAAATTCTTCTTTAATAAGTTTTTGAATTGTTTTTGGATCTTTGTTTTTTTCAACTTTTACTAAAATAGAAGATATATCATCTTTTCTTGCCACCGGATGATTAATTATCTTTTCATATTCCTTGGCTAATCTATGAGTTTCTTCTATTGTCATAAAAACTGAATTATCAAAACCCATGCCAGTTTTTGCAAGCCTACCTCTTATATCAAATTCTTGATTAAAAAATTTAACCTTATGATTAATATCCCCCACAATGTTAGCACCTACAACAACTTGCCCAGCTTTAATTGGAGTTTTAATCTGTTTTTCAAGCCAAGGTTTAACGCTAAAGTCATCAGAAAAGTCAATTCCTATAACTTGAATGGGAAAAGAACAGCATCCAGCAGAAAGTGTAGCTAGATAAACTTGACCACAGGCTTTTTCAACTCCTGGTATTTTTTTTACTCTATTTAATATATCCTTGTCAAAAAAGAATGTATTAGGTTCTCCCCTTAATATTGCACCTGTAATTTTGGAATCATAACCTTCTGGGACTACTATAATGTCTGCTCCCATCCTATCTGATAGAGATTTCATGCCGTTTTTAAGAGAAAAAATTATAAATGATGACATGAATAATATAAAAGTTAAAATTCCTACAAGTAAAATCAAGGTAATTGACCTTGCCTTTTTATTTTCTATATTCTTTTTTGCTAAATTAACTGTGTATAAATCTTTCATTATTTTGCATCAGCAAGAGCATTGTTGCAAGCTTCAATAAATTGCTTGTAGGTTTCTGTTGCCCCCGAAATAACGTCCACTCCTTCAGGGCTTCCTTTTTCCACTAATCTATCTGGGTATGACTTTGCAAGATTTATAGCTTGTTGGGCAATCTTATATAGTCCTTCATTTTGGCTTTGACCATAAGATTCATCCTTTTCTTTTCCATCTCCATCAATGTTTTGCATTGTGCAAGATTCAATCTTATTGTCTTTAACACTTATATCCACTTTTACAAGTCCGCCTCTTTCATCTTTGGCAGATTCTCCATGATATGTGCCGTCCTTATAGCTTACGCTTGGAGCTTCTTCTTTTTTATCTCCTCCACAAGCAACTAGGACAAGCCCCAAAGATAAAATTATTAATGCATTTAAAATTTTTCTCATATAAACTCCTTAAGTTTTTCGTCTTTTATTGTAGAATCAAGAACAGGTCTTTTTCTTTTCATTTTTTCTTCTTTTGTAATCTTACCATGTTCAAGAGTTATCATTCTTTCAGATTCTTCACCGACTTCAGGGTCGTGAGTTACAACAATAATTGTTGAACCTGCATTGTGAAGTTTTTCAAATATGTCAAGAACTATATATTCATTCTTTTCATCCAAATTTCCCGTAGGTTCATCAGCCAAAAGTATAGCAGGATGATTGATAAGAGCTCTAGCTATACATACTCTTTGTTGTTCCCCACCTGATAATTGGTTGGGTAAGTGCTTGGCTCTATCAGCAAGACCTACTGCAGCCAAAGCTTCCATTGCTTCTTGTGCATCTGGCATAGAATGATAATATTGTGACATCATTACATTTTCCAAAGCACTTAAATAATTAACTAAATGAAATTGTTGGAAAATAAGTCCTATCTTATCCCTTCTAATAACTGTTAGTTCCTTAGGTGATTTTTTTGCTATATCTTCACCATCCAAAATAACTTCGCCAAGTGAAGGTTTATCCATGGCACCAATAATATTCATCATTGTTGTTTTACCAGAACCTGATGGACCCATTATAGAAATCCATTCGCCCTTTTCTACACTTAAATTGATTTTGTCAAGGGCTTTAAGTTCACCATAAATTTTTGAAACATCTACGAGTTTTAATATATCCATAAAATTCCTTTCTATTCTCCACGAAGCACTAAAGCTGGATCAATATCAACAGTTTTAGATACTGGTATTAAAGATGCAACTATAGTTATTACTATACAGACAATAATTGTCATAGGTACTAAAAGAGGCAAGAAACTTACCTTTCTAGCAAATACCGAAATACTTACTCTATTGGCAAATATATATCCTAATGCAACGCCTAAAAGTCCACCAAAAACCCCCAAAAATGCTCCTTCACCTAAAAAATCAACAATTACTGACGAATTTGTGGCGCCCAAAGCTTTCTTAAGACCTATTTCTTTACGCCTTTCAGTTACAACAGCCATCATTGTTGTGGATACACATATCATCATTATGAATAATACTATTATCGTTACAATGAAGACAAGAGCTTGTAATTTATTCAAAACTATATCTTGTGAGGCGGTAACTCTTTTTACCATTTGTGGAGTTAGAGATCCATCCTTTTGTGAAATATTTGATACTATTTTTGAAAGTTCATTTTGTTCAGCTTCTACTGAATATTCTACGACATCATAATTTTTGTCTTTAACAAGCTGTGAAATATCATCAATACCCATAAAAATAAGTTCTTCTTCTTTACCGCCTGTTGTTACAACTCCTGAAACAACAAAATTAGTATCTATAGAACCTTCTCCATTAACTTTGGGAGTATTTATAATAATTTTATCTCCTTCTTTTAATTCCAAAGCCTTTGAAACTTCATTACCTATTAAAACTTCTCTTGGTTTTTCAGGCCATGACCCATCAATAAGCCAGTATGGAGAATTTTCTTTCGCTCCCTTTAAATCTGTACCTGCAAGCATATAAGGTTGTTCATTAATTTTTGCATTTGTATAAATATAGGGTGCCTGACCGACAAGCTTTCCCGATGGAATTAACGATTTAATTTCATCTAACTGTTCATTGGTAATTTTTTTATCAGGGTTAGTGGGAATTACCAACATATTTGCACCATAAGACCTAAACTCCTTACCCATTTGTCTAGGAATATCATAGTAAATAGTAACAAGTCCTGAAATAATTGTTGCTCCCATAGCTATAGCAAGTAGTGCTGTTAACATTCTTGCACGTCTCCTTGCCAAGGAAGTCATTATCATTTTTAAGTAAAATTTATTTTTACTTTGTTTATCTGCCATGTAGTACCTCCGTTGGATTTAAATTCAAAAGGTATCTTATAGCTGGTATTGAACCCAATATTGTAACAAGAATAATAAGTATTGCTACAATAGGAACTACCATAGCTGTTGGAGCTATTGCTGAGCCAAAAACTGTTAGACCAATAATCTGAGTAAGTAGCAGACCAACACCGTAACCTATAACTGTTCCAAATATCGCTGTCAAAATTATTTCCACAAGAATTATACCAATTATTCTTCCATTTGACGCCCCTATAGCTTTTTGAAGTCCAATTTCATTAGATCTTTCCATTACAGATGCTGTAATAAGATTAGAAATACCAAAGCCTGAACCAATCAAAGTTAATACTGTAATTAAAACCATAAGAAGAGTAGTCTTATTTAAAATATCTCCTTCACTTTCTGCAACTTGGCGAATTGGCTTAGCTACAGAATCAGTCATTACTTCTGTTATTTGATAACAAATAGCAGAAACATAAGCTGTACAATACCATACTTCCCATTCCTTAATAGTTAAAGATAGTGGGTTTTTGGCAGCCTTTCTTGCTAAGTCATTGTCTGGTGTAGTAAGAGCTGATACTTCAACTTTATTTACAACTCCAGTAACTCCAGCAAATTCTTGTGCTGTTTTTAAAGTAGCATATATAAATGCATCTTCATCAGAACCTGATGAGAAAATACCCTTAACTTTTAATTTTTTGTTTAAATTATTGCTTTTTAGTTGGATTTCATCACCAACTTTAAATCCATTTCTGTCTGCAAAAATCTTTCCAAGCATAACTGAATCGCTATCATTTTCTGATAACCACTCGCCTTGAACTTCCCACCAGTTTTTAAGTCTAATCATACCAGTATCAACTGATTCTCCAGTAGGCAAATCCATATGATTATTAAACCATGTTCCTACCATCTTAGTATGTTTAGAATCATTATTATAAGAAACCCAAGTGTTAAGATATGGCGTATAGTCTACAATATTGTAAGCCCAAAAAATAGTTTTAATGTTAGGAAGTTCTGATTCCTTTAAATATTTTTGAACCTGCCCCTCTTTTTCTTGCATGCCATACAAATCATCAAGAAGGGAAGCTTCCTTAGGCAATACATTAATATTGGCTCCATAGGTCTTTAATTCTTGATTAACTTTATCTCCAACACCGAGCATGGTATTTAACATTGAAGTGGCAAGAGAAGCTCCGAGGGCAACTGTAAATGCAATAAGAGCCATCTTTCCCTTTTGTCTAAAAAGTGCTCCTTTAACTATTCTCCAAAACATAAGCCCTCCTACTTAAATACATAAGACAATGCGTCAAGATCCTTTGGCGCAATCTTTATCTTTTTATCATGGACAATGTATGGGAAAGGTATCGGGTTACATCCACCCTTAAAACCTATTGTACCCCTATTCATTACAACGTCGCACAACTTACAAATAACATCATCGCCTCTTTCAAAATATCCAGATGGACCACATATCTCGCAGGCATCAAGTACAACTCCATAGGAACCTTCTGATTTTTTAATGCAGAAAAATCTCATTTGTGCACCATCCTTTGCCTTATACAAATATCTGTGCAAATGCATATCCTCTAAGCTACTTAAAGGAATAACAATCATTCCATTTTCAGTTTGATAATCTTCAGGTGGTGAAAGGACCTGTTCCTTATTAGCATATGCCTTTCCAACCGTTAATGAAAAAGTATTAATAAATAGAACGGCAAGGAAAAAAATTGCCCAATGTCTTTTATTCTTCATTCTATACTTTATTTTTCTTAACTGAGCCCTATTGCTATATTCTTCATTAACTTTAATATTTTGCTTATATAAAATTACTGGAATAGCTATCATAATTAACATTGTTGCAAATAAAAACACATTTTCGTGATTAGCTATAAATGCAATAACTCTAAAAAAGTTAACATTTCTAGGAATGATTCCTTTAGAATAAAACCTTTGAATTATGATATTAAATTGGCTGATACCTGAACATATCAAGCTCAAAAAAACAATAATCTTTAAGATTTTACCTTCAAGTTTAACGGAGGACTTATATATGGCAAGTCCTGATAAAATCATCATGATTATCCCAAAAACAAAGCCTAAAATCCTAAAAAGTACAATAGTTGAAACAGCACTTTCGCCATAATATACAAATTTGTTTGATTGGTTAAATACATATGGTAAATAATAAAAACACATTCCTACAAGATAAACAACAACCGATGCTGAAATGAAATTATCATAAATTTTAGCATTTATCTTATCTTCAAATATCATAAAAATTAATATTAAAAATACCGAGATAACTATGGGCACCATAGACCAGAAATTCAATTCTGTCCTATTAATAAAATTAGGTATATTTCTTATAATTATTGAAACAATTGCTGCAATTATCCCTAAAATTAAAGAAATTATAATAACATGCTTTTTATATTTACTTTCTTTAGTTATATAATAGGCAAGCATTAAAGAAATCATTAGAGAAAAGGCTATTCCCGCCTCCATAACTTTAATAAAAATTTTTAAAATAATTTCACCCCCGATAAATGTATATAAGGGGAACATGAATTCCCCTTATAAATATTATAAATTTTTAAAACTTTACCATTGTGGTCCGTTCCATTCGAAGTCAGTCCATTCTGCAACAAGTGGTTCTGTCCAGAATCTACCTGTTACACCAGTTTCTTTATCTACGTGTAGTAAGTAGTCATTACCTGGTGCAGTAACTTCAAATTTTACATTATAAACGCCAACACCTTCGTCAAATTTAACATTTGCACCATAGTGTGGACCATCAGATGCGTTCATTGGCATGAAGGCTACTTCTTGAACATGGTCTGAACCTTCCTTTTGTAAATAAGCTTTTACTTGTAACCATGGAACGAAATCACCAACACCATAACCTAATGTCGCACCTTCTTGTGATGCTGTAATGTCAGCTTCAATATGGCAATCAGCTTCTTCTTTAGGAATTGAGTTTCCTGCTGGTTCCATATCTACTGGTTGGAAATATACACCTGAGATTACTAGAGGTCCTTCAGTATGATCATCGCCAATTGGAAATTCTTCAAATCCTGCATCTTCTCCTGGAGCTGCAGCTTTTGCATCTCCTGTTTCTTTTTTGTTTTCTTCAGCTGGTGTTTTTTCTTCTGTAGAAGTTTTAGCTGTATTATTAGCTTTTGTATCTTCTTTTTTACCACAAGCTGTAAACATTAATGCACACACAAGCGTCATAACAACAAGAAATAAACTTTTCTTTTTTAACATAATACCCTCCTATTTTTTTCTTGGCTGGCTTCAAGCTCAGCTCTAATTTTTTTGTTTCTATTATTTTGATAGATAACAGAAACAATGGTTACTACTAATAGAATAATTTGTGGAATAAGATTTTCATACCTATCGTATATACCTATAACTTCAGCAGACCATCCATTCATCCAAGGAACTACAGTTCTGCCAATTACATCTGCTTCTTGTAATTCTCCTATGCCCTTTCCTAAGAAAGACAAGCAAAGTATAAACATTAGCCAAGAAGTAAATGTAAAGAATGGTTTTAATGGTAGCCTTACAGAAACTTTAGCAATTAAATAATATACAATTGCAAGTATTATCGCGGCAACTAAAAGTCCAATCCACATATGCATCGGATTATCAGAAATGCCTGTTCTCATACCTTGGAAAAACAAAATAAGTTCTGCACCCTCTCTTGCTACTGCTAAGAATGAAGTGAAAGATAAGGCAAAATAATTACCCTTGGAAACAGATTGTTCAACTTTGTTTTTAATGTATCTATTCCAAACTTCAACTTCAGATTTAGAAAGCATCCAATTGGATACATAAAATAGTACGATAACAGCAAGAAACATCGCAATTCCTTCGAATATTTCTTGCCCCATTCCAGACTCAACTTCTCCCACTGTATTGGCGATGATATTAAATACTCCAGCTAGGACTGCTGAAAAAACAATGCCTAGCAAGGCTCCAATATATACACCTTTTAAATAAATTCTATTATTAGTCTTTGATAAATATGCAGCAATGGCAGCTACAACTAAAATGGCTTCAAGTCCTTCACGAAGTGTAAGTCCAAGAACTGCAAAAAATGTACCATATCTTTTTAGCAGCTCTCCCAACAATTGACCTGTTGAAAGGCTATTTGCATCTTCTTGACTTTGACCACTGGACTTAGAATCTCCAGAGGTTCCATCAAGAGTATGGGCATCTTCATGAAGATAAGTTATAAGTGCATCAATTTCATCTTTAACTTCTTTTGGATCTGCATCTTCTTTGATAGAATTTTTTGCTCTGTAAAATTGATGTTCAACCATTGAACCCCTTTGGCCTGAAATTGCAGACATAGTTGTTTTTTCAAATCCAATTTTTTCATAGAATTTAAAGTAAGCAACATTAACTGCATCTGTGGCTGCTTTTTTAGCATCCTTATCTCCAGGCTTGTAAACTTCCACAGCTTTTTGTAAATGTTCTGACATAGCATCAGCGACTTCAACCCAGTTAGCATAATTTGTTTCTGCTGCAAAAGCAGGCATGAAAGTGAGGCTAATCATGATTACTATCATTGCGAAAATGCTAGCCCTTTTCTTTAATAAATTCATCTCTATCCCTCTTTTTTTATTAAACTTCCATCTTCCATTTGGCAAAGCGTATTGCCATATTTTAAAATATCAAGCTCATGAGTAACTATAATAAGTGCAGTACCTTTAGAATTTATTTTTTTTAATAAATCCATTATCTCCATAGTAGTATTTTTATCCAAATCACTTGTAGGCTCATCTAAAATCAAAAGTTCCGGCGAATTAATCATAGATCTGGCTATCAGCACTCTTTTTAGCTCTCCTCCAGATAAATTTTTAGGAAAATCATCTTTCAAATGCAAAATTCCCATCTCATCAAGAAGCATAGCTGCTTTTTCATAAGCAGAGTCATCTCTTTTAAATAGATAATAAGGAAGAGACACATTCTCTAAAACATTTAAATTTGGAAGTGTTCCTAGACTTTGTGGCACAAAACCTATGACTTCATTCCTATATTTGCTAATTTCTCTATCAGAAAAATCACTCATATCTTTGCCCTTAGCAAAAATTTTACCTTCAGTCGGTTTTAATAAACCAGACAAAAGATTTAAAAAAGTTGACTTCCCAGAACCACTTCTGCCAATTATATTGACAAAATCTCCCTCCTCCAAGGTAAAGTTTACATTTTTAACTGCAAAAAGTGTATTAGAACCTCTCTTAAAACTCTTGCTTAAATTTTCAGTTTTAATTATTGATTCCATTATGAATTTCTTTCTTTCATACAATAATAAATATTAGCTAAAACCAATATGCCTGACAACAATGTGCAAAATGGAATGGTTTTTGCTCTGCAAGCCATATCAGCTTTCATGCATCCACCAATAAGTACATGAGCGTTTAGTATCTCTAAAATACCAATTGCTATATTTGAAATAGATAATCCTAAAGATATTTTTGAATCTTTAACTACAATAAGAATGATTGCTAATACTAAAATGACTGCGCCAATACCCATAGTCATATTTCCCATCCAATGGCATTTCATGAACATCCCATTTTCCATAGGAGGACAAACTGGTGTTATAAATTTTGGTGCAAGCACTAACAAGAGACCTATAATAGCAGAAATATATCCTAAAATCTTTTTTCTACTCATTTTAATTATCCTTTCTACTTATCTTTATTGATGACATTGTAATATAAAAACGTGTTTATATTTTTTTGAAAATTACATTAATTAAATGTAATTTGGTAATTAATATCATTTAATAATCATTTTTAATTATAGTATGTAATTTTATTAAATTTTTATAAGATTTTCTTAAAATATATTTAATAAAATTTAAAAGAATTTAGATCTTGTGTCACTGCTTTTAATAAGTGGTTTGATGAAATATGCAATTCTTTTGACTATCCTTGGTCTAATGGTCCACTTGAAGGTACTCATACTAAGATAAAGACTTTAAAGAGAAATTGTTTTGGTATGAAAAACTTCAATTTGTTTAGAAAAAGAATTATGTTTGCTTGTAAGTAATGATGGGAAAACAGGAAAATTCCGCAAAACCCCTAGGAGTTTTGTTTCTATGCTCATTTTTAAAGTTTTTTAGTTGTTTTAGGATTGATAGTTTAATTAGCGTCTAAGTGTTGATTTTTAAATGAAAAGAGAGACTCGAGTTAACGAGTCTCCCCAATATTTGACATAGAGCCAAAAAGAATACTCCCTAAGAAGTATTCTTCAAAAATTATTTTTCTATTTCATGACTTGGACAAGCTGTGTGACAAGAGTCACATCCACAGCCGCATCCATCTTTTTTACTAAAAACTCTTTTTAATGCAAGTGCAAGTGCAAGAATAATTACTAGACCAATAACAATATTAATTGGATTCATACTTTACCACCTCGTCATTTTCCTTGTTTGAAAAATTTTTATTTTCAAGCTTTGACCTATCCTTCCTAAAGAGTAAATATCCGTAGATAAATAATACTACTACTGCAAGACCTGTCATCAGGTTAAAGGATCCGCCTTCGATTACTCTTCCAAATTGGTAAATCATAAAGGCAACTGTGTAAGAGAAAAGTAATTGGTAACCAATTGCTAGTCCAAACCACTTATTTGAACCCATTTCTTCTTTTATTGCTCCCGTTGCTGCAAAGCAAGGAACTGTAAGTTGATTAAAGAAGACAAAGGCAAAGGCTGATGCCACAGAGAATTTAGAAGCTACAAGAGCAACCATGCTGGAATCCTCTGCTCCAACTTCTCCTATACCTGCAAGAACTCCATAAGTTCCTACTACAATTTCTTTGGCAACTAGGCCAAGGATTGTAGCAACACTTGCCATCCAATCTCCAAATCCAAGTGGAGCAAAGATTGGTGCAATAATTTTACCAAATCCTGCTAAAATTGAATCTTCTGGATCTGCATTGAAATCCACGAAGTGTCCATCAAGGGAGATAGATTTTAATAAGAAGACTGCAACTGTTGCAAGAAGGATTACTGTACCTGCCTTAACAATAAAGGCCTTACATCTAAACCAAGTTGCTTTGAAAATATTTCTTGCACTTGGCATATGATATTCAGGAAGTTCCATTACAAAAGGTGCAGGATCTCCTGAGAAGTACTTAGTCTTCTTTAAGATTATACCTGAAACAACTACTGCCATTATCCCTCCGAAGTACCAAATAGGTGCGTACCACCAGCTGCCACCTAAGAAGGCAGCAAACATGGCAATAACATCAAGCTTTGCACCACATGGCATGAAAGAGGCAGTCATTATTGTCATCCTTCTGTCGTTGTCTGACTCAATTGTCCTTGTTCCCATAATGGCAGGAACTGAACAACCTGTTCCCATAAGAATTGGAATGAAAGACTTACCTGATAGACCAAACTTTCTAAATACCCTGTCTAGGATAAAGGCAATTCTTGACATATAACCAATATCTTCAAGGATTGCAATAAATAGGAATAAAACTGCAATTACTGGTAAGAAACCAAGTACAGCCCCAACACCAGCAATAATACCATCAACTAATAGTGATGTTAAAAATTCTGATGTGCCAGCATTTTCCAAAAATCCTCTAAAGTTTTCGCCAATAATTTCTGTGAAGAAAACGTCATTTACCCAGTCAGTCACTGGACCTCCAACGAAGTTAATGGCAATTATATAAACAAGAGTTATAACTCCAACAAAAATTGGGATTGAAAGGAATCTGTTTGTGACTATCCTGTCGATTTTGTCAGAAGTTGTCATTCCCTTTCTTCCCTTTTTCACGGTGTCCTTTGTAACATTCGAAACAAAGTTGTACCTTCCGTCTGTGATAATTCCCTCTCCGTCGTCGTCATACTTTTCTTCAGCTTCTTCTATTATTTCTTCAAGCCTTCTAGTTTCCTTGCCGTAAAGTGGAAACTCTTTCATTATTTTTTCATCTTGCTCAAATAACTTAACTGCAAGCCATCTCTTAGCAGGATTGTCCTTGATAACAGAAAATTCTTCGATTTCTTTTATATATTTTTCTACATCTTCTTCAAACTCTTGATAAGTCATCTTCTTTTGACCTGCAACAGACTTGGCAGTTTCAATTAACTTATCAATGTTTTCATTTTTAAGAGCAGAAATCTCAACAATTTTACAACCAAGATCTTTTTCTAACTTCTTAATGTCAATGAAGTCGTTGTTCTTTCTCACAACATCCATCATGTTTAGGGCAATCACAACAGGGATTCCCAGTTCAAGCAGTTGAGTTGCTAAAAATAAGTTTCTTTCGATATTTGTTGCGTCAACAACATCTATAATTACATCAGGTCTTTCATTTACAAGATAGTCCCTTGATACAACTTCTTCCAAAGTGTAGGGAGAAAGGGAATAAATTCCCGGCAAATCTGTAAAGTGAACTTCTTTATCTTTTTTATACTTACCAGTCTTTTGTTCAACAGTTACCCCTGGCCAGTTACCAACATATTGGTTGGAACCAGTTAAACTGTTGAAAAGCGTGGACTTACCACTATTGGGATTACCGGCAAGTGCAATAGTTATTGCCATCTTAATCCTCCTTTTCTATCTCTTCGACAGAAATCAGTTCAGCATCAGCTCGTCTTAGGCTGAGCTCGTAATTTCTTATATTAATTTGAATAGGGTCACCTAGGGGTGCAACCTTTCTTATGTAAATTTCTGCATTTTTTGTTATACCCATGTCCATAATCCTTCTCTTTAGAGGACCTGTACCATTAATTTTTTTAACTATATAGTATTTTCCCACTACTGCATCTTTTAAAGTTTGCAAGCTTACATCTCCTCTACCATAATTTTTTTCGCTATGTCTTTACCAATTGCAACTCTTGCATCCTTAATGGAAACAATTAAGTTGCCGTCATTTTCATTTACAACTTTTATAACTGCGCCCTTAACAAAACCGAGATTTGCCAGGTGAGACTCTGTTACATCACTGTTCCTAAGAGTCTTAACCCTTAAAATTTTAAAATTTACATTTAAGGGAGCCATTAATAAGCTAAGCATTTGATCACTCGTTTCTAATTTATATAAATTCATTAAACTTAAATCAATATTTGAATTTGATTATCATTTGCTTAATTATTATAACATAGGTAATTGAAAATTTAAATCAATTCCCCAATTTTTTTAAAAAATTGAATATTTTTAAGATTGAGAATATTTTTGATTTCTCTTTCTTATGTTGCCTTGTATATTATAATTTTCTTTTTTTTATTGGCCAATATAATAGAAGAATTTTAATAAGAAAGGCTCGTTTATTTTTTGTTAGATAGTAAATTTTAGTAATTTCTTTAATTTTTATTGCCTGATAAATTTTTATAATCTATTTGAATTCTATTACTTAATAATTTCTTATAGCTTATTTGAACTCTATGGCCTAATGAATTTTTAATTCTAATAGCCTTACTAATACTTGCAGGGCCATAAACTTTTACAAGTTTATAAAAATTTGTGACCTTGTATTTTTTATTAACTCTATAAGCCTTAATAGGTCTATAATTTTTTATAACTTACCTATTATTTAAAGCTCAAACTTTTTTACTGTGTCACTTGTCTTTTCTAAGTCCATAATTGTTTACGACTTCATAATTTTTATATCAAAGAAAATATTCCAATAAAAAAAGACAGCCTCTCGACTGTCAAATTTTTATTATTTTGCTTCTCCATTTAAGGTTCTGTAACTTATCCATCCATTACCTACATTACACCAAGTTCTTCCATCAGCTCTTCTTGTGTCGTAAACGTAAACTGGGTCTCCCTTATGAAGAACATAAGAGATAGTGTAGGCAAATCCTGGCCCACTTCTCACATTGGCCTTGCCTGAGGTTACAAATTGATAAGTGCCAATAAGACTTGATACTTCACGGTTTTGAAGCTTTTTTATTTGAGTTTCTAACTCATCAGCTCTTGCCTTTTGCTTTGTGGCTTCACTTTCTTCTTGAGCCTTCTTTTCGTTGTTTGTCTTTTCAAGATTTATATCTTCAAGCATTTTTTTAAAGTCTGCGTTTTCGGGATCAAGAGCTATATATTCGTTTAACCTATTGATGGCCCCGTCATAATTTTTGCTGGATTTTAACTGATTTATTTCTGCCTTCATTCCAGCGTAGTTCTTTTCAATAAGGGCATCAACTTTTTCTCTTAAGTCATCGTCTTCTTCCACTTGAATATCCTTTAGGTTGGCAAGTGAAGCTTCATAGTCTCTAGCCTCATATTTTTTATTGGCCTTATTTAGAAGGTCTTTATTTTCTAAGATTTTGTCAATATTGTTAATTTCATCTAAGTACTCTTTCTTAGAAGACTTTTCATAAAGTTGGCTAAATTTTTCTCTGGCTTCCTTATAATTTTTGGCCTCAAGATTAGCCCTTGCAGATGCCTCAAGTTTTGAGTATTTGTATTTGCTAAATCCAAAATTAAATATTAGGGAAAAAGCCAATAGTCCAACAACTACTAAGCCAAAAACTAATCCCTTTTGCTTAAGGCTCATGGAGTCATCTTTGAAGGAATTATTATTTACTATTTTATCATGGTCTTCTTCATAATAATCCTGCTTATTTTTTATTATTTCTGTTTTAGAAAAATCACTTTCTTCTCTCAAATCGTGACCACATTCCATACAAAATAAAGCATCTTCCTTATTTTCTTTTCCACAATTTTTGCACTTCATCTTAAACCTCCTAACTATTCTTTTTCGTCATATCATGTTTTAATTTCTTGAGCTTATGAATTATATCTTCATCAAGGGTTGTAACCCTTTCTTCCTTTAGTTTCTTGGCCACGTAGTTCACCTTATTTTTAGAATTATTCACTTCAGCTTCAAGCTCTCTTGCTGAAATCCTAGTTCCACCACGAGATAAAATTATCTGCTGCTCTACATTGTCGCTTGTAGCTACCCGAACATTGGTGAGCTTGCCTATTTCATCAAGTTGCCTCTCAATATAGTGGTCTGCCGTTTCAAATTCCTTGGTAAAGATTACATCAATCCCATCTCTCTTGTAGGTCTTGCCGCCAGATTTTTTCACCAAGTAGGCATCAAAGACTAGGATGATGTGCTCCTTTGTCGTGTGAGAAAATTCAATCATAGTGTCTATTAATTCATTTCTCGCATCTTCAAGAGATACATTTTTTAATTCAATTAAGGATTGCCAAGAATTTATTATATTGTATCCATCGACAAAGAGATAATTTACATCCCTTCTGTACCTACTCTTTCGCCTTCTCATTTTTATACTCTGTTATCTTCTAATCTCATACATGACAATTGCTGCTGCTACTGATGCGTTAAGTGAGTCGAAGTCAGAAAAATTTGGAATAGTTATAATCTTGTCGGAATTTTTCAAAATATTTTTTGAAACTCCCTTGCCCTCGTTGCCTATAACTATAGCTGCCTTGCCAGAGAAGTCGCATTCCCTTATGTCTTCTCCCTCAAGGTCTGTTGCATATATCCAAAAACCTGCTTCCTTTAACTTGTCAATGGATTGAGAAATATTTGAAACCTTGCAGACATCAATATCATAAATTGCTCCAGCAGAAGATTTTACCACAGTGTCATTTACTGTTGCGGCCCTCCTGTTGGGGAAGATTATGGCATCAACCCCAAAGAAGTTGGAACTTCTTGCAATGGCTCCAAAATTGTGAGGATCTTCTATCTTATCTAAGATGAAAATTCTCGCATCTTCCTTGTCTTCCAATTTTCTTATTAGGTCCTCAAGTTCAATATATTCAAAGTCACTTACAAGGGCCACTACTGCTTGGTGGTTTTTTGTGCCAGCAAGTTCTTCTAGCTTTTCATTGTCACTTGTAACTGCAGGGATCCTTGCATCTCTAGCCATGCCAAGGATTTTCTTTATAGATCCACTAGCATTTTTCCCTACATAAATTTTTTCTACTTCTTTATTTTTAATGGCCTCCATAACTGGGCCTCTTCCGTATATATATTTCATTTTAAATTCTTAAACTTCTCTCTAATTTCCTTTGCCTTGCCGCAAGTCATCTTTCCTTCAGGACATGGTCCACTTACACAAGCCGGTCCTTGGTCCCTAAATAATAGTGGGGCAACTTCTTTTACTTCTTTTAGCATTTCTGTTGCAAGTTCTCTTATTTCCCATTGGGCCCTTTCACAACATCTCACTGTGAAGAAGTGTCTTAGAGTCCTAACATTCATTGTGACAACAATTTTTGTCTCACAAGCATTAGGGAAGACATACCTTGCATCTTCTATGGACATTTTTTCCACAGACTTCCTTGCCTTGGCTTCATCCATTCCTTCCTCTATTAAAGGTCTTGCATTTTCTTCTACTAATATGTCAACTAACTTGTCGTAGTCCTCTTGATCCCTCTTCATTGCCTCTATAAAAACTTTTTTTGCTTCCTCATTTTTTTCTATTTGAGGTGGAATAATATATTCAAAGGAATCAAGCTTTACATACCTTTGGGATTGTTGTGAATAGGAGGCAAGTCTGTGTCTTACAAGTTGATGAGTAAGGGTCCTTGAAACTCCTTCTATTGCAAAGGTAAAGCTAACGTGTTCTAGTGGAGATAAGTGAGAAAAAGACATAAGTCTATCTAAAAACTTTTCTGTAGATTCCTCTGTCAAATTTTCTGTAATCTCTTCAACACCAACTCTTGAATAGCAAAGTTTTGCAGCTGCAGCAATGGTCTTGTCTGGATCCATTGTGTGCGAAATAATTTTTACCTTCATCCTATCATCTCCTTAAATAAGTCCCTAATCCTATCGTATCTCTTTAAGAGGTAGAGATAGCCATAAAGGGCCTCAACTCCAGTTGCAATCCTGTAGTCAATTGGATCTGCGTTCTTTGGCACTGTGTGAGACTTGGCATTTCGTCCCCTCTTAAAAATCCTATATTCATCTTCTGTCAAGAGGTCTTCTATTTTTTCAAAAAGCTCTCTTTGGCCCTTGGCCCTGACATATTTTATGCTTTCCCTGTGAAGCTTGTTGGGGTTCTTTCTCAAATCTAGGATTTCACTCCTGACTAAGATTTCAAAACAAGCATCACCTATGTAAGCTAGGGCAAGGGGACTTAGTTCCCTTACCTCAGCTTCACTATAATTTTTAACTTCTAAAAAATTTAAATTCTCTTCCAAGTTGTTCCACTTCTCGTATCTTCTATTTCAATGCCCATGTTCTTCAACTCATCACGAATTTCATCAGCCCTAGCGAAGTCCTTGTTCTTCCTAGCCTCATTTCTTTCCTTGATAAGTTCTTCTATATCATTTGATATTTCTTCTCTTTCTTCTTCCATAATTCCAAGAACCTTAGTTAGTTTCTTTAAAAGCTCTAAGGATTTTTCTAGGATTTCTTTGGAAGAATTTTCGTCTAAGTTTAAGTTAATGTCCTTAACTAAGTCAAAGATTGCTGTAATTGCATCAGCTGTATTTAGGTCGTCTTCCATAGCTGATTCAAATTTTTCAATATGCTTGTCATAACCCTTTAATAAGGCTTCTTCATCTTCTGTCATTTTTTCTACAGAAGTTTTTTCTATAGCATCTTCAAGCTTGTACTTTGCGTTGTAAAGTCTCTTGCTTGAATTTTTTGTCTGTTCCATTACTTCTCTTGAGAAATTAATTGGTGAACGGTATTGAGTTGTCAAAAGGAAAAATCTCAAGACTTCTAGGTCAAACTCTTGGGAGATTTCCCTAACTGTGAAGAAGTTGCCCTTAGATTTTGACATCTTTTCATTATCAACAGTTATCATTCCATTGTGAAGCCAGTAGTTGGCGAAGGGAACGTCGTTGCAAGTTTCTGATTGAGCAATTTCATTTTCATGGTGAGGGAATTGTAGGTCCTCGCCACCTGTGTGGATGTCTATGTTGTCGCCAATAATAGTCTTGGCCATTACAGAACACTCGATGTGCCAGCCAGGTCTCCCTTCTCCCCAAGGTGCTTTCCAGAAGGGTTCTCCTTCTTTTTTATTCTTCCAAAGGGCAAAGTCTTGCGGATTTTTCTTATTATCATTTACATCAACCCTGTGGCCAGAGATTAGGTCTTCAAGATTTTTTCTTGAAAGTTTTCCATAGTCCTTGGCGTGACTAATGTCAAAGTAAACATCACCATTGGACACATAAGCTGCACCCTTGTCTACAAGAGTTTGAATAAAATCAATAATTTCATCAATGTGTTCAGTCGCCCTTGGATTTATAGTTTCATAGTCATAAAGGTGGAGGCCACCTGCATCCTTTTTAAATTCTTTTATATATCTTTCGGCAATATCAGAAACCTTAACACCTTCATCATTTGCCTTGTTAATCATCTTGTCGTCAATATCTGTGAAGTTAACTACAAACTTAACCTTCATCCCCTTGTAGTCAAAGTACCTTCTCAAGGTATCAAATACAACAAGAGGTCTTGCGTTACCAACGTGAATAAAGTTGTAAACAGTTGGGCCACAGTTGTAGATTCCAACTTCGCCCTCCTTAATTGGCACAAAGTCTTCTTTTTTTCTCGTTAGAGTATTGTATAATTTCATAAATCCTCCTATAAAAAAACGCCTCATTTGAGACGATTATATACCTCTGAAAAATTTTTCGTAGTAATCAAGTCCAATAAAAGTTTTGTCTTCAACCATTTTTTGAATCTTTTCCACGCTGGCTATGTCAACATCCATAACCTCTTCCTCCTGCATGACTATTTCATCAAGAGAAACATTTTTACGCACTAGAAAAATATAAAATATTGTGTTTTTTTCAGTGATTATCCTCTTGAGCTTGAGCTCATCTTCTCTTATATCGATGCCAAGCTCTTCCTTAAATTCACGTACCATGCCCTCTTTGGGAGTCTCTCTAGATATAACAGACCCACCTGCAGAGCAATACCACATGCCAGCAAAGGATTTTTTGCTAAGAGACCTTCTCTGGATAATAAAATTTCCATCATCTCTTAAAATCCAACCCTCAACTATAAGGTGGTAATCACTATTTCTAAGACGCTGTCCTTTTCTTATGACCCGTCTCTTCCATTTTCCATTTTTATCATATACATCCCAATATTCCACGACAAAACTCCTCATAGTTATTTTACACTATTTAGGCTTGTTTTTAAAGATTATGAAGACTTTATTTAAGTAAAATCTGCTCTCTTATTAAGAATATTTTTGCAAAATAAAAAAGTGGAATTTTTCATCCACTTAATCTTAAATATTTTTTAAAGACTTATAATCAAATCCTTTTCTATATTCTACAAAAGTCCCATCTTCTTTATAGACATAATCTCTTAGGGTTTTTTCTACAAGTCTTATATTAAATTTTTCATCTTTGGAATTATAAATTTCCTTTACATAAATATCTGTATCAGAAAATTTTAATTTTCTCTCAGCCTTTACCATTGCAAGAAGAGAGTTTTGTAAATGTTCTTTAAAAATTATAAATCTTGCCTTTGTTGAAAATTTTGAGTTTTCATTGTCTAAAAAACATTCAAAAACAAAGTACTCATCTTCCCAATATCCAAAAACCTCATCCTTTTCCTCGCTCATTGTAAAATCATCTAGACTATCAACTATGTCGACGAAAAGTTCTCCTGTCTCATCATCATGAGAAAGTATGTATTTCCTTTTTTTTAATTCTAAATCTTTTACACAATCTTTTTCGATAACTTTTAAATTTTTCATGCTCTAACAATCCTTTTTGAAAAGATTTCTAAGGTATATCTAGAAGCAAGGTATCCAATAAAATATATTACAATTGTGACTATAAGAGTTGGAATAATTCCTGCTTGGACAAATCTAGATTGTGGTACAAAAATTTTTACTATAAAAAAGGAAGTCCACACGCCAAAAGCACTTTTTGTTGGTACTGAATAGTATATATTTCTGTCCTTATTATAATTTTTAAAGACTATTAAGGTTAAAATATCACTTAAGACTCCGCTCGCTAGTCCAGCCAAGGCTCCAAAGACAGAAAACCTAAGCATATAAATGGCATAGCACAAGGAAATTAAGGACACAGTTCCAATTTTTCTAGTTTTTAAAATTGTTGCTGTATATATAAAGGCAAAGGCTGGCGCTGTCGTAAGCACTCTTGATGATGGTATTGGTAAACTCAAGGATATTGTATAAAGAATTTTACCAACAACAATCATAATGGCCAGAGAAAGGCCCATTAAAACCCAATCTTTCACTCTAAATTTTTTCATCTAATCACCTAAAACACAATAATTATCAAATTCTAAATAATCTCCAGTGTTTGCAAAAGCCCTGGCCCTACATCCACCACAAATATTATTAAAATTACAAGTTCTACACCTTCCCTTATAGGATGAAGGATCCCTAAGTTTTTTAAAGACTTCGCTATTATTCCAAATATTATAAAAAGAATCTTCTTTTACATTGCCGGCCTCTACTTCTGCATAGGGACAGATATTTACCCTGCCATCGTAGACCAAGCTGCAATAACTTGTACCTGCAATACAAGACTTTTTAACTCTTGGGTCTAAATTTAATTTTTTAGCCAAGACAGTTGATTGGGGTGCACAAGTTGGCTTTATAAATAAGTCTGACTCATACTCCAAAACTTTTTTAATAGCTTCTGTGTACTCTTCCTTTGTTAGGTAAACATTTTCTAAGTTTTTCCCCCTGCCTGTCATAACTAAGAATAGAACATGGACTGAAGATGCTCCCAGCTCACTTGCAAAATCTAAAAGACTCTCTATTTCCTTCAAATTAATTTTAGAGATAGTGGTGTTAATCTGAAACTTAACCTCATTTTCCTTTAAAATCTCTATGCCTCTCATGGTTTCATCAAAGGCCCCCTCGTATCCCCTAAAGGAATCGTGAACATTTTTGTCCCTTGAGTCTATAGAAATAGCAACTGATCTTATATATTTTTTTATAAGTCCTATGTTGTCTTCATTTATAAGGGTCCCATTAGTGCCCAAGCAAGTATAAAGTCCTAGGCTAGAAGCAAATTCTGCAAGTTCAAAAATATCCTCTCTCATTAGTGGTTCTCCACCACTTAATTTGAGCATATTAAAGCCAGCTTTTTTTATATCCCTAAAGACTTCCTTTGCCTCTTCAGTAGATAACTCATCTGACAAATCCACATCTTCTTTAGAATTCCTATAGCAGTGTTCACAGTAGAGGTTGCATTTTTTTGTAACATTATAAGATACAATTTTCATTTTTCTTATAACCTCCTAAAGAAATTGCCTCATAAAAGAGGCAATTCCAATATTATTTAATTTATTTTCTTATCAAAGTAGATATGGGTCATCTTCCCAAGCAATTAATGTTGTTGGGTCTTCGGCATTTGTATCTCTTCCTTCAGGTGGAAGGTCTTTTGCAGATTCTGGTTCAGCAGGATCTGTTGGATAATTTAGGTCAGCATCTCTTGCATTTAATTTTTCCCATTCTTCACGAGATTTTGGCGCCTTCATTTCTAAATCAACTGTATCTATATCAATTCCAAGTGCCTTTGCAACTCCCTTTCCATATTCTGGGTCAGCTGCATAGCAGTTTCTAATATATCTGTGCTTGATTTGCATAGTTGAGTCGCCCATATTTCTTGCAGTATTTTCAAATAAAACTAATTTTTGCTCATCAGTCATCCTGTTGAAAAGCATACCTGGTTGAGTGAAGTAGTCGCTATCGTCTGCCCTGTAGTCATATCTCTTAGTTTCTCCACCCTTGTCATGTGGTATTTCTAGATCTGGATGATCTTGCCAGCCACCGTAAGAGTTTGGTCTGTAGTGGAGTTCTGCGCCCTTGTTGCCGTCTACTCTCATTTGTCCATCTCTGTGGTAGTCATGAGGATTCTTCACACCTTGTGGTGAGTTAACAGGAATTTGGTGGTGGTTAACTCCAAGTCTATATCTTTGGGCATCTGAATAGAAGAAGGCCCTAGCTTGAAGAACCCTATCTGGTGAAAGTGCGATTCCTGGCACAATATTTGCCGGTGAAAAGGCAACTTGTTCAACATCTTGGAAGAAGTTGTCTGGATATTTATTTAAAACATATTCTCCTACAGGAATTAGTGGATAGTCTTCCTTTAGCCACATCTTTGTTAGGTCGAAAGGATTTGTTGGGTGCTTTTCAGCTTGTTCTTCTGTCATAACTTGGATGTACATCTTCCACTTTGGATAGTTGCCATTTTCAATAGCTTCATATAGGTCACGTCCAGAAGATTCCCTGTCCTTACCATTTACCATTTCAGCTTCTTGGTCAGTGTAGTTTAGGATACCTTGTTGGCTTCTAAAGTGGAACTTAACCCAAACTCTTGTGCCTTCTTCGTTATACATGGAGTAAGTGTGTGAACCAAATCCGTGCATATACCTAAAGGAAGAAGGAATACCCCTGTCACTATTTATTATAGTCGTTTGTAGTAGTGATTCTGGTAGTGATGACCAGTAGTCAAAGTTTGTATTAGGAGATCTAAGGTGAGACTTAGGGTCTCTCTTAACTGCGTGGTTTAAATCGATAAACTTCATTGGGTCTCTAAAGAAGAAGACAGGTGTGTTGTTACCAACTACGTCCCAGTTACCATCTTCTGTATAAAATCTAACTGCAAAACCACGAATGTCACGTTCTGCATCAGCTGCACCACGTTCACCAGCAACAGTTGACATTCTTGAGAAGACCTTGCACTTGTTTCCAACCTTGCTAAAAATTTTGGCCTTAGTGTATTTTGTGATGTCATGAGTTACTGTGAATTCACCCCAGGCACCCCAGCCCTTGGCGTGCATCCTTCTTTCAGGAATAACTTCCCTGTTGAAGTGAGCATGCTTTTCAAATAACCAAAGGTCTTGGACTGAAAGGTGACCATCCATACCTGCAGTCATGGAGTCTTCGTCGTTGTCGACTAGTTGTCCACCTGCACGTCTTAATTCTGGATCATCAACATTTTGATTCCTACTAGGTATTGGGTCCCCTGATTTATTTTTTGCTGTTGGGTCCATTTTTTTCTTGTCGTCTGCCATTATTTACCTCCTTAAAAGTTAAAAGTTTAAGTACTTATTCAGTTAACACTTACCCAATTTTATCTTCTCTATTCTATTAAGTAAGTAGTAAATTTTATTTATATATTAAAATTTTTAAAAAAACTCATTTTTGACAAAGCACAAGATTTTCCTATAGACTATTAAGGTATGAAAATTTTTAGAAAAGGAGAATTAATATGAAAAAAGAAATTTTAAAAGAACACTTTGTATATTTTTTGTCCTTAGGATTATTATCTGTACTTGTTTTACTTGGAATTATAATACCAGAACCCTTCCAAAGACTTACAGAATTTTTAAGAGATAAGATTACAGTAAATTTTGGTTGGTTTTATCTTTTATTGGTGACTGGAATTTTGATTTTCTGTGTCTTCTTAATCCTAAGTCCCATAGGACAAATTAGGTTGGGAAGTCCTAACTCAGAACCAGAGCACGACTCCATGTCTTGGATTGCCATGATGTTCTCTGCAGGAATGGGAATTGGACTTGTCTTCTACGGAGCAGCCGAACCCCTAAGTCACTTCGCAGTGATGACACCTCTTGCACCAAAGGGAAGTCAAGAAGCCTTAGCCGATGCCTTTAGGTTTACCTTCTTCCATTGGGGTATCCATGCCTGGGCAGTCTATGCCATTATTGGACTGGCTCTTGCCTACTTTGGCTTTAGGAAGCAAGAAAAATATCTACTCTCAGTTACACTTAAACCCCTTCTTGGTGACCGTGCCAATGGATGGATAGGTAAGGTGATTGACACCATAACAATCGTAGCTACTGTGATAGGTGTTGCCACAACTCTTGGCTTTGGAGCCATGCAAATTAATGGCGGTCTATCCTATCTTTTTGGAATTCCAAATAACATTGTGACTCAAACAATAATAATCGTGATAACTACGGCCCTTTTCGTAATGTCTGCCATGTCAGGCCTTGGCAAAGGAGTGAAAATTCTTTCTAATGTCAACTTGATCTTGGCCATAGGTCTTCTTGCAGTTGCCATAGTTGTTGGACCAACAGTAAGGATCTTTGACAACATGACAGATTCAATTGGAGCCTATCTCCAAAACTTCTTTAGGATGAGCTTTAGATCAGCTGCCTTTGATGGGACTAAGCGTGGTTGGATAAATTCTTGGACAATTTTCTACTGGGCTTGGTGGATCTCTTGGTCACCCTTTGTTGGAGTTTTCATTGCGAGAATTTCTAAAGGAAGAACAATTCGTGAATTCTTGACAGTTGTCCTTCTAATTCCAACTCTACTTAGTATCCTTTGGTTCTCAACTTTTGGAACTCTATCAACTAGCTTGCAGGATGCTGGAATAAATCTTTCAGAATTTGCCACAGAAGAAGTTCTCTTTGCGACATTTAATAATTATCTTGGAGGAAACATCCTATCCTTCATAGCAATAATTTTGGTCTCAACATTTTTTATAACTTCAGCAGACTCCGCCACTTACGTCTTGGCAATGCTGTCTGAAAATGGAAACCTCCTTCCATCAAATAGGAAGAAGGTTATTTGGGGAATACTTCTTTCAGCAATAGCCATTGTTTTATTATTTTCCGGTGGTCTTGCAGCCCTTGAAAATACACTTATAATTGTTGCCCTTCCCTTCTCAGTGGTTATGATCTTTGTTATGATTTCCCTCTTGAAGGAATTAAACCACGAGAAGAAGAAAATGGGACTAAAGATAAGGCCAGAGACATTGCCAGAAGAAGGAGAACCCTTCAAATCCTATGACGATTGATAATTTATTTAGTTCATTTCTCAATAATTAAATAAATAACATTATGAGAGCAAAAAGACACCTTCATTTTTATTGAAGATGTCTTTTATTTTGCTATAATGAAAGCAAGAGGTGGTAATTTGGATTTTCAAAGAGTATTTTTAATTGTATTTTTATTGGGATTTATTTCTATAAATTTTATTCTGCCAAGATTTAATAAAAGAATAGATGAGTTAGATACAATTGCAACAAATATTCAGTTTACCTGTATGTTGTTTGCCTTGCTCTTAGATCAAAATATAATCTATTACATAATTTTACTTCTTGGGCTTCATATTAACACCTACAATAGTAAGGTCAAAAGTCTTAAACCAATCTTTCTTGAACTTATCATTGTAATTATCTTGCCCCTACTTACTATTTTTGATTTAGGCAGCTTTGGTCCTTCTTCTGTATTTTACTTAACAAGACCTACTGATATTTATCTAGGACTCCTAATTACTGGACTTGTTTTCTTCTTAAACCTATATAAGTTTTCAAAGCTTGAAGCTGTTAATAAAAATATTTCATTAGCTTTCTTTTACTTAATTTAATTCTCTATGCCGAAAATTATTTTTTGATTTTTGAGTCTTTAAAATAAAAATTTTATAAAAAAAAATGCTGCTTGTAATTATTATTTACAAACAGCATTTTTTTGTCTTTTTAATTTTTTCCTATTCAAGTGAATAATAAATTTGGAATCAAAAAGGCAGCTTAATTTCATTGAAGATGTCTTTTTTTTAACGACCGCCACCGCCGCCTCCACCGAAGGATCCTCCTCCGCCTCCTACGGAAGTCGCTCCTCCAACTCCTGCGTTGGCAAAACCAGATCCACTTTGATAAGATTGGTTTAATTTTTTGGAGAAATTTCTCGTTGCTAATATGTGTGTATTGTAAAGTGCATAGTTATTGACATAAGCTGGATATGCCTTTGCTCCTTCTACAAACTCCTTGTCCAAGAAGAAGATTGATGAATAAATTAGATATTCTTCCCACTTTTCAAAGTCAACTTCTTCTGTAACTTGGTCAAGATTGTCTTTTAAATAATTTTTAAATTTAATTAGGTTTTCGTAGAGAACCTTGCCCTTTTCAGTAACTCTTAATTCCTTGCCAGTCCTTCTTGATCCTAGGAATTTCTTTTCATAAGTGTAGTCTTCAAGGTATCCTCCCTCTCTTAGATTTCTAATGGAAGAAGTTTCAAATTCTTCGTAATAATTTTCCATTTCTTTTCTATGTTTTCTCACATATTTTTTGAAGCCTTTTGCTGTGATGTATTCCTCATCATTTTCTTCTTTGGCTGCAAAAATCATTTCAAATAATTCTTCTTCCATTGGTCCCATGTTTTCAGGACTTTTCAAAATTTTTATCTTGTTGTCGGCATAGCCCTTGCCCTCTTCTATAAATTCAATAGATCCTTCAAGGCTCCATTTCAAAATAAAGGCGTTGATATAATTGCCAACTAGGTCACTTGTAACAAGGTAGGCTTGACCTATGAAGTAATACAAGTCTTCCATTGGTCCATCATAGGGTAGGTCCTTGTAGTACTCTCCCTTTAAGTCCTTAATTGTTGGAAGTTCTTTTTTATTTTGGATTTTTCTCTTGTTAAAGGATAGGCTTACAGCTCTTGCTACAAAATAAATTACTGCCGCTACTCCTGCAAAGACTCCTCCAAGTGCAGCTTTTTCTCCCCTAGACATAGGTTTTTGGTAGGCCTGACCTTCATTGTTTTCCCAGTCTGAACCCTTGGCTGCTATGTTGGCATAGTCATTAAAATTTTTGTCGATCTTGTAAGCAGTGTTGAAGTAGCCCTTTGGAAATTTTAGCATGACTGTTGCATAATCAACATAATCTGTTGATTTCATTTGGATTACGCCATCTACATTGTGAATTTCGCCCTCAAGACCAAAACCCCACATTTCTACATCTTTAAAGTCTTCAAAACCCCTGATGTTAATTTCGATATTCTCTGGCTTTGGGTCAAAGTTACCACCCACGAAATTAAAGAAAACCATGTCAGCATCATTTAGTCCCACAACAAGGGGATTTATTGTGTAGGACAAGTTGTAGGTGTTATCCTTAAATTCACTTATCCCCCAAGTGAGTTCAACTTGGCCCTCCTTGTCAATCCTTCCATAGTGGTAGGCCTTGTCCTCAAAGGACTGGTCAATATCCCAAGGATTTTTTTCTGTGAAGTCTCTTCCAAGGGCATTGACAGAAAAATTTTCAATCTTTATGCCTTGCAAGTTTTCGATCCTCTTGTATCTCTCTGTGTAATCTTTGTTGTCTTCATTTATTTGCCAAACTTCCTTTACCTTGGCAACTCCATCTTTATC
The DNA here is from genome assembly GCF_016726485.1 of Peptoniphilus harei. Classification (GTDB taxonomy): domain Bacteria; phylum Bacillota; class Clostridia; order Tissierellales; family Peptoniphilaceae; genus Peptoniphilus_A; species Peptoniphilus_A harei. The sequence continues at coordinate 703,091 of NZ_CP068103.1, forward strand.
TATGTCCGCATCAATTTTTATAGTTTTAAAATCTTCTGCAAATACAAGTACAGGTAGGAGGACAAATAAAATTGTGAGTTTAAATAAATTTTTTATTTTCATGTCACAGCTCCTTTATCTTTTCTAACTTTAGGATATAACTTTTCTTAGCAAACTTCAATTTTGCCTTTAATAAAATCTCTGTTACTAAATTCTAAGAATTATTTACCTTTATTCTTTCTTTACCCTAAAATGTTAATTTTTTATACATTAAGTTCTTTAAAAAGTTTTTTAAAATTTTTAATAATTATTTATATGATTTTAAAGAAAATTTTAATCTTTTAAATATATCCATCTTATTTATAAAATCTTTTACATTCAACTTCTCTTAATTTTTTATTTATAACTGGTAAACAATTTTATAATAATTTTCATAAAAAAAAAAGAAGCTACCAAAGAGGTAACTTCTAAAAATTTATAATTCTTTAAGATATTTCTTTAATAATTTGTATGAAGCTTCTTCATCAACAGTAGAAATTAGTCCAGCTGATGACAGGATATAATCCTTATCTAAATAACACTTTACGTCCCTGTTAATTAGATATTTCTCATCTAAGTCCCTAATGGCTGATAGGATCTTCTTTGGATCATCAGAGTTGATGAGTGATCCTCCAGTTCCAATAAACATCTCTGCCGGTCTCAAATCTTTTCCATACTGTTCATAAATGGTTCTAGTAGGTGTCTTAATTTTTTTTATGTGGCCAACGTGTCTCATAAGTGTAGTATGAGTTGCTATATAACACAAGGCATTGTCAAAGAAGAGGTCCTCTTCATTGTCTGGAATGTAGTTAGTATGGTTAAAGCGAAATTCAGTTTTTTCCTTCGCATCTTTTATTCCAAACTTTAGGAAGGGTTCATCGCCAACTGACTCATAAAGAGCAGTAGCAGAATACCTCATACCCATATCGCCTTCCACAGTTCTCTTTTCATAGGGCTCATCAATAGGAGGTGAGATGACATTTTCTTCTCCATAATAAGTTTTCCCTATGGAATGGATGTCCGTAGTTGCCCCGCCAATGTCTACAGATAATATAACCTTATCCAAGTGTTTGGCATAGACAGACATGGCCTTTTGAACTGCAGCTGGAGTTGGCAAGAGTATTTCAAAATCTTGGCTTAGTAAATCAATCCCCTTGGCATGGGCAATTGTCTTAATAAAAAGATCTCCAATTGTCTTTCTAAGAGGCCTGTAATTTATTGTGTTTGTCGTTGGCATTACATTTTCAGTGAAGTCACAAGGGACATCAGCCTTGTTAAAGATGTCCCTTATTTCTTCATGAGTATCAATGTTTCCTGCCACAACTACAGGTGTCTTAACAGAACCCTTTGCAAGTTTCTTTGCATTGTAGATTATGTTGTCCCTGTTGCCGTGGTCAGTTCCACCACATAAGACTATGATATCGGCGCCAGCAGATTTTATTTCTTCCACTTGCTCATCCTTGAGTTCGTAGGAATAAACATCTAAAATCCTAGCACCACTTGATAATGACGCAAGTCTTGCAGCGTCAGTAGTGAGGCTTTTTGAAAAACCAATAGCTATAACCTTTAGTCCTCCTGATGCTGAAGAGCAACCTAAAATTTTATCATATTTAACATCAGAGATTTCCCTTAGCTTTTTGTAAGCCTTGTTAAAGCCCTCTCTAACGTCAGTCTCCACAGTAGTATAACTTGAAGCACCTGCCAAAATTACATTTTTACTTGTATCCACTAAATGCAACTTTGTATAAGTTGATCCAACATCGACTAAAAGATAAATCATGCTAATTTTTCATCTACCACTTTCATAATTTCTGCGTGATTCTTTTCAACAATCTTTCTTGTAGCATCCATTTTTTCTTCAAGTTCGTGTCTGTAATCTTGATCCTTAAGTGAGTTAAGGTTGATGATTACATTTAAGAATGCTCCGTGAACTGCAGCTTCAATGTTTAATAGAGCTACTGCTACGTCAGTGATTGCATTAGAGTTACCTTTTTCAGCAAGTTCTCTTGCATAGTCATATAATTCAGTAACTTTCATTCCAAGTCCAAGAGGTACTTCAATTGCATTTCTGTATCCTTCTTGAATTTTTTCTGATCTTGCAGCCTTTTCTTCTTCAGTTTCCTTTGGAAGTTTCATAGCGTCCATAACTCCGTTGAAAGAGTTTGCGTCTTTGTCGATTCCATCAACAAATTCGTCCTTGTATTTTACAAGTTCAGCTTGAATTTCTTCCATTCTGTCAGAAACGTCCATATATTTTTTCTTGCCAACAGTTAAACCTGCAACCATTGCAAGTAGTGAAGCTGCCATTGATGCGTTTAGTGCAGCAATAGATCCACCACCAGGTGCTGGTGAATCTGAAGCAGTTTCGTCTGCGAATTCTACTATATTTAAATCTTTAAGCATTTTTCCTCCTGTGAATTAGAATAATCCTGTGATAACGCCGTCGTTATCAATATCCATCTTGTTAGCAGCTGGTACTTTTGGAAGTCCTGGCATAACCATGATGTTAGATGTTTGAACAACTATGAAGCCTGCTCCTGCAGAAACTCTTACATCTTGAATTTCAATATCAAAGTCTGTAGGTGCTCCAACTATATTCTTATCATCAGTGAATGAGAATTGTGTCTTAGCAATACAGATAGGAAGTTTGTCAAGACCCATTTCTTCAAGTTTCTTAACTTGTTTTTTAGCAGCTGTTGTAAAGTTAGCTTGTCTACCTCTGTAGATTTCTTTAACAATTGTGTTTACTTTATCAACAATGCTGTCATTTTCATCATAAAGTGGCTTGAAGTTAGTTTTTTCTTCATCAATAAGTTCAACAACTTTATGTGCAAGATCTTCAGCACCTTCGCCACCCTTAGCGAAACATTCACAAAGTGAAATCTTAACTCCTAATTCAGCACAAAGTTCTTCTAATTTTGCAATTTCTCCTTCAGTATCGTCTGCAAATCTGTTAATTGCAACAATTGCTGGAACTCCAAATTTTCTAACATTTTCAACGTGACGTCTTAAGTTAGCAAACCCTTTTTCAAGAGCTTCGATATTTTCAGCTTTTAATTCTTTTTTATCTACTCCACCGTGCATCTTAAGAGCTCTAATTGTAGCAACAATTACAACTGCATCTGGAGCAAGACCAGCTTTTCTACATTTAATGTCCATGAATTTTTCAGCACCTAAGTCAGCACCGAATCCAGCTTCTGTAACTGCATAATCACTTGTAGCAAGTGCAAGTTTAGTAGCTAGGATTGAGTTACATCCATGAGCAATGTTAGCGAAAGGTCCACCGTGAATAAATGCTGGTGTATTTTCAAGAGTTTGTACCATATTTGGTTTTAATGCATCTTTAAGAAGCATTGCTACTGCACCTTGGATTTCAAGATCAGCAACTGTTACTGGATTACCATCAAGATTATATCCTATAACCATCTTAGCTATTCTGTTCTTTAAGTCTTCGATGCTTTCTGCTAGACAAAGAACTGCCATGATTTCAGAAGCTACTGTTATCATGAAGTGGTCTTCTCTTGGGAATCCATCAGCTTTTTTACCAAGAGAAATAACAACATTTCTAAGAGATCTGTCGTTCATGTCGATAACTCTCTTCCAAGTGATTTGTCTAGAGTCAATTCTTAAAGCATTTCCTTGGTGGATGTGGTTATCAATACAAGCTGAAATAAGATTATTTGCAGCTGTCATTGCGTGAAGGTCTCCTGTGAAGTGAAGGTTAATATCTTCCATAGGAACTACTTGTGAGTATCCACCACCTGCAGCTCCACCCTTAACACCAAATACTGGTCCAAGAGATGGTTCACGAAGTGCTACGGCAGATTTCTTTCCAATTCTATTAAGACCTTGAGTAAGACCAATAGAAACTGTTGACTTACCTTCACCTGCTGGTGTTGGAGAAATAGCAGAAACAAGAATTAATTTACCATTTTCATTGTTTTCTTCAATTCTCTTAATTGCATCCCAAGAAATCTTAGTTTTATATTTACCATATTGTTCAAGATCGTCTTTTTCAAATCCTATTTTTGCAGCTACCTCTTCAATAGGTAACATTGTAGCTTCGTCAGCTATTTGTATATCTGTTTTAAATCCCATGTTATTTTATTACTCCTCAATTAAAAGTGTTTCTAGAACTTGTTCTGGTTTAAAGTCTTCAATTTGCATGTAGTAAGCTGCTGAATCAACAAGAGCTTGTAGTGGAAGAAGTCCAATAAGTTCTGTGTTTACAACACTTACTCCGTATCTCTTAGCTTCAGATCTAATCATTTCAAGTGCTTGGTAAATTGCAGTTTTTTCGAAGTTAACAAGGTTCATTGATACTTGAACTTGGCCTTTTTCTTCTAGAGCAAGTCCAATACCTTTAACGAATCTTAGTCCTCCACCAATGTGACGAACTTTTTTAGCAATTGCTTGAGCAACTTCTAATCTGTCAGTATTTAAGTTTACGTTAAATGCAATTAGGTGGAATCTTGCAGCAACACCTGTAACACCTGATTTAGCGTTCATTTCTTGTGGACCAAAGTCAGGTTTCCATTCTTCTTCCTTAATTTTGTCGAAGAATGCTTCGTATTGTCCCTTTCTAACCTTAGCAAGGTTCTTTCTTTCAGGAGTAGTTGCAGCATCTTCATATAGGTAAACAGGAATTCCCATTTCTCCTATAGCTTTACCAACTTTATTAGCGTATCCAACACAATCTTCAGTTGTAACTTCTGTTACTGGAACAAAAGGTATAACGTCAACTGCTCCCATTCTTGGGTGAGCTCCTTCGTGTTTAGACATATCGATAATTTCAGAAGCAACCTTTACAGATTCAAGTACTGCATCGATAACAGCTTCTGGTTCACCAATTACTTCAACAACAAGTCTGTTGTGGTCAGCATCTGGTTGGTAGTCGATTAATTTAACATTTTCTTTTGCTCTAAAACATTCAGTGATTTTTTCAACTTTCTCAAGGTCTCTACCTTCAGAATAGTTTGGAATACACATTACTCTTTTCAATTAATTTTCCTCCTAAATATAGATTACTTATAGCTTTTTCTTTCCTTTTATATTATATATGATTTTTCCTTATTATTAAAGTTCTACAACTTTTTCTACTTCTTCAAGAAGTTTTCCAGTGTTAATAAGTTCTTGAGCTTTTTCAAGTTCTTCGTAGATTTCGATTGTCTTATCTTCTTCTATTACTGCAACTTGTTTTCTAATTACTTCGTGAGCAACTTTTGTTCCCTTACCAAGTTCAAACTTGTTGTCTTCCATTTCCATTCTGAAGTCAAGTGCTTGAGCAGCTATCATAAGTTCAGTAGTTAGGATTCTAGCTGTGTTCTTAACAACTTCTCTTGCTTTTCTTGATGCCCAGTTACCCATAGAAACGAAGTCTTCTTGGTTTTCACAAGATGTTATTGAGTCAACACTTGCTGGGTGAGATAAAGTTTTGTTTTCTGATGCTAAAGCAGCTGCTGCATATTGAGTGATCATGAAACCAGAGTTTAGACCAGGGTGTTTAACTAAGAATGAAGGCATTCCAGAAAGTGTAGTGTTAACCATTCTTTCAATTCTTCTTTCAGAAACGTTACCTAGTTCAGAAACTGCAATTGCTAAGAAATCAAATGGTTGTGCCATTAATTCTCCGTGGAAGTTACCACCAGAAATTACCTTACCATCGTGAGTGATGATTGGGTTATCAGTTGCAGAGTTAAGTTCGATTTCAACTTTTTCTTTAACATATTCAAGAGTGTCTTTAGAAGCACCGTGAATTTGTGGCATACATCTAAATGTGTAAGCATCTTGTACTCTAAGTTCAGCTGTGTGAGTTACATAAGTTGAACCTTCAAGAATATTTCTTAAGTTTTCAGCAGTCTTAAGTGATCCTGCGTGTGGTCTAATTGTGTGAAGTTCTTCCCAGAATGCGTCGATGATTCCTCTAGCAGATTCTGTAGCCATAGCTCCTGCGATATCAGCAATCTTAGAAAGTTTAAGTGCATCGTAAGTTGCAAGTGCTCCAGTTGCTGTAAGAACTGTTGTACCGTTAATAAGTGCAAGTCCTTCTTTAGCTGCAAGTGCAATTGGTTTTAAGCCAGCTTTTTCCATAGCTTCTTTACCTTGAAGAAGTTCGCCTTCGTAGTAAGCTTTTCCAAGTCCAAGCATTGGAAGAACCATGTGTGCAAGTGGTGCTAAGTCACCAGAAGCTCCAAGAGATCCTTTTTCAGGAATAAATGGAACTACATTTCTATTTAACATTTCAAGAAGTAATTCAATAGTAGATAGTCTAATACCAGAAACACCCTTTAATAGAGAGTTGATTCTAATAAGCATAACTGCTCTTACTTCATCTTCAGGAAGTGGGTTACCAAATCCAGCAGCGTGAGTTCTAATAATATTTTCTTGAAGTTGAGCTGAATCTTCTTTAGAGATACTTACTCTTGATAGAGAACCAAAACCTGTATTGATTCCGTAAACAACTCTTTCTTCTTCAACGATTTCTTCTACATATTCTCTTGATTTGTTTACATCAGCGATTGCTTTGTCATCAATTTCTACTTTTACGTGGTCTCTAGATACAGCTACTAATTGTTCAAGATCTAGATCGTTACCTGTTAATACTACTTTGTTCATAATTGTACTCCCTTTCTTTTAATACATTGCATCTTACTTACTAATTCAAAAGAAATATTAAAGATGAAATATCAAATCATCTTTTGAAAAAGTAGTTGCCAAAATTTCTACACTTGCATGGAAAGTCCTTGCAAATGTTTTCTAACTAGATTTTATTCTAAATATAAATCATTGTCAATAATTTTGGAGAAAATAAAACTCTATCGACATAAAAAATACAATATTTTAATACGTTTTCTTGATAATCTATTTCTTAGATTGCACGATGTTATGTAATTTATTATCTTTTTTAAATTTTCCTTAATTTATTTAATACTTTTGTGAAAAAACTTTAAATTAAATTAATTATTAGTTTTAATCTATGAATTTCTAGAAGTTTATAAAATAAAAAATGACTTAGTCTCCTAAGTCATTAATATTCCTTAATCTTTTTTTATTAATCCAAAGACTATTAGCCCCACTGAAAGAATAAAGGCAATCACTAGTGTGAAGTCATCTTTAAGGTAATTAATTAAATTGTTTTGATAAGACGATGTCATCTTCAAATCAAAAAGTGGCATAAAGTGTAAAAATATTATTAATAAAACTGTCAATACTACGCCTGTAATTATGTATTTATCCCTAGCTTTCATTTATTTTCTCCTTTTTTGTTATTAAATATCCTCCCACAACTTTCTTAGCATTTCCCTCTGATATTTCTCTTCAATTTTTATGTATTTCAAAGTCATAGTGATTTATCTCAGGGAAAAGACTCAGGCTTGCAAAAGTTTTTCTTTCTACTTTTATATCAAGATCCAAGTCAATTTTATTTTCTTTCTCCACATCGAAGCCCAGGGCATTGGAAATTATTTTTGAATCAAGGTGGATGTCTGCCATATAATCATTTTTTAGAATCCTTTCTCCAATTTTAATTTCAGTTTCTTCTTCCTTTCTATTGTCACATATTGACTCATAAACATCTGGCCCACTAAATTCTATTGCGCCTCTAACTTCTGAAATATTTTCAATTGTATAGCCTTCTTTATTCTTAACTCCTTCTTCGATATAATCATCCTTATCAAGTAGTCTTATGTGTTTTATATCTGCAATTTCATAGCCAAGACTCTCTTCCATTTGTTTCTTTTTATCACTTGGCACTTCTAAAATTTCAAAATTTTTATTGCCCTTGTCTTCATTTAAATTTAGTTCTTCTTGCTTATGAACTTTTGAGCCTTCAGTATAGGACTTGTAGGCAGTCCTTCCAAGAAAGACTAGGCTTAAAAATATAAGTGCAAAGAGAATTATTAAGTTTTTCATCAAGCACTTCATTGTAGTCCCTCCTTAAAATAATTATATCATCACAAAACAATTTAAAATTAAAAATTTTCTATAACTTAAAAATTATTAGCACATCAAAGATAAAAATTCCAATAAAAAATGACCTAGTCTTAGCTAAGTCATTTTGATTAAAATTTATTAATTTATTAAAGAACCTTTCCTAAGAAGTCTTTGGTCCTATAGTTTTGAGGGTTTCCAAAAATTTCTTCTGGACTTCCCTCTTCAACAATGTAGCCTCCGTCCATAAATAAAATTCTGTCACCAACTTCTCTTGCAAAACCCATCTCGTGAGTAACAACTACCATGGTCATTCCTTCCTTTGCAAGGTCCTTCATTATATCTAGGACTTCCCCAACCATTTCTGGGTCAAGGGCTGACGTTGGTTCGTCAAAAAGCATTACCTTTGGATTCATGGCAAGGGCTCTTGCTATTGCTATCCTTTGTTTTTGTCCTCCTGATAGGGACTTCGGAAAAGACTCAGCCTTGTCTGGCAGTCCAACTCTTGCAAGAAGTTCTCTTGCTTTTTCTTCTGCCTTACTTTTTTCCATTTTCTTTACAAGTGTTGGTGCAAGTGTAATATTGTCTAAGATGTTTAGGTTGTTAAAGAGGTTAAAGGATTGGAATACCATTCCCATTTCTTCACGAACCTTATTTATGTCCACTTCCTTTGAAGTTATTTCTTCATCATCTACAAAGATCTTGCCACTTGTTGGAGTTTCCAAAAGATTTAAGCATCTCAAAAAAGTTGACTTACCTGAACCTGATGGTCCAATTACAACTACAACTTCACCATCTTTTATTTCTTGATCTATTCCCTTTAGAACTTCAAGTTCTCCAAAGGATTTTGTAAGATTTTCTACCTTAATCATTTGAAAGTCTCCTTTCTAGTCTACCCATGGCCTTTGAAAGACTGAAGGTCATGATGAAGTAGATGCAGGCTGTAAATATAAAGGGTCTTACTAATTCAAAAGTTCCCGATGAAATACTTTTACCTGCGTACATTAATTCTCCAACTCCTACTGTATAAGTAATTGATGATTCCTTAATAAGTGTTATAAATTCATTTACTAGGGCTGGAAGAATATTTTTTATTGCCTGTGGCATAATAATCTTTCTCATTGCTTGCTTTTCGTTAAGTCCAAGGGACCTGGCAGCTTCCATTTGTCCAAAGTCAACTGAACTAATTCCTGATCTAATAATTTCTGCAATATAGGCTGCAGAGTTTAGTGATATAGAAAGAGCACACAAGAACATTGGCGCTGTCAATATTGTGAATTGCTCTGGAATAATTTTCTTAAGCCCAAAGTAAACTATCATTATTTGTACAAGCATTGGTGTTCCTCTTACGATTTCGATGTAGATGCTTGACAAGATATTTAAAATTTTTATTTTTGATGTTTTCATTAGAGCAAGAATTATGCCAAGAGTAAAACCTAGAAGGACGCCAATTATTGAAAGCTCAATAGTTGTTATGGCACCATTTAAGTAAGTTGGCAGGTATCTCTCTATGAAAGCAAATTGATTCATAATTCCCATAATTTCCCCTTATTTAAAAAAATTTATAAAATAAAAATTCCCCACACTTAATGTAGGGAATATTTAATTTATTTTACTGCCTCTTTGTTAGATAGTTCAATATACTCATCAAACCATTTGTCAACTTGGCCTGAATCTTTTAATCCTTTAACAACTTCGTTAACAGCTCCTGTTAAGTCATCGTTGCCTTTTTTAATTGCTACTGCAAATCCGCTATCATCTGGAATTCCTAAGTCTTTTATAATAACAAGACCATCAGTGATTGAAGCAAATTGTTTAGCAGGTAGTTCTGATAAGAAAGCTGCATCAATGGACTTGTTCTTTAACTGTTCAATAATAACATTATTAAGATCAAATCCCTTACATTTGTCTCCAAATCTTTCTGTTGCAAACTTATGTTGAAGTGTACCAAGTTGTGTACCAACAATTTCTCCTTCAAGGTCATCAAAAGTTTTGTACTTGTCCTTATTTTCTTCAGTTACAAGTAAAACTTGTTGTCCTTGTGAATATTCATCAGAGAAGTCAACTTGTTTCTTTCTTTCTTCGTCAGCACCCATTCCTGCTATAACCATGTCAACATCACCTGAGTTTAGAGAAGCAAGAAGTCCTTCGAAAGCCATATTCTTAACTTCAAGTTCTACTCCAAGTGAATCAGCAATGGACTGTGCAATTGCAATATCAACACCTGTGAATTCTTCTTTACCAGATTGGAAAGATGTCCATTCCATTGGTGGGAAGTCTGCTGAAGTTCCAAGAACTATTTTTCCCTTTTCCTTTATAGCATCAATTGTTGGACCAGTAGTTGTCACTTCAAACTTAACTGCTTCCTTAGCTTCTTCTTTCGTTTCTTCTTTTTTTCCACAGCCAAATAGTAGCAGGGCTGTCATTGCAATAAGTGCAATATTAAAAATTTTCTTTTTCATAATAACCTCCGACTTTAATTTAAAATAGTCTTCCTAAAGCTGTCGCTATAATTTTAAAAAACATTATAACGCAAAGACTTATGATTTTCAATGCTTTAAGGCCACTTTATTAAATTAAAATTCTAATAAGTCACCTGCTGGAACTTCTTCTACAGGATTTTTATTAACTTCCTTTGGAGGCTCTTTCTTTTCCACTGGCTTTGGCTCAGCCTTCTTAGGCCTTGAGTATTGATATACTCCCCAAGACTCCAATTCAGCATCTGTCCCCAACCAAACTGGAGCTCCTACTTTCATTTTTGGAAAAACAAGATTTTCTATATCGTAGTTAAACATTCTTATGCAACCATTAGAATAGTAACCACCAATTTGAAAAGGCTTTATGTTTCCATGAATTCCGTATCCACTCATGCCAGGTATGCTTAGACCCATCCACCTTTCTCCAAGAGGATTTTTTGGATCATTGGATGCAACTGGAGTGTACTTACCTCCCATTCCACCCCAAGCAGGATTCTTGTGCATATTTTGAATTTTTGCCTTAGCTGATGGTGTTGGAGTTGAACTTGTCCCAAGAGTTACAGGGAACTTCCCAATAGATTGCCCACCCTTATATAGGGTAAGAGTTCTCCTAGACTTATTGACTACTATCCAGTTGCCACTTGTTGGTGGATTAGTCACCATGTCATAAACTTCGTAATTTTGTGTGTAAAGAGCTTGGTTGGTCTTGTCATTCATCCCGCCAGTAACAGGAAGGTTCATCCTCGCCTGCCACTTTTTTAGGGCGTGGGTCCTCTCATGACCAGACTTATCCATAAAATCATTTTGTCTAACAAATCCCTTTGCCGATACGAAACTTGGCAAGAGACTTGCGGCCAAAATAAAGGCTCCCAGTCTTTTAATTTTTTTCAAATTAATCCTCCAATTTATCTTTCAAAAATTCTCCTGTATAAGAATCTTTGCACTTAATAATTTCTTCAGGCCTTCCAGTAAATATAACTTGACCTCCGCCTTCTCCACCTTCTGGTCCAAGGTCAATAATGTGGTCGGCACACTTAATAACATCTAAGTTGTGCTCAATTGTTATTACTGTATTGCCCCTATCCACAAGTTCTTCTAAAACCTTTATTAATTTATTCACGTCTTCTGAGTGAAGTCCAGTTGTTGGCTCATCTAAGATGTAGAGAGTTCTTCCCGTTGCCCTCTTGGATAATTCTGTGGCAAGTTTTATTCTTTGGGCTTCTCCACCTGATAAAAGTGTAGAAGATTGTCCCAATTTTATATAGGAAAGTCCAACATCTCTTAGGGTTTCAAGCTTTCTCAAGACCCTCTCATGATTTTGGAAGAAGTCAATTGCCTCTTCAACTGTCATGTCAAGAACGTCATAGATATTTTTGCCCTTGTATTTTACTTCAAGAGTTTCACGATTATATCTCTTGCCATGGCAAACTTCACAAGGAACATAGACGTCAGACAAGAAGTGCATCTCAACTTTTAAGATTCCATCGCCCTTGCAAGCCTCGCATCTTCCTCCCTTGACGTTAAAGGAAAATCTCCCCTTCTTGTAGCCACGCATTTTTGCCTCATTAGTATTGGCAAAGACATCTCTTATTATATCAAAAGCACCTGTATAAGTGGCAGGATTTGACCTCGGTGTTCTTCCAATTGGGGATTGGTCAATGTCAACAATCTTGTCAATGTTGTCAAGACCTTCAATAGACTTGTGCTTGCCAGGTTTTATCCTAGACTTATTTATCTTTTGGGCGAGGCTCTTGTAGAGGATTTCATTTACAAGTGAAGACTTACCTGATCCAGAAACTCCTGTAACACAGACAAATTGTCCCAGCGGGAATTCAACATCAATATTTTTTAAGTTATTTTCCTCTGCACCTTTAACCTTGATGGACTTGCCTGTGTATTCTCTTCTTTCCTTGGGAACTTTAATTTTCTTTCTGCCACTTAGGTAGGCACCAGTTATGGACTCTTGAACTTCCATAATTTCTTCAGCTGTACCTTGAGCAACAATCCTTCCCCCATTGACGCCTGCAAGAGGTCCAATGTCTACAATTTCATCTGCAGCAAACATTGTATCCTCGTCGTGCTCAACAACAATTAGGGTGTTGCCAATGTCTGTTAGATTTCTAAGTGACTCAAGGAGTTTTGTGTTGTCCCTTTGGTGGAGTCCAATGCTTGGCTCATCGAGAACGTAAATTACCCCGACAAGTTGTGAACCAATTTGGGTTGCCAGCCTAATTCTTTGGGCTTCGCCACCAGAAAGAGTTCCAGCCATTCTCGATAAAGATAAATATTCAAGACCAACATTTACCAAGAATTCTAGCCTTGATTTAATCTCCTTTAAGAGTTCTTCAGCAATTATCATTTCATTTTTTGTAAATTCTAGATTTTCAAAAAACTCTAGGGACTTGTCTATAGAAAGTTCCGTCAATTCAAAAATATTTAGGCCTCCAACTCTTATGGCAAGAGATGAATCCCTTAACCTTGCTCCATGGCACTTAGGACATGGAACTTCTTCCATAAATTCGTCAATCTTATCAAGCATCCTGTCAGAACTTGACTCAGTGTACCTTCTCTTTAGGTTTTTTAGGATTCCCTCAAAACCTCCAGAATATTTTTTCTCCCCAGAGAAGTAGGAATTAAAGGAGAAGTTTAACTTACCATCATAACCTTCAAAAATTGCTTTGATAAATTCTTTTGGAGCATTTTTTATTGGCTCTTTAGTGGAAAAATCAAACTTCTTGGCAATTTGTGCAATTATTTCATAATAATATGTTCCCTTGGAGTTTGAGTAGCAGGCAATAGCCCCCTCATCTATAGAAAGTTCCTTGTTGGGAATAACCAAATCTCTTGAAACTTCCTTAGAAAATCCAAGTCCCTTACATTCGTCACAAGCTCCCAGAGGAGAGTTAAAGGAGAAGGACCTTGGAGTAACTTCTTCTATTATAATGTTGCAGTGAGGGCAGGCAAATTTTGTGGAGAAAACCATGTCGTCTCCATCGATAACATTTATCTTGGCTATCCCATCACTTAGGTTTGTGGCAATTTCCAGTGAGTCTGCAAGTCTTGATTCAATTTTTTCTTTTATAATAATCCTATCTATTACAATGTCTATATCGTGATACTTGTTTTTTTCAAGCTCAATTTCTTCCCCAATATCACGCATTTCTCCGTCAACAATAACCCTTAAAAAGCCTTCTTTTTTAATTTTTTCAAAAACTTTTTTGTGCTGACCCTTCCTATGCCTTACAACTGGTGAAAGAATTTGAATCCTTGTCCTCTCGTCTAGCTTCATTATTTCATCCACCATTTGGTCTATAGTATAGGAAGAAATTTCTCTCCCACATTCCGGACAAAAGGCATGACCAACTCTTGCATACAAAAGTCTTAGGTAGTCATAGATTTCTGTAACTGTCCCAACAGTTGATCTTGGGTTTTTTGAAGTGGTTTTTTGGTCAATGGAAATAGATGGACTCATACCTTCAATATAGTCAACCTCTGGCTTGTCCATTTGTCCCAAGAACTGTCTTGCATAAGAAGATAGGGATTCCACATACCTTCTTTGACCTTCTGCATAAATTGTATCAAAGGCAAGGGAAGACTTACCTGATCCAGAAAGTCCTGTAAAAACTACAAATTTATTTCTAGGAATATTAAGGTCAACATTTTTTAAGTTGTTGACCCTAGCTCCCTTTACTATTATTTCGTCTTTCAATTTAACACCTCTTTAAAGGAGGGCAGATTTTTTCTTCTCCCTTAAATCCTTTATTTTATCCCTAATTTCAGCAGCCTTCTCAAAATCAAGTTCTTCTGCTGCCCTGTACATTTCAGGTTTTAGGGCATCTATCATCTCGTTAATTTCATCCTTAGTAAATTCATTTTCTTCATCTTTAATATCTTTGAAGTCCACAGATTCTTCTGCAGCAATAGCAGTATTTATAACTTCACGGATACTTTTCACTATTGTTTTTGGAGTGATCCCATGCTCTTCATTGTATTCTTCTTGGATTTTTCTTCTCCTAGAAGTCTCATCAATAGTAACCCTCATAGAAGGAGTTATGGTGTCGGCATACATAATAACTTTTCCATCGGCATTTCTAGCTGCACGACCAGCAGTTTGGATAAGTGATGTGACAGAACGAAGGAAGCCTTCCTTGTCTGCATCAAGTATACAAACTCTTGAAACCTCTGGCAGGTCAAGACCCTCTCTTAGGAGGTTGATTCCAACAAGGACGTCAACCTTTCCAAGCCTTAGGTCCCTTATTATCTTCATCCTCTCTAGGGTGTCTACATCAGAGTGCATGTAAGTCACCTTGTATCCAATTTCCTTCAGGTGCCTTGATAGGTCCTCAGACATCCTCTTGGTAAGAGTAGTTATAAGGACCCTTTCTCCTCTTTCAATAGCTCCATTTACTTCATTTATAATATCATCAATTTGGTTTTTAATTGGTCTTACTTCAATTATTGGATCAAGAAGACCTGTTGGCCTTATGATTTGTTCAACTTCTTGTTCAGTGTGTTCAAGTTCATAAGGTCCTGGGGTTGCAGAAACATAAACACATTGGTTCATCATTTCTTCAAACTCATTAAATCTCAAAGGTCTGTTGTCTAGGGCTGAAGGAAGTCTAAATCCGTAATCAACTAGGGTTTCCTTACGAGCCCTGTCCCCATTATACATACCCCTAATTTGAGGAATAGTTTGGTGGGACTCGTCGATTATCGTTAAAAAGTCCTTTGGAAAATAATCTATTAATGTATAGGGTCTTGAGCCTGGAGCCCTACCAGATAGGTGTCTTGAATAATTTTCTATACCAGAGCAAAATCCCATTTCAGATAGCATCTCCAAGTCGTACCTTGTCCTTTGCTCCAATCTCTGAGCTTCTAAAAGTTTTTCTTGGTCCTTTAAAACCTTAAGTCTTTCCTCAAGTTCTTCTTCTATTGTAACAATGGCACGCTTTACCTTTTCTTCTGAAGTTGCAAAGTGGGAAGCAGGAGTAATGTAGGCGTGGTTTAGATAATGAAGGACTTGACCTGTCAAGGCATTGACTTCAGTTATTCTGTCAATTTCATCCCCAAAAAATTCAACTCTTATAGAATTTTCTGATGAAGAGGCTGGGAAAATTTCCAAAATATCTCCACGAACCCTAAAGGTCCCACGCTTAAATTCATAATCATTTCTCACATACTGGATGTCCACAAGCTTGCTCATGACATCATTCCTGTCCCTTATCATGCCAGGCCTTAGAGAAATTGCCAGTTGCTCATAATCAATTGGGTCCCCTAAACCATAGATGCAGGAAACTGATGCAACAATAATTACGTCCTTTCTCTCGAAAAGAGACATTGTTGCAGAGTGACGAAGCTTATCTATTTCATCATTTATAGATGAGTCCTTTTCAATAAAGGTGTCAGTTCCTGGCACATAGGCTTCTGGTTGATAGTAATCATAATAAGAAACAAAGAATTCCACAGCATTTTCCGGGAAAAATTCCTTTAATTCTGAACAAAGTTGGTAGGCAAGGGTCTTGTTGTGGGCAATTACAAGAGTTGGCTTTTGGACCCTCTCAATTACATTTGCCATGGTAAAGGTCTTACCAGAACCTGTTACCCCTAGTAAGTTTTGGTGCGTGTAGCCCTTCTTTATACCCTCAGCCAATTTATCAATAGCCTGGGGTTGGTCACCTGTGGGCTTGTACTCAGAATGAATTTTAAATTCCATTTAATCACCTTCTAATAAGAAAAAATATTGGAGTCCGTCCTCTTTTCTGTTCCACCAATATAAACATCTTTATCTTTCAAAATAATCTGGCCCCTACCCATGCTCTTGAAGTCACTTACGACTTCAACTTCGTGGCCAAGTTTTTTTAGTTCATCAATAATTTCAGGCTTAAAGTCATTTTCTACCTGAATTTTTTTGTCGTCAATCCACATTATCCTTGGAGCATCAAGGGCAGCCTGTGGATTTAAATTAAAATCTATCATATTCATAAGGACTTGGACATGGGCTTGTGGCTGCATAAAGGCACCCATTATTCCAAAGGCTCCAAGTGCCTCATTATTTTTTGTCATAAAGCCAGGAATTATTGTGTGGTAAGGCAGCTTTCCTCCTTCAAGAGAGTTGGCAAGTCCTTCTTCAAAATAAAAATTCTCAACCCTATTGTTTAAAGTTATTCCAGTTCCAGGAACCACAATTCCAGATCCAAAGCCAGCATAGTTTGACTGAATCATGGAGACCATGTTGCCATCCTTATCAGCTGTGGCAAAATAAACTGTGTCAGAAGATTTTATCTTAAAAGCTTCAGGAGTCTTTGCCCTGTCACTTATTTTCGCTCTCCTGTCCCTAGCATAGTCACATGATAAAAGTCTTTCAACTTCAATTTGCATCTTTTCAGGATCTGCAACATAGGCCTTAGCATCAGTAAGAGATAATTTTATGGCCTCAATAATCTTGTGAAGGGTCTTTGGGTCTTCACGATCTTTTATTTCCATTTCACTTAAAATATTTAGGGCCATTAGGACAGAAATTCCGTGTCCATTTGGAGGGATTTCCCAAATATCTATCCCTTTATAATTGGTAGAAATTGGATCTACATATCTTGGCTCAAAAGCCTTTAAGTCATCTAGACTTAAAAAGCCTCCAAGCCTTTCCACTTCACCTACTATTTTTTCTGCAAGTTCTCCCTTATAAAAGGACTGGCCCTTAGTGTCACGAATTTCTCTTAGGGTCCTTGCCATGTCAGGAGATTTGAAAACTTCACCAGCCCTTGGGGCTCTACCATCAAGAGTAAAGGACTTAAAAAATTCATTGAACTCTTCCCTATTTAAATTTTTATATTTTTCATAGCTTTCTCCCCAAAGTTTTGCAATTTGTGGAGTCACTGGATATCCTTCTTCTGCATAGGAGATTGCTGGTTCAAAAATTTTCTCAAGACTAAGGCTGGCAAAGTCTTCATAGACTTTCATGACTCCACCAATTAACCCTGGCGTATTTATTACATTTACCCCACAAGAAGGCATTCTATCATAGCCCTTTTCCCTAAGCTTTGCAATAGAAATATTTTTGGGACTTCTACCGCTGGCATTTATTCCATAAAGTTTGCCTTCATAATAAATTAAAGCAAACATATCTGACCCCAGCCCGTTGCCTGTTGGTTCCACAACAGGAAGAGTCATAGATGCAGCAAGAGCAGCGTCTATGGCATTGCCACCTTCAAGGAGAATTTTTGCCCCAGCACTTGTTGCATAGGGAGATGATGTTGCCATCATTCCATTTTTCCCAAAAATTGTCCTCCTAGTTGAAGGATAAGGGTAAGAGTTGTAATCAAATTTCATTTTATCATCCTTATTAAAGAATATTCTCATTGTCGATTTGTCTTATCATCCTTTTAAAAATATTCTATTGTCCTTTTGTCTTATCTTCTTTTGAATAATATTCTATTCTCGACTTCTTATAACTTCTTTTTTTCCTCTGTCTAACAAAGTTAATTCTATAATTAATTGGTGAATAATTCAACTTTACAAGTTTAAAATAATTTTTAAACTTATAATAATTTGTTACTTTTAATTTATATACTTCGAAGAAAATATAATTTCATTGAACATAAAAAAGAGACTCCTTAATTGAAGTCTCTTAAAAAACTTTTTTTATCGTTGCCAACTTCTCTTTGTCTTTTTTAATTCCTTTTTGAAAGACTTGAGATTTTCTTTATACTCATAGGCATCGTAAATTTTTATTTTTTTATTATGCTTTTTAGCCACATCAAAGACTCTGTCTTTGTCCTCATCCTTAAAGAAGAATCTCCTTGTAATATCTCCCTTAGTAAAATAGAGAAGAGTCTTGCCTGGCTCATCAGCTTTTTTCTCATAAGTAATTGCATCAATATCTGACCAATCCCAAACTTCATGAATTTTTGAAACTTTAATGTCGTTGTAAATTTCAAGCCCCTTGCTTGTAACTGCAACATACTTTTTTGCAAGTAGGGATATAAGTAAAAGGATAGCCAAGATCAAAGTCAGCTTATACTTTGTGAAAATACCTAAAATAATCAAGACAGAAGTGACTACGTAGGCATATTTTTCAGAAAATCTTTTTCTAGGATTCACATATACGTATTTGATTGCTTCGCTGTCATTATCCCAAGGTAATTTTATCTCTGACACATAATCACTTCTTTCTATTTAATATTCTAATTAATATTCTAAAATTTAGTTAGGAAATTTTAATATTCTAATTAATATTCTAAAATTTAGTTAGGAAATTTTAATATTCTAATTAATATTCTAAAATTTAGTTAGGAAATTTGAATTAAGCGCTAAGTTTTGGAGCTCTTCCTTCTGCTCTTCTTCTTTCAAGAGCTGCCATAGCTACTTCTTTAGCTTTTTCTGGAGACTTAGCTTGTTTCTTCATTGTAGTCTTACCAAATAGATTTGTATAAGATCCGTCAGCCCAGAATATGTTTCTTCCAGCAAATGCTGTTACACATGCATAGATTGGGTTTAGTAAGTTAACAAATGCAAATGGGAAGAATGCAAGTGGGTTAACACCAAGTGTTCTAAATTGGTAAGCACCACAAGCTGTCCATGGGAACATACATGCCCAAAGTGTACCAGCATCTTCAAGTGTTCTTGATAACATATTTCTTGCAAGTCCAAGTTCATCATATTTTGTATCATATAGAGGAGCAGGAACACCGATTCCTAAGAATTGGTCACACATTGCTGCGTCACAGAAGATTGATGTAAGCATTGTAGCAAAAACTATTCCACCAACAGAGTTGATTTTATTTTTAATTCCACCAAATAATTTTTCAACGATACCACATTTTTCAAGAGCACCACCAAAGGATACTGCAAGAATAATAAGGTTGATTGTCCACATTTGGTTATCCATACCACCTTTTGCAAGAGCACCATCAAGGAATTCATTTCCTGTTTCAATTGATGGACCATAGTGAAGGATTGAGAATAAGTCTGCTACTGAATATCTTTCTTGGAAGATAAGTGCAAAGATGACACCAACTGCAACTGAACCAAGTACGCCTGGAAGACCAGGGATTCTTAATACCATTATAATTACAATTACTACAATTGGAAGTAGTACTAATGGATTAACATTAAAGTTACTAGATATTGCTTCTCTAATTCCATCAGCAATTGTTGGATCATATCCAGCTCCTGCAATATTCATACCTAAGATTGTATAAATAATAAGAGATATTAAGAAAACAGGACCTGTTGTAGATACCATGGCTGCAACGTGATCAAATAGACCAGTTCCAGCAACACCTGCTGCAAGGTTAGTAGTATCAGATAGTGGAGAGAATTTATCTCCAACATATGCTCCAGATATTACCATACCTGCTGTAAGTGCAGGATTAATTCCAAGTCCAGCACCAATTGTCATGAAAGCAATACCAACTGTAGCTGTTGCTGTCCAAGAAGATCCACAAGCTAAACCAACTATAGCACAAAGCAAACAACCAACTGGTAGGAATGTTTGTGGTGATAAGAAATCTAGTCCGTAATAGATAAGAGCAGGAATTGTACCTGAAATCATAAAGGATGATACCAATAGACCTACAGTAAGTAAAATTAAAATTGCGTCCAATGTTGCTGTTATCCTGTCTATAATACCAGACAACATTTCATCAAAACTATGTCCGCAAATTACACCAATAGTAACAGTAACTATAAGTGCTATGATTAGTGGCATGTGAGCAGCGTCATACGCCTCATCACTAAATTTGAAAACATATACCATTAGCGCTACCATTGTTAAAATAGGTAGAATTGCTTCAAAAAAACTTGGTAGTCTAACAGCTTTTTGACCATCGTTCTTCATAAATAAAACCTCCTTAAAACATTAAGGCACGTCATAAAATATTTGGCATGTCTGTAATACATCTGCTAAAATTTTGTATTACTGAAAATGTTTTCTAGCTTCATCTTACTCCTGTAGTAATTATAAGTCAACTATAATTTATAAAGATTTTTATATTACATTTAATTTTGTACAATGTCTTAGCTAGATTTTATGATAATTAGATAAATTCATTTTGGTATTCATCTATATAATAAGGTATTTTCAATAAACTATAGGTTTCCGATTAAAAGCATTAAATCATTGTTTTTATTAATTTTTAGTATTTTATTTTTAAATATATACACTTTTAATATTGATATCTTTTATTTATAGATTAAGTTTTCCCATATGATGTTAATTAGGATTATTTAGGATAAAGTTTTCATGACATGTTTTTATTTGACTTAGGAATTAATTAAAAGTTATATATTTTATTAAAATTCTGAAAATAAAAAGCAGGTACCTTTAAGTACCTGCTAATGACCTAAGTCAATTTCTTAAATTTTATTAAGATAGTAATACTGATCCGATAACTCCACCGATTACTAGGAACACGTCAAATGCGATAAATGTCGGTACACAAGTGTCCATGATGTGGTCGTGTTGTCCGTCAGCGTTAAGACCAGATGTAGGTCCCATTGTTGAGTCAGATGCTGGTGATCCTGCATCTCCAAGAGCAGCTGCTATACCAATTAATAGGATAATAGCTGATTTTGAGAAACCTAATTGTTGAGCTAGCGGAACATAAATTGCTGCAACTACTGGGATTGTACCAAAAGATGTACCGATACCCATTGTAATAACAAGACCAATTGCTAGTAGAACAATAGCCGATACTACAAGTGAAGCACCTTCCATCATAGCTGCTGTATCGTTAACTAGGTGAACTACTGCACCTGATGTGTTAAGAACGTTAGCAAATCCACCTGCTATTAACATTACAAATGCGATGAATCCCATTAGGTCAAGTCCACCAGTAACCATATCGTCAATTTCATCCCATTTAATTGAACGAGTAATTAATAGGAAGATAATACCAATTAATGCTGAGAACGGAAGGTTAGTTGTAATAATTTGAACTATAAGCATTGCTATAGCTGCAACTAGAGCTCCCCAAGCTTGTGAAGTCATGTGAACTTCTTCGTCTAGAGAAATAACTCCAGGGATTTCACGATCTTCATATTCTCTGTCTTTTCCATAAAGAACAAATACTACAAAGATTAAACCAATTAACATTGATAAACCTGCAATCCACATTACCTTTCCTGTGTCATTAACAGTTGTTGGCATGCCAGCATCTGTCATGTTTGTTGCAATAATTTTGTGGAATATAAGTCCAAAACCTACTGGTATTGAAACATATGGTGCCTTTAATCCAAAGCAAAGAGCTGATGCTACTGCACGTCTGTCAATCTTTAACTTATTCATAAGTCCTAGTAGAGGCGGAATTAGAATAGGTATAAAGGAAATGTGAACTGGTAAAAGGTTTTGTGAAAAGATTGATATAAATGCTATTAGGAAAATTAAGAAGAATTTATTATTTCCTACTAATTTAGAAATCTTTTGAGCAAGAATAGTTATAAGTCCTGATTTACCAATTGCATAAGCAAACATACCTATTAGGATATAAGCAAGAGCTGTCTCTGCCATAGATCCCATACCACCAATAATTGTACCTATAATTGAATCGCCTTCGATTGCAAATCCTGGAAGCTTTCCAACTGTATTTGCTTGCCAAGTATCTGGTTCAAATACATATAATGGCATGCCTGCAGTTATACCTGCCACAATACCTGCCACTAATAGTGAAAGTAGTACGTTAAGTTTTAACATACATAAAATTACGAGTAATAGTACCGACACTACTACGGGGTTAAATAACAACATATTTATTTCCTCCTTTGAAAATGTTTTCTTTATTTTCTCATATTATTGTACTTTTGTCAACAATCTAATTCTCTATTACGATAAAATATACAATACTTTAGTCAGTTTTCTCTATTATTTGTTAAAGTATTATTTTAATTGATTGTGTACTTTCAAGGCTTTTGTGAGCTTTTAATTTATCTATTTCAATAAATTCTTATATTATTTTAAATAATGTTTTATAATCTAAACTATTGTATTTTTTTAAATAAACATTTTTAAACATAAAAAATAAAGGAGCCTAAGCCCCTTTATTTTAATTCCTATATTGTTTTCCTAGAATTATTTTACTAACTTTCTATCTTCTACAACTAATTCACCATCTACATAAACTTGTTTACATAGGTTTGTTGCGAAGAAGTAAAGTGTGTAGTCAATGTTATGAGCATCGAATATTGCAATGTTTGCCCTCTTGCCCTTGTCAAAGGATCCAATAGTGTCTGCCCTGTCAACTGAGTAAGCAGCGTTAATAGTTACTGCATTGTAAACTTCAATTGGTGTAAGCTTCATTTCTAAGCAACCAAGTTGCATAATAAATTGAAGGTTTGCTGTTGGACATGATCCTGGGTTAGAGTCTGTACAAAGTGTAATAGCCATTCCCTTGTCAAGCATTCTTCTTGCTGGAGCATAAGTGTCTAGCATTAGAGAGAAAGTTGTTCCAGGAAGTAGGTTTCCAATTACATTTGCCTTAGCAAGAGTTTCAATTTCCTCATCATCTACTACCATTAAGTGTTCTGCAGAAACTGCTCCAACTTTGGCAGCAACATCTACACCACCAATGTTTTCTATTTCATCAGAGTGGATTCTTAATTTAAAGCCATGTTCCTTTGCAGCTTCAAGAATTCTTTCAGATTGTTCTGCAGTGAATACTCCCTTTTCACAGAATACGTCACAGAATTCTGCAAGATTTCTCTTTGCAACTTCTGGCATCATGTCGATAACAATGTCAACATATTCATCTGGATTATCCTTATATTTTTCGTGGATAACGTGGGCTGCCATAAATGTTGTAATTAATTCTGTTGGGAAGTCCTTATTTAATTTTTCAAGAACTTCAAGTTCCTTTAATTCTGTTTCAAGAGTAATTCCGTAACCACTTTTTGCTTCTACAGAAGTTACACCGTGAACTAGCATGTGTTCAAGAAGATCTCTTGTCTTATCATAAAGTTCATCAAAGCTTGCTGAATCAGTTGCCTTTAGTGTAGAAAGAATTCCTCCACCTGCTTCTAGAATTTCAAGGTATTCCATTCCATTAAGCTTCATAGCAAATTCATTTTCACGGCTTCCACCATATACAAGGTGAGTGTGAGCATCAATTAGACCTGGAGTTGCAGTTTTGCCAGTAAGGTCAACTATTTCTGTATTTTCGTCTTTTAAGTTTTCATATCCATTACCTTCGCCAACTTCTAATATTTTACCATCCTTAATTGCAATGTAAGCATTTTCTAGAATGTCAGCTTGGTTCATTTCTTCCCCTCTTAGTGGTCTACCAATATCCTTTGGTGAAAAGACTTGTTCAAGATTAACTAATATTTTATCCGCTTTCATAAATTCCTCCTTTTTCTGTCAATATCTTAACACATATTATATACCCAATAAATATGAAAATATTTTTATTAAGTTTTTTAATTAAATTTTAATAATTTAATTTTATTTCTACTATTAAGTTCACTATTCAATTTGTTATTCCAATTAAGTTCACTATTCAATTTGTTATTCCAATTTTTTATCAATTTATAATTTTTTTACAAGTTTATAAATTTTTTCGACTCAATGAATTTTTATAAGTTTATAATTTTTTACAAGTTTATAATTATTTATTACTTCAGAAATTTTTATAAGCTATCAATAAATTGTGACTTAAGTTTTTTTACCAGTCTATAAATTCTTATGACTTAATAATTATTTTTCACATAATATTTATTTTTGACAAAGAGATTATTTGTAAACTCATATTTTTATAATCTAAAACTTTATATTATTTTTATAGAAGAAACTTTTAAGCAAGTCACTTTCTATGGTTTTACATAAATTTTGCAAACGATTCATTTCTTCGGTTTATCACGATAAATTAATCATCTTTTTAAAGGAAAGGTGTCCTTGATACGTGTGTTTTCAAGGCAACTTAGGAAAACTCATTACTTTTTTAGGATATTTTTAAAATTTTAGGAAATTAATTTCCCTATGTATTTACTTTTTAAAATTTTTAATTTATAATGACTATTAAATGGAGGTTGATAAAAGTGATAAATAATCATAACGCAGAAGTTCAAAAGATTATGAAGGTAGAAATTAAGAACCTTCCAGAAAAAAAATCTTTTGAACAAGGAATTAGAAGAGCTCCTGATAGAGGATTTAGACTTTCAAAAGATCAAACTAAAATTGCTCTTAGAAATGCTCTAAGATATATCCCAGAAGAATATCATGAAGAATTAATTCCTGAATTTTTAGAAGAACTTACTACTAGAGGAAGAATCTACGGATACAGATTCAGACCAGAAGGAAGAATTTACGGTAAACCAATTGACGAATACAAGGGAAATTGTTTAGCTGGTAAAGCTTTCCAAGTAATGATTGACAACAACTTAGACTTTGATGTTGCTTTATATCCATATGAACTTGTAACTTATGGAGAAACTGGTTCAGTTTGTCACGATTGGATGCAATACAACCTAATTAAACAATATCTTGAAATCATGCACGATGACGAAACTCTTGTAATGGAATCTGGTCACCCACTTGGACTATTTAAATCAAGAAAAAATTCTCCAAGAGTTATTATCACTAACGGTCTAATGGTTGGTCTTTATGACAATCTTGACGATTGGGAAATTGCTGAAGAAATGGGAGTTGCTAACTACGGACAAATGACTGCTGGTGGTTGGATGTACATTGGACCACAAGGTATCGTTCACGGAACTTACAACACTATTCTTAACGCTGGTAGATTAAAATTAGGTCTAAGCGAAAAAGATAACTTAGCTGGAAAATTATTCGTTTCATCTGGACTTGGCGGAATGTCTGGTGCTCAAGGTAAGGCTGGAGATATCGCAGGTGCTGTTTCTATTATTGCTGAAGTTGATATTTCAAGAATTGAAACTAGACTTGAACAAGGATGGATTAAGAAACTTGCTGAAACTCCTGAAGAAGCTGTAAAACTTGCTCAAGACGCTCTTGAAAAGAAAGAAGCTCTTTCTATTGCCTTCCATGGTAATATCGTTGATCTTCTTCACTATATGGACGAAAACAATGTTCATATTGACCTACTTTCTGACCAAACATCTTGCCACAACGTTTACGATGGTGGATACTGTCCAGTAGGAATTACTTTCGAAGAAAGAACTGAATTATTAAGAACTGATAAAAAGAAATTCCACGAACTTGCTGACAAGACTCTTAGACAACACTTTGACGTTATTAAGAACCTTACTTCTAAGGGAACTTACTTCTTCGACTATGGTAACTCTTTCTTAAAAGCTATCTACGATGCTGGAGTTAAAGAAGTTTCTAAGAACGGTAAAGACGACAAAGACGGATTCATTTGGCCTTCTTATGTAGAAGACATCATGGGACCACTTCTATTTGACTATGGATATGGACCATTTAGATGGGTTTGCCTAAGTGGTAAACACGAAGACTTAATTGCAACTGACCACGCTGCAATGGAATGTATTGATAAAGACAGAAGATACCAAGATATGGATAACTATATCTGGATTAGAGATGCTGATAAGAACCAATTAGTTGTTGGTACTCAAGCTAGAATCCTTTACCAAGACGCTAAGGGTAGAGTTGCAATAGCTCATAAATTTAACGAACTTGTTAGAGAAGGAAAAATCGGTCCTGTTATGATGGGACGTGACCACCACGACGTATCTGGTACAGACTCACCATTTAGAGAAACATCTAACATTAAAGATGGTTCTAATGTAATGGCTGACATGGCTACACAATGTTTCGCAGGAAACTGTGCTAGAGGTATGTCACTAGTTGCTCTTCACAATGGTGGTGGAGTTGGTATTGGTAAATCAATTAACGGTGGATTTGGTCTAGTTCTTGACGGATCTGAAATGGTTGACGAAATTATCGATCTTTCACTTACTTGGGACGTTATGAGTGGTGTTGCTAGACGTAACTGGGCTAGAAACGAACACGCTATTGAAGTTTCAAAAGAATTTAACGAAGATAATGAATTCGGACACATTACTCTTCCTTACTTTGTTAAGGATGAATTAATTGATAATGCTGTTGATTCACTTAATATCGACTAATATCTAAATATTTCTAAACCCCGCAGGTTTCTGTGGGGTTTTATTTTTTGTTGTAATTAACTTCATAAACTTATAAAATCAAATTAAGATATATCTTTAGTCAAGGAGGAGTCATGAAAAATTATTATTTTAAAGAAAATCTTTTTAAGATTACAGACCACTACCCCATCTTAGATGATGATGGAAGAGAAGTTTATTATGTAGACCAAGATTTTACACTCATTGGCTATGATGTGAAAATTTCTGATATAGATGGAAATGAGATTTTAAAAATTGAAAAGGAAGTCTTCTCCCTCCTCCAAAAGTTTAATGTTAATTTTTCTGACGGTAAGTTCATGAGGGTAGAATCAAAAATCAGCTTTTTAGTTAGAAGGATTGGGATTGACTATAATGGAGAGTCCCTGAGTTTGGAAGGACAGTTCCCAGATTTAAATTTTGAAATTTATAGGGGCAAGGACTTAATTGGTGAAATCCAAAAGACCTTCTTTGCCTTGACTGATACCTATAGGCTCACAGTCTATGATGAGAAATACACTGAAGCCCTTCTTGCCCTCACCCTTTGCGTAAATAATATTAAAGACACAGCTGCAAAAAGAAATTCAAATTAAATATTTTTCAAAGAAAAAACATCTGTAAGAATTTATCTCCCAGATGTTTTTTTAACGCCTTATATTATTTTGTTAGTTTATAAGTTTTTATTTGCTTATAAGTTTTTATTAGTTCATAATTTTCTGATGAATTAGAGATTTTTATTAGTTCACAAATTTTTATTTGCTTATAATTTTTTATTAAATCTCAAATTTTTATTAATTAAAATTTTTGTAAGCCTATAAATTTTTTTGCAAATTTTTAATATCTTATAACTGAGTGAACTTTTTCGCCCTTTAGTTCATCTCTTCCCTTGAGTCCCTCAAGCTCTGCTAAAAATACTAGTGAAGACACTTCTCCCCCTAGGCTCCTGACAAGTTTTAGACAGGCCTTTGATGTACCACCAGTTGCAAGTAAGTCATCTACTATTACAACTTTTTCTCCCGGCTCAAGAGCGTCCTTGTGAATTTCAATAGAATCTTCTCCATACTCAAGGTCATAGGATTCGCTGATTTTATCCCAAGGAAGTTTCCCTGGCTTTCTCACAGGAATAAAGCCCTTGTTTAACTTATAGGCAAGAGCTGCTCCGAAGATAAAGCCCCTAGCTTCAATCCCTATAATTTTATCCACGTCATCATCTATTTTTTCTGCCATTTCATCAACTGATTTTTTGAAGGCATCTTTATCCTTTAAAAGAGTTGTTATGTCCCTAAAGATAACTCCCTCTTTTGGATAATCTTCAATTGCACGAATTGTATCTTTTAATTCCATAATTTCCCCCATTCCCTTATAGTATACCATCTTTAAGACCCAATAAAAACTTTTAATGAGGTCTTTTTAATGTTATAATATGTTAAATTTTTGATATATATATGGGGTGTCTTATGAAGCAGAAAAATATAAATAAATATGAAAAGGAAGTTAGGAAGGCAAACTTTGCTGAAGCCCTCTTTACCTTCGCATCTCTTACAATAATAATGTTTATAAGTATAATAAAATACGAAGAAAGTCCTCACATTCCTATGCTAATTGGAGTTCTAATTGCCTCACTTGTTGCCTTAAAGATTGGCTACACTTGGAAGTTCATTGAGAATTCTATGATAAAGGGAATTTCACAAGCCATGCAGTCCATAATAATCCTCGCCATAATCGGAGTCCTAATTGGAATTTGGATCTTGGCAGGAGTCGTCCCAACAATGATTTATTATGGACTTATGATTTTAAAGCCATCGATTTTTCTTGTTGCCACAGTTCTTATTACTTCAATCACTTCCCTTGCAACAGGTACAAGTTGGGGAACTGCTGGCACCATGGGGATTGCCCTAATGGGTATAGCAAGCGGACTGGGGGTTCCTGCCCCTGTTACTGCAGGCGCAGTTTTATCTGGTGCCTACTTTGGCGACAAGATGAGTCCCCTATCAGATACAACAAACCTTGCACCAGCTATGGCTGGCACAGATGTCTTCACTCACATCAAGTCTATGGCAAAGCCAACTCTAATTGCCTATGGCTTAACTCTTTTGATTTTTGGATTCTTATCTGCAAAATATAGAGGAGCATCTGCAGACCTATCTAATGTCAATATAATTGCCAATGGATTAAAGGAAACTTTTACAATTTCTCCTGTCCTCTTGCTAGCACCTCTTGTAGTAATTATTTCCATTGCAAAAAAACTCCCAGCAGTTCCTGGAATTGCTCTTGGAATTATTATTGCAGCTATCCTTGGACCAATCTACCAAGGCATTAACTTTGGTGACATTTTATCAGCTGGTCTTAATGGATATGTTTCAAACACTGGCCTTGAAGCAGTGGACCAACTCTTGACAACTGGCGGCCTAAACAACATGATGTCTTCCATCTCTCTTACTATTATTGCCATGATGTTTGGTGGTATTGCAGAAGAAACTGGAATCCTTGAAGCCATTGTTAAGAAGTTCCTCCACAGGGTTCAATCTGTAGTGGGACTTGTTATTTCTACTATTTTAACCTGTGTCTTTACCAACGCATCTATGCCCGAGCAATACATCTCCATAGTTGTTCCTGGAAGAATGTTTAAGAATGAGTACAAAGAAAGAAATTTGGACCCAACCCTTCTTTCTTCAACTCTTGAATCAGGTGGAACTGTTACATCAGCCATGATCCCTTGGAACACTTGTGGAACTTATATGACAACAGTCCTTGGTGTCTCAACAGTCCACTATCTGCCATTTTTATTTTTCAATTTACTCATGCCTATAGTTCAAGTAATTGTTGTGGCAATAGAAGCTAATAAATATAAGTTAGATGCAAATTCAAAATAAAATATAAATTATAAAGAAAACTTTTATATATTTTCACATAAAGAGTCTTTCACCAATTGAAAAGTCACCTCTTTTTGATATAATGTTTAATGGAATAAAAAAAGAGGTGTGATATGTATAAGGATATAATTGGTGGACTTACAAATTCTGCAAACACTAAGAAAAATTTACTTGAAAATTCTCTTTTTAAGTACATGGTCGCTTCAGTTCTTGCAGGATTTTTTATTGGAATGGGAATGTTAATCATGACCCTATCTGCAAGTGTTTTTTCAGGACTTGAAATTCCAGCTGTTAAATTTATAAATGGCTTTGTCTTTTCCCTCGCCCTTTCCTTTGTAATCTTTGCTGGTGGCGAACTTTTCACAGGTAATGTCCTTGTGACAAGTATTGGAAGATTAAACAAAAAAATTGAAACTTCCACACTTTTAAAGATTTTAGTTTTTTCCTACATAGGAAATCTTTTGGGATCAATTTTAATTTCTTTCTTATTTAAAATGACAGGAGTTTCCCCTGACTATAACGAAGCCCTCTTAAAACTAGCAACAACAAAGTCAAGTTTTGACTTCACTGCACTTTTATTTAAGGGAATAATGTGTAACATTCTAGTGTGTCTTGCAGTTTTAATTTGCTCTAGACCCATATCTGATTCATCAAAGTTGATTTTAATCTTCTGGTGTATCTTGGCTTTTGTAAGCCTTGGTTTTGAGCATAGCGTGGCAAATATGACTTGCTTTGCCCTAGCAAAAATGTTAAATCCTGAATTTGGATTTGCACTAATTTTTAAAAACTTAATACCAGTTACTATTGGAAATATTATCGGCGGCTCTCTAGTTGCCATAACTTATTATTTTTTAGGTAGCGAAAACTAAAATAAGACGAGGTTCTCTTACCTCGTCTTATTTTTTTCTAATTTTTATTATTAATTTGTAGATAAAAAATGTCATCACCATTACAAGGACTGTCACTATAAAAAGTCCCACCACATAATTTGGAAATACATCCTTAATAGTTGCAAGGGCTGATCCCTCATAGGGCTCTTCTATAAAATAATAATTTGCATCAAGTTTCTTGTTTAAAGTTTTTATTATTGGAAGAGTCACAAGTATAAAAATTATTGGATAGATTATATCTCTTAACTTTGGAGTGTATTCCTTTGAAAGTACAAGGTAGATTGGATAAAAGGCATTAATCCCATGTATGATCCAAGAAATTATTGCCACATAGGAATATTTATTCACTGTGTTCCATCCTGGTGTAAATAGGCTCAAGATGGCTGCTGGCATAAACAAATAATAGAGACAAGCCTTTATAAACTTCCTATCCACAAAGGCGTCTACTGCCATGAAATGGGATCCAATTAGGCAGAGGTGGAAGGGCAAGTAGGAAGAGTCGTAATGACCACTCATTAAGACCCCAACAAGTCTAATCATCTCCAAGCTAATTGGTGTTAAGGCAAGAAAGCTTCTGAAGTTTTTTCTTTCTCTCCAGGGTTTATATAAAACTATTCCAAATACAAAAATAATCGCAAGACAAGCGTAGTGGTAGATTCCAAAAAACTTAAAGCCTACTTCACCGTATTCTAAGTCCCAAAAATTTCTCATAATTAAATTCCTTTATCTTATTTCTTCAATATTTTAGCATAAAATTTCGAAAAAAGATTGATATTTTTATCCATTAAAAAATGAAAGTTGTCTTATGTTTAAATCCACAAGGTTTGAAACTGTTATGCCAATGAGTCTAAGCTTGTCGCCCTCATAGGCTTCTTCAAAAATCTCTAGAGACTTCTTAAAGATATCATCTTCTTCATAGATGGCATTTTCATAGGTTCTTGACCTGGTCTTGACTTTGAAGTTTTCGTCCTTCATCTTGAGAGTCAAGGTGTAGCCAGAGATTTCTTTTACAATTAAGTCTTCAGATACTTCTTTGGAGAAATCTTTTAAGTAAGATATAAGTTCCTCCCTCTTGGATGTCACTTCAAAGGTGGACTCTGTCCCAAGACTCTTCCTCACGGTGTTGGGAGTTACCTCCCTCTCGTCAATTCCCCTGATCCTCTTATAGATTTCTTCCCCACTCTTCTTAAACATAGTTGTTAAAAAATCATAAGAGAGAGAATATAAGTCTTCAACAGTATTTATTCCTATGTTCCTCAGCCTCTTCTCTGTCTTATTCCCAATTCCATGGACCTTTCTTATATCTAGGGGAAATAAAATTTCAGGAATGTCTGACTGCCTAATAATTTTTACTCCTTTTGGCTTATTCCAATCACTGGCAAATTTAGCCAAGAATTTGTTGTAGCTCAAGCCGCAACTCACACTTAGGCCAGTCTTTTCAAAGACTTTTTTCTGTAAGTCATACACAATGTCTTCATCATAACCCAGGCCGCTTATGTCTAGATAGGACTCATCAATGGAAACTTTTTCGATTTTATCTGTGTAGGTCCTTAGGACCTCAAAGACTTCTCTTGACTTCTCAAGATATCTTTCCCTTCTCATGGGTTTTATTATCAAGTGGTCGCAGAGGTTTCTCGCCATATACATGGGCATGGCAGAATGGATCCCGTACTTTCTTGCAACATAATTAGCCGTAGTTACAACTCCATGGTTGGACCTGCCACCTACGACTAGAGGTTTGCCTATTATAGATTTGTCGTCAAGCTCTTCCACTGATGCGTAGAAGGCATCTATGTCAACGTGTATAATAATTCCCATAAATATCACGATTTTAGTATATCATAAATCTTTTTATAATGAAGGCAATTTGATATAATTCTATTGAGGTGAGATTTTGAAAAGAAAGCTTGCGCTCTATGATTTTGACAAAACTGTAGTTGATTGTGAATCAATAGTAGAGCTTTATAAGTATGGATTTAGACATAAAAAAATAAATTTTTTTAGGACCATGGCTGGCCTTGGATCTGCCTACATAAGATCTAAGTTGGCATCTGATTTTGATATTATGAAGAATCAAATGGTTTCTATTATAAAATATTTTTCCGAAGATGAGTTAAGGGACTTTGTAACAGACTATCTCTTCCCCAGATTTTTCTTTGTGGAATTTGAAGATGAATTTTATTCCCACGATGAGGACACAATTAAAATTCTCTGCTCTGCCTCTGCCACTTCCTACTTAAAGTATGTTAAGGACCTCTATCCCTTTGACTACATTCTTGGGACTGACCTTGGAGATGATTATAAACTCACAAGAGGCAACAACAAGAAGGACGTGAAAGTCAAAAATATTAAAGACCTCTTGGCTCAAGAAGGAATTGAGATTGACTACGAAAATTCTTGTGGATATTCGGACTCCTACAAGGATGACAAGTATATGCTTAGGATGGCAAAAAATAGGTTTTTAATAAATTCCAAAGTCAATAAGAAGGGCTACGAAAACTTGTCTTGGCACAGAGAAGAATCTAAATAATTTTAAAATTTAACTTAATAAAGCATAAAAATAAACTGGGAGCTTAGTCCCAGTTTTTTGTATCTCAATATAATTCTAGAAGATATTCTTCTATTAAGCCGGCAATTTCGTCATAGGATTTTTCTCCCATGAACTCATAAACTTTTTCTCCGTCTTTAAAGAAGGAAACCCTAGGTAGTTGGAAAATCTCATATTTTTCTGCAAAGGACTTGTTCTTGTCAAGGTCCATGTAGAAGCATGTAACTTCTTTGAACTCTTCTTCCAAGAGAACTTCCATAACTTCCATAAGTGGTTCGCAGTGGGAGCACCTCTCTGCTCCATAAATTATTATTGCCATCTTGTTTTCTCTTATTGTATCTTCAAAATGACTTGCTGCAATATATTTGATTACAGATTCATTTCTCTTAATTACCTTTTTATTTTCCACAAGGTCTCTTACAGACTCTGACTCTTGAGAAAGTGGGTCAATGTCAATTGATAACTCACTCTTGTTTACATTAGTGATTTCAACAGACTTAAATTCTCCTGCTCCAGGAAGTTTAAAGTAAGATGCATCTTCAATTTCTTGGATTTCATTTTCTTCTTCATCAATGTCTAGGTAATCATAAGGATACCTGTAAACCCTATAAATCATGTTGTTCTTCAAGAGGTTTTCTGTCGTTGTCCTATAAGGACAGGTCCATTGCCAGACAATTTCTTTCGATGGTGTGACTTCTATTACAAGACCTTCTGTTGCTAGTGTTATTAGGGTGTTGCCATTAGGCAGTCTTTGAAGGTTTCCACCATAAGGGGAATAGAACTTGTAGCCATTCATTGGTATTGAAAATCCAAAGTCCCTTGGATCCACCGACCAATTGACAGCAAGGGTAACTGGATTTATTTCAAGAATCCTAGAATAGTTTCTCACAAAAGGTAGTAAACCAGATGGTGATGTGAGAGTTGGCGAACCATAACCACATCTTCCCCCATTGTCAAAAATTAAGAGGTTGCCTTCCCCTGGCAGGCCCCTTGGAACAATACTGGCAAAGGCAGAACCAACAACTGGGTCAACTTTTATGAAGTCAGAGAAGTTTGGTCCCAGCTTGTAGCAAATTCGTGACCTCTTTTTATCGATTATCCCAATAATATTTGCTGCCCTGGCAGTAAATAAAATATTATCAGGATGAAAGCGTGGATCCCCTTGGTCATACCACTTGTTCTCCCCAATTGTAGAAATAGAAGTGACGTCGAGATAATTGCCAAGAGGTCTTTCTGTTATCCTGAGGTTTGGATTCCTGTAAATTACGTTCTTGGCCTCTTCAGAGAATCCCAACTGGTCGAAGTGCTCACTAAAGGAGAACTTCCAGAGGATATTCCCCTCTTCATCTACTTCCAAAATCACATCATCTAGGAGGGCCTTGTCAGATATCCTTGTGTCAACAATGGCATCGTGAACAAGAAGGAGGGTCTTCCCATTTTCCACAATTTTTTGGTCTGGATAATAGTAGCCAACAGAATTGCCCTCTCTTTGAAAATCTGAGTGGGCCCTTGCCATCCACTTAGGCCTGTAGCCCCTGTCTTCTGTAAATTTGAACTTGTCAAAGTCAAAGACAATCTTCCCATCCTTATCAAACTCAAGCAGGTCGATACCATCACTGACACCAAAGTCCGATGACCTAAAGGAAGAGATACTCATAATGTTTTTGTTTGGCAGCATCTTGGCTGGCATTGGGTTAACAGAAAATCTTTTTAACTCTGTCCCATCCATTTTTGTTATTAGGGCCCCGTCCTTGGCAGTTGAAATTAAATTTACTCCATTGTAGGCCTTTTCTCTGTTGTATAACACTGTTCCCCTTGGATAGACTCTCATTTGACACCCCTCTTCCTAATGTACTTTTCTGCATAAACTGTTGCTACTGCACCATCATTGGCTGCAGTTACAATTTGCCTAAGGGCCTTGTTCCTAATGTCACCTGCGGCAAAAATTCCCTCAACAGAAGTCCTCATCATATCATCAGTTTTTATAAAGCCAAAATCATCGACTTCAACAAGATCTTTGACAAAATTAGAATTTGGGCTCATCCCAGCAAAGATGAAAATCCCATCAGAAGTGACCCTGGTTTTTGTCTTATCATCTAAGTCTAAGATGTCAAGACTATTTACCCTTTCACCACCATTTATTCCCTCAAGCTTTGAGTGCCAAGTATAGGAAATTTTTGGGTTCTTCATTATCCTCTCAGCTTCCAGCTGATTGCCATCAAATTTTCCTTCCTCGTGGATAATTATCATGTTAATGGAATTGGCAAAGTTGGAGAGGTAATCTGCCTCTTCAAGGGCCAAGTCCCCTGAACCTAGTATATGTATGTTCTTGTCCTTAAAATAATCTGCATCACAAGTGGAGCAATAAGAAACTCCACGTCCTGCAAATTCAGTCTCACCAGGGACGTTTAACATCTTGGCATAAGTTCCTGTTGCAATAATAACTGCCTTGGCAATAAATTCTTTTCTCCTCATGGTAGTTAGCTTAAAGCCATCTTCTATTTTTTCAATTTTTTTGACAGTTCCATAGGCAAATTCATTAGTTGGAAAACTCTCTGCCTGCTTCCTAAATTCATTAATAAGGTCCCTGCCTGCAATTTCTTTAAAGCCAGGATAATTTATTATCTTTGGAGTGTCGTTGACCCTTCCACCAAAAGAAAATTTTTCTATGACAAGAGTCTTTAATAGGGCCCTACCTGCATAAATCGCTGAGCTAAGGCCAGCTGCCCCTGCCCCAATTATAATTAAATCATAAGTAGTCATATTATCACCTCAAATTGAGTCCACTGGATTCTTGGGCGCCTTCTTAATAATTTTAAAGGTCCCATCTTCATAATCCGCTATATTAAATTCGCCATTTCGCCTCACCCTATTGGACCAAAAGTCCTCAATAGGAATCCCCTCCATGAGAGAATAGATTGCAACAATGGTCACACCGTGAGTGACTATAAGGATGTTTTCATCTTCATTGGGATAAACTGCTTTCTCAAAAAATTTTTCCACCCTGTCTCTTAGGTCGTGAATGCTTTCTCCATCAGGTCTCTTATAATTTTTTGGATCTTCAAAATATTTTTTGTAAAGGACTTCATCCTCTACTTTTACATCTTTAATATTTTTACCTGACCAAGACCCAACATCAATTTCACGAAGAAGAGGGGTCTTAATAATTTCCCTATCAGGACAAATTAACCTTGCAGTGTCATAGGCACGGCCAAGATCAGATGAATAAACCTTATCAAAATTAAGGTCTTTAGACATCTCGCCCAAGCGTCTTCCCATATCCATTCCTTCAGAAGTTAGTGCCGAGTCTAATTGTCCCTGGATAATCCCCAGCTTGTTCCACTCAGTCTCCCCATGTCTAGTAAAATAAATTCTCATCTTTCCCTCACAATCCATAAAAACATTTTCTCGCTTATTACTAGTATAAAGGATAAAAATAAAGTATTAAAGCATAAAAAATACTTAGGTATAAATCTACCTAAGTATGATCTTAAAATTTATTTTTCTTCTAACTCTCTCGAAAGATTTTTTGCTTCCCCTATTATTTCTCTTGGATAATTTAAGTTATCCAAGATGGCAATGGCGTTCCTGCTTGTGGCTGGTCCATCCTTTAATAAGTAATCGAACTTTATGTCTCCTGCTTCTATCTTTTCTTCAAAGTGCTTGTTTGAAAATAAATCTTTTAAAAGCATTGTAAGTTCTATGTCGTGAGTTGCTGCAACTACATGATTATTTTTTGCCAAATATTTTAAAGTTGCAGTGGCCGATGCAATCCTATCAATGGTATTAGTTCCCCTAAAAATTTCGTCTAGCAAAATTATTTTTTCACTCTCGTCGTCTATCATGTCACCAATGGCCCTGGACTCTGCCATAAAGTAGGAGAGGTTTTTCATTATAGAGTCGCTAATATCTATGGCTGAAGTAATTTTCATTGGCTTAATTTCAAATTCTTCTCCAAAAAATATTCCAAAGCTAAGGGCAAAAATTGAATTAATGCCAATAGTCCTTAGATAAGTCGACTTGCCTGATGCATTTGACCCAGTCAAGATAATAGACTTTTTTAAGTCAAGGTCATTGGGAACAGGATTTTTTATCAAGGGATTGTAGAGGTCCTTTCCAAGAATTTTATCTCCAAAACTTGCTTCTCCAGTCTTGTAGGCCTTTGATAGAGAAGTGATTCCTATTTCGCAGTCAATTTTTCCCAAGAGGTAATATAGTCTAAAGATTTCTTCCCTATACTTCTTAAAATATCTTTGCGACTTTGAAAAGCTCCTGGCTTCTGATAAAAATAAAACATTCCTGTAAGTTTCTGCAAAGTCCAATTCCATATTGCCTGTCAAGAATCCAAAGGACCTCAAACTCTTCTTTAAGGGAGCAAGGTCTCTTAAAATACTTTCTATTTCATTAATTTCTTCTGTGAAGACTTGATTTTTATTTTTAATAAGTCCTTCTGACACATAAAAAAGACCCTTTAATCTAACTAAAGCTTCAAGCCTTCCCATAGCCATCTCGTTAAACTTCTTGTAGATAAAGGTGTTAACTGCCAAGAGGGCAAAAATAAATAAAATGGCCTGGGCTCTTAAACTTATAAATAAAATCAAGATGTAAAGTGCAGTGAAGGAAAAAACTTTCGCCAAAACTTCAAGTTCTTTTTGGATCTCAATTTCTTCTTCAATGAGTTCAAGGACATCTTCTTTGAAGTATCCAAGCTTTCCAAATTGAAACTGAAGATCTTCAAGTTCTTCTTCCTTACCTTCATAAAGTCTTCTCTTCTCTTGAAGTCTTGTAAGTTCATCCTTGTCTAAGATGAGGTCCCTAAGCCTATAATAAAAAAATTCCAGGCCCATCTTGGACATAGTGTGGTTCATCTTGGTCAAGACTTCATCAAGGTTTAAGTCATTGGCAGTAATTTCGCTGACATTTCCTCCAAGTCTCTTATGTATCCCATTAATTTTTCCCTTGAAGATTTTACTATGAATTTTTCCAAAGTTCTCCCTTATTTCCTGTCTTAAAATTTTTTCATTTTTCTTTTTTACATAGAGATTATAAATAAAGATAATCCCAGTGAAGACAAGAAATAAAATTATCATTGAATAGTAGTCCTTCATGCTGTCTCCTTTTTTATAATTTTTCCTCCTTATCAATTCTATTAAGTAAACTTTATCATAATTTTTTTCCCTGTCAACAAGTCATATTTTCCTACAAGAAAAAAAGACTGCTCACCTAAGCAAGCAGTCTTTAAAATTTAAATTTTATTTATTCTTATTTTCCGAAAAGTTCGTCAAAGTTTCCTAGGATTACATTTCCGATATCGTCTTGAGCATCAATTGTTGAACCACCAATGTGTGGAGTAACATAAAGTCTGTCAAGTTCGAATAGTTTGTTTTCTACTGGAACATCTTGAGTGTCAAGTCCGCCAGAGCCAAGTTCGTTAGAAAGTGTATCTAAGTTTGCTCCGCCTAGTTTGCCATTCTTGATGTAGTCGTATAGGTCTTCTTCGTTAACAATTCCACCACGTGCAGCGTTGATGATGCAAGCTCCGTCTTTCATTTTTTCGAATTCTTTTGCTGAGAAAAGATCCTTAGTGTCTGGAGTTAGTGGCATGTGAAGAGTGATAATGTCAGAGTTAGCTACGATTTCGTCGAAATCAACTAGTTTAACATAATCAACTTTAATGTCTTCTGGTTTTAGGAATGGGTCATAAGCAAGAACGTCCATGTGGAATACATTAGCGATTTCAGCAACTCTTCTTCCGATTGCACCAAAACCACAAATTCCTAGAGTCTTGTTTCTAAGTTCTCTACCAATCCATCTATATTTGTTCCAGATTCCACCTTTAACTTCGTTTTGAGCTTGTACAGAGTTTCTGTAAAGGTCTAACATTTTAGCAAAAACAAGTTCAGCAACTGCGTTTGCGTTTTGTCCTGGTGAGTTTTTAACTGGAATATTTTTTTCCTTTGCATATTCAAGGTCAATGTGGTTAGTTCCTGTTGAACCAACAAAAATTGCCTTTAAGTTTTTAGCAGCATCAAGAACTTCCTTGTTGATGAATGGATCAACTCTCATGAATAGGAAATCATAAGGTTCAATAATTTCTGCTAATTTTTCTGAAGTTGGAAGCATAACCTTATCAAGTTCAATACCTCTTTCTTCAAGTCCTTTGTCAATTACGTCTGACATGTAATCTACCATTAACGCTTTCATTTACATCCTCCTTAAAATTTTATGTACTTCGTTACATTTCTATTTTAGATGAAATCCTTATCTTTTTCAAGGTCATTTATAAGCTTAGACCAATTAACACTTTTCTTTAAAAAAGGCCTTGGAAAACTATTCTATATTTACTTTAAGTTAATGATTTATCCAAAGGCCTCAAATTTTTATTTAATTGTTTTTGCCCTTAAGTCATCTAAAACCTTCTTTGCTAGAACAAAGGTAACTATGGCAGTTATAATATCTGCTGTTGGCGGTGCGTACAAGAGTCCCTTTACTCCAAACAAGTTTGCGTAGAGATAAGCAAAGGGAACTAGGAGAAGGACTTGTCTTAAAAGAGAAATCAA
The DNA here is from genome assembly GCF_016726485.1 of Peptoniphilus harei. GTDB lineage: Bacteria > Bacillota > Clostridia > Tissierellales > Peptoniphilaceae > Peptoniphilus_A > Peptoniphilus_A harei. The sequence continues at coordinate 742,454 of NZ_CP068103.1, forward strand.
AATCCCCCTCTTGGCAAGACCAATTGATGTCAAAAATCCCATGGTAACTGGTTGGACTCCATTTAAAAAAGTAAAGAAAAGCATGATCCTAAATAATTTTATGGCAAAATCAAAATACAATTCGCTTCCTCCACCGAAGAGCATAATTATTTGTCTTGGGAAGACTTGAAAGATTACAAAGGAAATTGTTGAAATTATTAGGGCATACTTAATTGCAAGTTTATAAACCTCAACTACCCTATCATATTTTTTTGCCCCATAATTAAAGGAAGAAATTGGTTGAAGTCCTTGGGACAGCCCAATGTTGACAGAGAAAAATATCATGTTTACCTTCATGACAATTCCCACTGCAGCAAGGGGTATGTTGGCTCCATATTCTGACAAGGATCCATAATATCTATAAAAATTATTCATTAGGATTTGAACAAATAGTATAGCTGCTTGGTTAAATCCACTCGCTGCTCCAAGTCTTGCAATATTAATTATCTTATCAAATTGTAATTCAAAATATTTTCCTTCTAAGTTAACAGACTTAAAATGTCTTGCAAAATAAAATATTATTAATAGAAAAGAAAAGAATTGTCCAAGAACTGTTGCGTAAGCAGCTCCTGCCATTCCCATTTCAAAGACAAATATAAAAATTGGGTCCAAAATTAAATTTATAAGGGCTCCAACTACCATGCAGTACATTGAAAACTTTGGTGACCCGTCAGCTCTTATTAAAGTCGAACCCACATTTACGAGAATTAAAAATATGAATCCATAGGAAGTTATAGAAACATATTCTATGGCATAGTCCATAATTTCCTTTGTTGCACCAAAGACCTTTAAAAAACTTCCCATAAATATGTGAGTTATTATTGTAAAGATAAGTGCTGCTATAGTGGCAAGACTTAGGGCATTTCTAATATAGTGTCTTGCAAGTTCTTCTTCTCCTCTTCCCAATGAAATATTAAAATTTGCAGCTCCACCTATTCCACACAAGAGGGCAAGAGCCGTACAAATTGTCACAAGGGGAAAGGCTACATTTGTAGCTGCATTGCCTAACATTCCCACAGAGTTCCCAATAAAAATTTGGTCCACAATGTTATAGAGAGAACTTATTATTAGGGCAAAAATACTTGGCAAGGCAAACTGTATAAGTAACTTTTTTATATCTTCTCTTCCTAAAATATTTTCTCCTTTCATCTATTACCTCCTAATTTTTATTTTTTTAATTTATAAACTAATTTAAAAAATAAAAAGACGCCAAAGCGTCCTAAGTTAAAAATTAAATATTAAAATACATCCTCAAAAGTCCAAGAATTAAAAGATGGACTGGATAAAACAAATAATTAAAAATTTTATTCTGTTTTCCCTTCTCACCATTATACATCACAGTTAATCCAAATCCAAGAATTGACCAAACCTCTTTTACTATTGTGAGGTAGGCACAAATTGCTCCAGCCACTGGTCTTTCATAAAAAATATAAAATACAAAGGCCGTCATAATTGCGTGGAAGTCGTAGTCACCTGACACAAAGGTAGAAACAAAAAACATAATTATAAGGAGTGGAATAGAAAATAAAATCCACAACCTTCCAATTTTTTCTTCGTATCTTTTTCTAAATTCATCGAGAATCCAAATAGTAATTAAGGATAAGGCAAGAGAAAAGAGTACATTATTCAATCTAAATTCTAATATAACCTTAGAAGAAAACATGTCATAGGGAATTTCTGAAATTATTGCAAAAAACAATAAGTTAAAGAGATATTTTTTCTTGTTGCCAGTCCTAAAAAATCCTTCCACTATAAAAAAAGAGAAAAGCGGAAAGGCAATACGTCCTATTACGTCAAAGATGAAACTTAATATTGATAAGTATCCTCCATCTAAGTTGGGCCAAATAAGGGCCTTATTTATGTGATCAATTAACATGGACCCAAAGGCGATGTACTTTAGCTGAGCTCCATTTAAAATTTGAAATTTCATTAATCTTTCATTAGTAAATCTTTTGTTCATTTTTCGTCCTTTTGTTGTCCAAATATTTTTTATCAAACTTTAAATTTATTTTTTCAAAGTACAATTATTTTACTATAAATACTAAGCATATAAAATATTTTTTTCTTCTAACCCCTTAATTTGTATTGTTAAGTCACTAAATTAAGATAAATTTCTTGCAAAAAATTATTTTCCTTAAACATATAATTTTAATCCACATTATAAAACCGTTTTCAATTTTTTTACTTTTTATAATTTATTCTTCAGGTATCCCTTGTTCAAGCTTATTAATAGATTGACAAATCTTTTTAAGTATTGTACTATTTAATCATCAGATAAACATTTTCATGATTAGTTTATTTGAATAAAGTCAAGGAGGTATTATATTATGACTAAGAAAAAATTGACGACGTTAATCATGCTAATTGCTGTGGTTACACTTACACTAACAGCATGTGGTGGTGGCGGAAACAATGCAAAGAAAGAAAATGCAAACGCTACTAAGACTGAAGAAACAGCTAAGACTGAAGAAGCTACTGGCGATATCACTGCTGAAGGCCTAATGGAAACTAAGGGTGGATTCATGTCAGTTGCAACTGGTGGTACTGGTGGTACATATTACCCACTAGGTGGAGCACTATCTAACATTCTTAACAATGCAGGAGTTAACTACACAGCAACTGCACAAGCTACTGGTGCTTCTAAGGAAAACGTTGAACTTGTAACTAGGGGAGACGCAGAAATTGCATTTATCCAAAACGACGTTGCTTACTATGCTGTAAATGGAACTGATATCTTCGAAGGAGAAAAGAAACCTAGTCTTAGAGGACTATGCTGTCTATATCCTGAAATCGTACAAATCGTTGCATCTGATGATTCTGGCATTAAAACTATAGACGATCTTAAGGGCAAGAGAGTAGCTGTTGGTGCTCCAGGTTCTGGTGTTGAAGTTAACGTAAAACAAATTCTTGATATTCACGGAATTACTTACGATGACTTAGGAAAAGTTGACTACCTATCCTTCGCAGAAGCTGCTGACCAAATTAAATCTGGTCAAATCGACGCTACATTCTTAACTGCAGCTATCCCATCTTCAGCTATAACTGAACTAGCAACTACACATGATGTTCACCTAGTTCCAATTGCAGAAGACAAGGCTGAAGCTCTTATTGCTAAGTATCCTTTCTATGTTAACCTACACATCACTCCATCTGAATACAAGGGACAAGATGAAGAAATTTCTGTAGTAGCAGTACAATCTATGCTAGCTGTTGACGAAAGAATGGCTGAAGAAGATGCTTACAATATCGTAAAATTATTATTTGAAAACCTTGATACTATGAAAGAATCTCACGCAAGAGGTGGAGACATCGCTCTTGATAAGGCTCTTGATGGTATGAGTATTGAACTTCACCCAGGTGCACAAAAATATTTTGATGAAGTTAAAAAATAATGAGTGGCAAGAATAAAGAGGGCATTGGAAAGACTTTGATCTTTCCAATACTCTTTATTATATTAGTTTTTTTTATTTTATCCTTTGTGAAAATTGATGCAATAATTATAAAATCATATTTTAATGGAGATGTATTAAAGATTTTTCACTTAAAGGATAAGGAGAGGTTCGGCATAGTCTACACTCATTCTGTTGAAAGGTCTGAGACTAGTGAGTGGTATGAAGTTCGAGATGGCAAGCTCATCTTAATGGAACAAAGATACCGCGACCAGGGCGCCGGTCTTCCTGTTAATTTAATTTACAAGTTTAAGTATGCTGAAGATGGAAGTTTTTGTTTATATGATATGAATGTTCCCTTTGAAACTGTTATTTATAGGACTGGGGCCGTCGTAGCCAATCATAAGCTTGTAATAAATGGAAAGACTACTCCCTTTTTGGATTTTTCTGAGCCAAGAGAGGCCCTAGAATTTTCTACCGAACACATTTCACTTTTGGATTACGCACTAAGGAGGTGCCAAATTGAGCGATAAAGATAAAAAATTAAATGAAAATTTAGAAAATAACACTACGGAACAAGAAGCCAGCGCCATTAAATCTGCTGAAGAGCTTGGTGCTATGGACGTAGATGAGTTAATGGAACAATACGACCTTGAAACTAGTAAGCTCCGTAAGCTAACTGGTAAGGTTGCCTTATTCATTACAATCGTTGCAATTTTAATGTCTGCCTTCCATCTATTTACAGCATGGCACGGCACATTACTAGCTATGAAGCAAAGATCACTTCACTTAATCTTTGCCTTTACACTTGGCTTTGCCCTTTATCCTGGATTTAAAAAATCATCTAAAGACAAAATAGATATTATGGATTGGGTATTAATGATTCTATCAATTGGTGTTTGGGGCTACATATTCTTTAACGTTGAAGCCATCGCCTTAAAGGGTGGTCAAATGTCCACTACTGATATGGTACTTGGTGTTCTTGCAGTTCTTCTTACTCTAGAAGTTACAAGAAGAGTTGTTGGTCCAGAGCTTCCAATAGTAACAATAGTGTTCCTACTATTTGCCTACTTTGGTAGACACTTGCCAGGTGTTTTTGCCCACAGAGGTTTTAACGTAACTAGAATTGTTTCTCACATGTACATGACTACTGAAGGTATTATGGGTACACCACTTGGAGTATCTTCTACATTCGTTTTTATGTTTATCTTGTTTGGATCCTTCCTAGACAAGACTGGTGTTGGTGAATTCTTTATAGACTTCGCTTACGCTCTTACTGGTTCTACAAGATCAGGTCCAGCCATGACATCAGTTTTATCATCAGGACTTATGGGTTCCATCTCAGGATCATCTGTAGCTAACACAGTTACTACTGGTGCTTTTACAATTCCTCTAATGAAATCTGTTGGATACAAACCTCACTACGCAGGTGCCGTTGAAGCTACTGCATCTACTGGTGGACAAATCATGCCTCCAGTAATGGGTGCTGCTGCCTTTATCATGGCTGACTTCACTGGATTCCCTTACATTTCAATTGTAAAGGCTGCTATTATCCCAGCAGTTCTCTATTATATAGCTGTTGGTACAATGGTTCACTTAGAAGCATGTAAACTTGGCCTTAAGGGAATGCCTAGAGAATCCCTTCCAAAGGTTTCAAATATTTTAAGAAAACAAGGTTACTTAACTCTACCTCTAATTGCCATCATCTTCATGTTGGTTAAACAATATCCACCAACAATGGCTGCCTTAACTGGTATAGTTATTGGTGTTGTAGTTGCTTTCGCAGCTTCACTTATTAAAAAAGACGATTCTTTTACTCCTAAGGACATACTTGGAGCAATGGAAGCAGGTGCTAAGGGTGCCGTTGGTGTAGCTTGTGCCTGTGCTTGTGCTGGTATGATCGTAGGTGTTGTTACACTTACAGGTTTCGGTCTTAAGATTGCAGAAGTTATTGTACTTATAGCTAAGGGTAAACTTATCCCAACTCTATTCTTAACAATGATTTCATCAATTATCCTTGGTATGGGACTTCCAACTACTGCTAAGTACATAGTACTTGCAACAATGGCTGTTCCAGCAATAACAAAACTTGGTGTAAACCTAATGTCAGCTCACTTATTTATCCTATACTTTGGTGTAGTTGCTGACGTTACTCCTCCAGTTGCCCTAGCAGCTTACGCAGGAGCAGGTATAGCAGGTGCCAACTCAATGAAGACTGGCTTCCAAGCCTTTAAACTTGCAATAGGTGCCTTTATCATACCTTACATCTTTGTTATTAACCCACACTTGATTATGGTTGATTCAGTAGCTGGAACTACAGTTAACTGGTTACCAATCACAGCAGCTGTCCCAACAATAATAACTGCTCTTATTGGTACAATCTGCTTGGCAGGTACAGTTGAATCCTACCTATTTGGAAATCTAAGAATTTGGCAAAGAGTAATCCTTCTTGGAGCTGCCTTTGCACTACTTGATCCAAAGCTTCTTACAGATGCCATTGGTCTTGGTGCCCTAGCAGTTATATTTGTCACTCAAAAACTTTTAAATAAGAACAATGATGGAGACAAGGATAAGGATGCTACTAATCCCGCTTAAAATTTTTCTTTAAATTAATAAATTAAGAAGAGGCTTTAAAGCTTCTTCTTTTTTTGTAATTTTTTCTACTTATCTTTTGTCTTTTATTTTGAATTTAAGCCTACGACATATTGGAATCATAAAACTTAATAGATCTTCTTCTACCAATACAAATTTATTTCTACATGTAAAATTTTAAGCATTTTTATCTTCTTATTATTTTACTTCTACACTTCCTTTTATATTAATTTTTATTAATTATTTTATCCCTCTCTTTTAACTACCTTTAACCTCCCTCTCTTTTCCAAATTATTTTCACATCTTCCTTCCCTGCAATATTTTAAAAGGACATCATAAAGTAATTAAAATAAAATAATTTTTTTCATAAAAATTTCTACAAAAAAATCGACAGGATGACCTGCCGACTTCAAAAAATATTTTCTTATTAAGTTCTTTCAAAATTCTTTGTAAAATTTAATTTTAAAATCAATTCTCTACTTATATTCTAAATTCTTTTCTAAATCTAATTTTTAAAAAATTTGATCTTACAACAAACAGATAAAATTATTAATTTAAAAAATCTACTACAAGATCCTAAAAATCCTTACTTCCTGTATTCTCCATGACCAAAAATTATATACTTATAACTCACAAGTTCGTCAAGACCAACTGGTCCTCTTGCGTGGAGTTTTTGTGTTGAAATCCCAAGTTCTGCTCCCTTGCCAAATTCTCCTCCATCAGTAAATCTTGTTGAGGCATTTACATAGACACAGGCTGAGTCAACTTCTTCTAAGAACTTCATGGCCCTTTCATAAGATTCTGTCAAAATAGATTCTGAATGGCCTGTTGAATATCTTGTGATGTGGTCAATAGCAACATCTACATCATCAACTGTCTTAACAGAAACTTCGTAATCCAAATATTCTCTGCCGTAGTCATCTTCTTCTGCCTTTACAGCATTTTTAATCTTAGGAAGAGCGGCTTCATCTGCATGAACCTTGATGTCATACTTTTCAACAACTTGGTTAAATAAATCAAAAAACTCATCTGGCAGATTTTTATTTAAGACAAGAGATTCCACTGCATTGCAAACTCCAATTCTTTGAGTCTTTGCATTTTCAATAATCTTGACAGCATTTTCAATATCGCACATATCGTCAACATAGATGTGGCAGTTGCCCACTCCTGTTTCAATCACAGGTACCTTGGCATTTTCAACTACTGAGTTAATAAGAGATGATGATCCTCTTGGAAGTAGGAGATCAACATAACCCTTTAGTTGCATCAATTCCTTTGAGGATTCTCTTGACGTGTCCTTTACAATTTGAACAAAGTTCTCATCGTAGCCAGCATTTTTTATCCCAAGTCTAATGGCATCAGCTATGGCTATGTTGGACTTGATGGACTCCTTGCCCCCACGAAGGATAATGGCACTTGAAGCCTTGAGAGAAAGAATAGCTGCATCAAGAGTTACATTTGGTCTTGATTCATAAATTATGGCAATAACTCCCATTGGGACAGTCTTCTTACCAATTAAAAGGCCTGCATAGTTTTCTTCCATTGATAGGACCTTGCCCACTGGGTCCTTAAAGTCAATAACTTCGTCAATGGACTTGGCCATGCCTTCGATTCTCTCATCAGTTAAAAGAAGTCTGTCGATTAGGCCTTCAGGCATCTTATTTTCTCTACCCTTCTTGATGTCTTCTTCGTTAGCCCTTAAAATATTTTCCTTTTCAGATAAAAGAGCCTTCTTGATTTCGAGAAGCATGGCATTTTTTTCCTTAGTTTTTAATTTTTTTAACTTGTAGGATGCTTCCTTTGCAATCTTTCCCAGTTCTTTAACACTTAAAATATGTTCCAATTTCTTCTCCTTTTATTATATCCCTAATGATCTTCATGTTTTCTCCAGATCCAATTACAACTTCTATGTCCTTTTCTATGGCAAGCTTGGCCGCCTTAATCTTGGTGTACATGCCACCTGTTCCAACATTAGAATTAGTTTCCTTGGCCATGCCTTCCACGTCTTTTATGTTTGCAACCTCATGGATAATTTTTGCTTCAGGATTTTTTCTCGGGTCGTCAGTATAAAGTCCCTCTATGTCTGTTAGCATAATAAGTAAGTCTGCATCAATCATCCTGGCAATAACTGCCGAGAGGGTGTCGTTGTCCCCGAACTTAATTTCATAAGTAGAAATTGTGTCGTTCTCATTTATTATTGGGATTACATTCATGCCCAAGAGTTTCTCAAAGGTATTCTCTGCATTGACCCTCATCTCCTCGTCAACTTCAATAGTCCTTGTGAGTAGGACTTGGGCAGAATTGTAGCCATAGGATACAAGAGACCTGTCGTAAATATTTGTCAAGGCAACTTGACCTACTGCTGCAGCAGCCTGCTTGTCAGAAGTTTCCTTTGGCCTTTCCACTAGATTTAATTTTGCACGCCCTGCTGCAATGGCACCTGAAGAAACAAGGACAACATCATAGCCTTGGTTCTTTAGGTTTGCAATTTCAAAGCAGAGCTCGTCGATTTTTTGTAAATTTATTTTTCCATTGTCGTGGGTTATGGATGAAGACCCAACCTTTATCACGACTTTCTTTATTTCTCTTGAAAATTTTCTCATTTCAACCACCTTATTTATAATATACTTGAAATTTACACATTAGTAAATATTTTTTCACATTTGTGGTCTCCTTATAATCTTAAATAAATAATCTTACTATATTAAATTTCCCATCAAGAACAATTGCCCTTATGCTATAATAATCTTGGAGTGTGATTATTTTGCCAAAAATTTTAAGAAAAGAAGAACTTGCGCCAAATATATTTTTATTTGACATATATGCGCCAAAGATTGCAGCATCTGCAAAACCAGGCCAATTTGTTATTTTAATTGCTGACAAGTATTCTGAGAGAATTCCCCTAACTATTTCTGATTACGACGTAGATAGAGGGTCTGTCCAAATAGTTGTCCAAGCTTCTGGTGAATCTACAAAGAAGATTGCAGCCTATGAAGAAGGAGAAAGCTTCAAAGACTTTGTTGGACCTCTTGGCCACGCATCAGATTTTTATGACATGGACCTAGAAGACCTAAAGGACAAGAGATACTTATTCGTAGCAGGTGGAGTTGGTACTGCACCAGTTTATCCTCAAGCCAAATTTTTTAAGGACAAGGGCCTTCACTGCGACATAATCATTGGAGCAAAGTCCAAAGAATTTGTAATCCTTGAAGATGAATTAAAATCCGTTTGCGACAACTTATACATAGCAACTGATGACGGATCCTATGGCTTCAAGGGTCTTGTTACTGACAAAATTGTGGACCTTGTGGAAAATGAAAAGAAACACTACGACCAAGTGGTTTCCATTGGGCCTATGATAATGATGAAGTTTGTCTGCTTAACTACTAAGAAGTACGACCTTCCAACAACAGTTTCCCTAAACCCAATTATGGTTGATGGAACTGGCATGTGTGGTGCTTGTCGTGTTTCCATTGATGGAAAAACTAAGTTTGCCTGCGTCGATGGCCCAGAATTTGACGGTCACCTAGTTGACTTCGATTCTGCCATGAAAAGACAAAGACAATACATTGACAACAAGAAGACTCAAACAATTGCTGACCACCACTGCACAATGGACCTTGCAGTATCTGACCACAAGGCCGAGACTTCTTTAAAGGACAATCAAGACTTTGAAATAAAGAAAGCTGAAGACAGGTTTAAAAAGGTTCCAATTGCTGAACAAGCACCTGATGAAAGAAACAAAAACTTCAAGGAAGTTTGCCTTGGCTACACTGCCGAAGAAGCAGCAACAGAAGCTTCCAGATGTCTAAACTGTAAGAAACCTGGCTGTGTTGAAGGCTGCCCAGTTTCCATTGACATACCTGGCTTTATAAAGGAAATTGCAAGTGGCAACTTTGAGCAAGCCTACAAGGTTCTTTCCCTTTACACCTCTCTTCCTGCAGTTTGCGGCAGGGTTTGTCCACAAGAATCTCAGTGTGAAGAAAGATGTGTCCTCTTAAATAGGGGCGACGCAGTTTCTATTGGTAAGCTTGAAAGATTTGCAGCTGACTATGCAAGACGTCACCAAATCCAAGAAAGTGCCGACATCAGAAAGATTGACAAGAAGGTTGCAATAGTTGGAGCAGGTCCAGCAGGCCTTACTTGTGCAGGTGAACTTGCGAAAATGGGCTACAACGTGACGGTTTTTGAAGCCCTCCAACAATCTGGTGGAGTTTTAATATACGGTATTCCAGAATTTAGGCTTCCAGACGAAGTTGTTGAATACGAAGTTGAAAACATCAAAAAGCTTGGAGTTAAGTTTGAAAACAACTTTGTAATAGGAAGGACTGAAACTATAGACGACCTCATCAAGGAAGGCTTCGAAGCAGTCTTTATTGGATCAGGTGCCGGCCTACCTAAGTTTATGAATATTCCTGGCGAAAACCTAAATGGTGTTTATTCAGCCAACGAATTCTTGACAAGAAATAACCTCATGAGGTCCTTTGACGAAGAGTACGACACTCCAGTTAACGTTGGAGAAAAAGTTGCAGTTATTGGCGGCGGCAATGTTGCCATGGATGCTGCAAGAGTTGCAAAGAGACTTGGGGCCGACGTTTCTATTGTCTACAGACGTACAGAAAAGGAATTACCTGCAAGGACTGAAGAAGTCCACCACGCCAAGGAAGAGGGCATTAAGTTTGAAATGCTAACTGCACCTGTTGAAATCCTTGGAGATGACGAGGGCTGGGTTAAGGGAATGAAGTGCGTGAGAAACGAACTTGGAGAACCAGATGCATCTGGCAGGAGAAGGCCAGTTGCCATTGAAGGAAGTGACTATGAAGAGAACTTCCAAACAGTTATCATGGCTCTAGGAACAAATCCAAACCCACTAATTTCTTCAACTACAAAAAATCTTGACATAGAAAATTGGGGCGGCATCATTGTAAATGAAGAGTCCCAAACATCTCGCCAAGAAATCTTTGCTGGTGGAGATGCAGTTACAGGTTCTGCAACAGTAATCCTCGCCATGGGTGCTGGTAAAAATGCCGCGAAGTCAATCGACGAATTTTTGAGAAATAAATAAACTTATAAAGATAAAAATTAAGGGAAGAGTCTTAACTCTTCCCTATTTTTGTGTATTCATTACTTAAGTTAAGATGTTTTGATAAGTTTTTTAAAACATAATTATATCTTTAAATCTTCTTATATAGTTTTGAAAAAATATTATAAAATGAAGATCTAAAAGATAGAGGGAGTTATTACTACAATTCTGGCTCTTGATAGGGATATAAGATGTAGTAATTATACAAGTGAATCGGTTTCTTATGGCAAAGGGCTTATAGTATTCTGAATTGGGTATCTATTATGGAATAGTATTAGGAGGTACAGATAAATGATTAACACAAATAATTTTCTAAATAACTAAGAGAGGAAAAGAAATCCTCTCACAAAAACATAGGAGGATTTATGATATATATACAAGACTTAATAAAAACTTTACCAGATAGAAAGCTATTTGAAATTGATAGTTTATCAATAAATAAAAATGAAAAGATAGCCTTAATAGGAGAAAATGGTAAGGGTAAAACTACTTTTTTAAGAATAATATTAGGCTTAGATAAAGACTATACTGGTCAAGTAAGAGTGGATAGAGAACTGGGTTATTTATTAAATTATGACAGTAAAGCCAAGTACTTTTCTGATGAAACCTACTCTAAATCACAGTTAAGGGCTAATGACAACTATAGTCCAGGCGAAGAGCAAAGATTAAAGCTAACAGACCTATTATCAGATAGTTTTAAATTTCTATTAATCGACGAGCCTACATCTCACTTAGACTTAAAGCAAAAGGAAGAACTCATAGGAAAGCTAAATTCAAGAAAAGTTGGATATCTTCTAATTTCGCATGATCGTGATTTCATAAATAAAACTTGTAAAAAGATTTTAGAATTAAAGAACGGAAGAATTGAAGAATATAATGGGGACTACAAATTCTATCTTGAAGAAAGAGAGAAAAGACTTAAGTTTAAAGAAAAAGAGTATTCAAATTTTATAAAAGAAAAAAGAAGACTTGAAAATTTAGCTAGCAATATAAAAGAACAATCATCAAAAGTAAGAACCACGCCTAAAAGGATGGGAAACTCAGAAGCAAGGCTCCATAAGATGGGCGGTCAAGAAAACAAGAAAAAACTAGATAAACAAGTAAAATCTGTAGAATCCAGAATAGATCAACTAGAAGTAAAAGAAAAACCTAAAGAAGAAACAGAAATACAACTATCCATTCCAGATAATAAACAACTCCACTCTAAAGTTTTGATAAGAGGAGAAAAGCTAAATAAAGAGTTTGGAAATAAGATTTTATTTGAAAAATCCAACTTTCAAATAAAAAATAATTCTAAAACAGCTCTTATAGGAGAAAATGGAAGTGGAAAAACCACCCTTGTAAATATGATTCTAAATCAAGAAAATGTATGGGTGCATCCAAATCTTAAAATAGGTTATTTTAGTCAAATGAGTGATATTTTAGAAGAAGATGCTGATATCCTAGCAAATGTATTAAATACATCTATATATGATGAAACAATGACAAGAATTGTTCTTGCGAGATTAGGATTTAAGACTAATGATGTCCACAAGATTGTAAGTATTTTAAGTGATGGAGAAAAAGCCAAGGTAAAGTTGGCTAAAATATTAACTTCTGATTTTAACTATCTTATTTTTGATGAACCGACAAACTTTTTAGATATAAGAGCAATAGAAAGTTTAGAAAATCTATTGAAATCTTATGATAGACCATTTATATTTGTAAGTCATGATGAGGAGTTTATAAATAACCTAGCAGATACACTTTTGATTATAGAAGATAAAAGAATCAAAAATTTTAAAGGTAGTTTATCACAATACAAAAATAAAAAAGAGAAAACAACGAGTAGCAAGGATAGAGATAGTTTATTACTTGATTTTAGAATATCTTCCATAAGTTCTAGACTAGCAATGGAGTTACCTAAAGAGGAAAGAAAAAAACTAGAAGAGGAGTATAATAAACTCATTGAAGAAAGAAAAAAATAAATTTTAGCATCTACGAGAGTAGGTGCTTTTTTATGACTTAATTTTAAAATGTAACATTAGAAAAATAAAATCTCTCTATGTTAAAACAATAATTTCCAAGTTCATAAATTTTTATAAAGTCATAAATTTTTGCCATCTTCTAATAAAGTCCTACTTCCTAAAAATACAGAGCCAAACTGCCTCCTCCTGCCAGGAAACCCTGTGGATCTCGTGGGGTCTTATTACTAGGCTGTCCCCTTCTCCTAAGTCAAGTCTCCTTCCATCTTCATATTCTATTTGGGCCTTCCCTTTTAACAAGAAGACTATTTCAAGTTCATCTTGGTCATAAAAGCCTGTGACTTGGTCTAGGGACATTGTCCTAATAACTTTTATCCCATCGTCTTCGTAAATTTTTTCTTCAATTTCATCTTCACTAGAAAATCTTATATTTTTAAAAATATTGTATAATTTATCCATAGGCTAATTATATCACGACTTTAATTCTCAATATATAAGAGCAATAAATTTGCTATAATTATAAAAAGAGGTGGAAAATGTTTAGAGAAATGAGAAGAATAAAGCAAGAGCTTCCCCTTGAAGAAGCTAAGAGCTTGCTTATGAAAAATAAGAGAGGCGTCCTATCTTTAAATGGCGAAGATGGATACCCCTATTCTATTCCCATAAATTTTTTATATGACAATGAAGAAAATAAAATTTATTTTCACGGAGCAAAAAGTGGCTACAAGCTTGACTGCATCAGGAAGAATAATAAGGCCTGCTTTGTTACTTATGGGGACCAAGAGCTTTCAGACAATGGCTGGTCCTACTATCTAAATAGCCTAGTGGCCTTTGGAGAAATTGAAATCATAGAGGACAGAGACTTAGCCGCCAAAAAACTAATTGAACTTGCATCGAGATATTATCCTTCAATGTCAGAAATAAATGGAGTTATGGAGAGAAGTTTTAAAAACGCCCTAGTCTATTCCTTTAACATCCAGCACATGACTTGCAAGAGAGTTCACGAAAAATAAAAAATCGCAAGTAAAAAACCAAGGTCTTAGTTTTACCTAAAACCTTGGTTTTATTTTTATATATTTAACTTGACTTCTTCTAATTTCTTTTCTCTTTGACTTTCCCTATAGTGGGCAAATATTGAACCAATTAGGTTTTGAACTACAGAGAAAATTGCTCCTGGTAGGGCTGCAAGTGGGTTCATTGCAAAGTTTGTGTTTGCAAGAACTACTGCAAGACCAGAGTTTTGTGTGCCAACTTCAATTGATAGGGCTGACTGCTTGTCGTAGTCAAGTCCCACTAATTTTCCAAGACCAAGTCCAAGACCAAGGCCCAAAATATTGTGGATAATAACTACTCCAAAGACTAAAAGTCCTGAAGTCATAATTTTTTCTGCGTTAAGTCCCACAATGGCCGCAATGATAAGGGCAATTGCTATAGAAGAAATAAGTGGGAAAATAAAATCCACCTTCTTAATTCTTTCCTTTAAAAGTGTATTGGCAATAATTCCCAGTACTACTGGAAGTACAATTACCTTAACAATAGACATAAACATGGCCATAAAGGAAACTTCAACCAAAGATCCTGCCATCATATAGACAAGAAGTGGAGTCAAGATTGGGGCAAGTAAAGTTGAGGCAACTGTAAGTAGCACAGAATAAGCCAAGTCTCCTTCAGCAATATGACTCAAAACATTAGATGCTGTACCACCAGGGCAAGTTCCAACAAGGATTACCCCAAGGCTTATGTCCTTTGGCAATTTAAAAATCACTGACAAGAAAAGTGCCAAGAGGGGCATAATTGTGTACTGGCAAAGGGCTCCCAAAAATATAAGTTTTGGTGCCTTTAACAGATTTTTAAAGTCCTTGACTTCTATGCTAGTTCCCATCCCAAACATGGCCGCTGCCAAGAAGAGGGATGTGTAATTTGTCATCCCTTTAAAGGCATCTGGGTACCTTAGGGCAGTTGCAGAAAGAAGTAGGATAATTAAGATCAGATATTTTTCTATATAGGTTGAAATTTTTCTAAACATTTCAAACCTCGAAGAAAAAGTTGTCTATAAGTCTAGTTGTGCCAAACCTAACAGCAAGGGCAACAAGGCAGTCTCTATCAATGACATCCATGTCCCTTATTTCTTCTGTGTCAACAACTTGAACATACTCAATATCAGCAAGGTCTTCTGTCTTTATTTCGTCTTCAATGATTTTAATCAAATCTTCTGCCTTCATTCCCTTTTTCATGGCAGCCTTACCCTTTTCTAGGGCCCTATTGAGAACTGGTGCGGCCTTTCTCTCTTCATCAGACAAGTAAACATTTCTTGATGAGATTGCAAGTCCGTCATCTTCCCTTTTAATTGGGCAAGGAACAATTTCGATCCCAAAATTTAAGTCCTTGACTGCCTTTTTAACAATTAAAAACTGTTGGGCATCCTTCCTGCCAAAGTAGGCTCTAGTAGGTCTAAAGATGTTAAATAACTTTGTTAAAACAGTTAAAACTCCCCTAAAGTGAATTGGGCGAGTCTTGCCACATAAGTTGTCCTTTAAATCTTCGATAGTTACGTAAGTTTTGTGGTTTTGATAAAACTCCTCTGGGTCTGGTGTGAACACTGCGTCAACTCCAGCCTCTTCACAGAGTTTAAAATCTCTCTCTTCGTCTCTTGGGTAAGATTCGTAGTCTTCGCCAGGTCCAAATTGTGTTGGATTTACAAAAATAGACACGATTACGACGTCGTTGTTCTTTCTCGCCTCATCCATAAGTGACTTGTGACCTGCGTGCAAAAATCCCATAGTAGGAACCAAACCCACAGACTTTTGGTAATTTCCTTTAGTAAATTCCAAAGCTTCTTGTACATTTCTTAGTACCTTCATCATTCTCTCCTTAAAAATTTATTTTGGAGAAATATTTAATTATAAATATTTAAGTACGGTTTATAAGAATAATACCGTCTCCGGCAAATATTATAACAAATTTAATAATTTTTTGCAGAAAAAAAGGCACAAATTTAGTGCCTTGTCTACAAATTTTAAATTATTTTCACTATCTCAAAGGAATTAATTTTTTTAATTTCAACCTTGCCATCTCTTATAAGGTCTTCTAAGATATTTTCATCTCCAAAGGCAATTTTAATTTCATCTTTTAAGACCAAATCATAGGACCTTATGTAGTCCAAGATTTTTTCTTCTTCGCTAAGACCTTCTTCCCTCTCTTCTAGGTCTAGGTTTTCTAAGAAAAATTCTTCAACCCTTGAGAAGTCCATGATGTTTTGTAGGACTCTGGAGTTTTTTGTAATTAAAAATCCTGGTAGCTTCTTTACCCTGTAGTCAAAGGCCTCCATCCTATCCTGTAGGAACAAGTCGTGAGAGTTTTCATAATTAAATAAAAATTCATCATAGTCCAGACCAAAGCCATCTAGGATTTCCTTTTGGACTTCTAATTTAAATATATTTTTCCCAAAAATTATGGCTTCTTCTAAGGACTTCCTCATGTAGTCCTTGGCTAGGTCCCTATCCAACTCTTTAACCGAGATGAAATACTTGTCTAGTGGATAAGAAGACTTGTAGTCTTCTGTGAATAGGTCTGGCGATGATGGAAAGCCTGGCATGTGAGTTATAGTTCCTGTGGCCCTGTACATATCAAAGAGAATTTTGTTGCCAAGATCTACTGAGTTTTTGTCCCTAAAGTTCTCTGGCAAAAATTCTTCGTAGTTGCCAATTAGTCCTCCCATGACAAATTCATAATCAAAATTTTTATATTTTCTTTCAAATTTTCTTATTATTGGAAAAAGTCCCCACAAAAAGGGATCTAATAGGTCTGTAAATATTTTTAACATGGTCCCTCCTAATCTAGGTCGATTATATCAAAGGATAAAAATTTTTTCAGCAAAATCTTCTTAAAAAGACTTGACTTTTTGAGTTTTAATAATTATTTACACAATATATGTTTTCCTCATGGCTTTCATACACTATATGTAGTATAATTATATCCGTAATAAAAAAGGAGCGTTCATATATTTATATAAAAGGAGAGATGGAAAAAATGTTACAAGTTATCAAGAGAAACGGAAAAAAAGTTGACTTTGACAAGGCTAAAATTGTAATTGCCATTGAAAAGGCAATGCACTCGAGTTCTGGTGTCTACATAGAGGGTCAAGCTCTTGAAATTGCAAATGAAATCGAAAAGTTGGCAGGAGAAAAAGACCTTCCTCTTTCTATTTATGATATAGAAGGAGAAGTTTATTACCGTTTGATTCAAAACGACAACCCAGCTACTGCTAGGGCCTACGAGTCTTACAAGTCTGTTCAACAATTTAAGCGTGAACAAAACACTACTGATGATGATATTCTTGGTCTCTTAAACGAAACAAACGAAGACCTAATGGACGAGAACTCCAACAAAAATGCTGTTATTGCCTCTACTCAAAGAGACTTAATAGCAGGAGAAGTTTCAAAGGATATTGCCAAGAGAAAGATGATTCCAGGAGATTTAGTAGAAGCACACGAATCTGGCGCAATCCACATCCACGACATGGACTACTTTATCCAACCAATTTTCAACTGCTGCCTAGTTAACATGAAGGACATGCTTGACAATGGAACTGTTGTTAATGGCAAGATGATTGAAACTCCAAAGTCCTTTCAAGTTGCCTGCAATGTTATGACACAAATCATTGCTCAAATTGCATCAAACCAATATGGTGGCCAAAGTATTAATATCTCTTGTCTTGGCAAGTACCTAAGAAGGTCTTACGAAAAGAACCTTTCCCTTGCCCTTGACACTCTTGGAGATATTGAACTTGCAGAGAAAATGGCAAATCAAATGACTAAGAAGGACCTTGAAAGTGGAATCCAAACAATCCAATATCAAATAAATACCTTGATGACTTCCAACGGTCAAGCACCTTTCGTTACCTTATTCATGTGGCTTGAAGATGACGACCAATATGTTGATGAAGTTGCAATGATAATCGAAGAAATCTTAAAGCAAAGAATCCAAGGGATAAAAAATGATGCAGGTGTTTATGTTACACCAGCCTTTCCTAAGCTAATTTACGTTCTTGATGAAAATAACATCAACAAGGACTCAAAATATTATTATTTAACATCTCTTGCGATTAGATGTACAGCTAAAAGGATGTACCCTGACTACATTTCTGCCAAGAAGATGCGTGCCAACTACGAAGGCAACGTATTTTCTCCAATGGGATGCAGGGCTTTCCTTCCACCTTACAAGGATGAAAAGGGCAACTACAAGTTCGAAGGTAGGTTTAACATGGGAGCTTGCTCCATCAACCTTCCACAAATAGGAATCCTTGCTGGAGGAAACGAAGAAAAATTCTTTGAAATCCTTGAAAAAAGACTAGACCTAGTTAAGAGGGTTGGCCTATTGCGTTACGAACACCTAAAGAAGGTCAACAGCGACTCATCACCAATCCACTGGCAACACGGTGCTATTGCAAGACTTGGCAAGCATGAGCCTATTGCTCCACTTCTAGAAAATGGCTACTCAACAGTTTCTCTTGGCTATATTGGAATCTATGAAGCCACAATGCTTATTAAAGGCGTGAGCCACACAGACAAGAAGGGCTATGACTTTGCCATGAGGATCATGGACGCCCTTAACGATGCTGTCAAGAAGTGGACTGAAGAATATGGAATTAAGTTTACCCTTTACGCAACACCAGCTGAGTCACTTACACAAAGATTTGCCAACATTGACAAGGAAAGATTTGGCATCATAGAAAATGTAACTGACAAGGGTTACTACATCAATTCCTTCCACGTTGACGTTCGTGAAGAAATATCTGCCTTTGAAAAATTTAACTTCGAAGCAAAATTCCAAGATAAGTCAACTGGCGGCTGCATATCCTATGTAGAAATTCCAAACATGGGCCACAATCTAGAAGCCCTAGAGACAATTGTTAGATATATTTACGACAACATCCAATACGCAGAGTTCAACACAAAGTCAGACTATTGTGCAGAATGTGGCTTTGACGGTGAAATCAAATTAAACGACCATGGCGACTGGGAATGTCCACAATGCCACAACACAGACAGGTCAAGCCTTACAGTGGTAAGACGTACTTGTGGTTACCTTGGTGAAAACTTCTGGAACGAAGGTCGTACTAAGGAAATCAACGCAAGGGTTCTTCACATCTAATGAACTTTGCACAAATAAGAAAGTATGATGTTGCCAATGGCCCTGGAATAAGGACCACAATCTTTGTGACAGGCTGCACCCACAAGTGCCACAATTGTTTTAATGAAGAATACCAAGACTTTGACTTTGGTGATCCTTGGACCCAAAAGGAAACAGACGAAGTTATAGAAGATTTAAAGCTAGATGAAGTTAAGGGCCTTACCATCCTAGGTGGTGAGCCCTTCCAAAATGAAGTGGACCTCTTAAAAGTTCTTCGTGACATAAAAAAAGAAGTCCAAAAGGACATTTGGATCTTCTCTGGCTATACTTATGAAGAAATTTTAAAAGATGAGCACAAAAAGAAACTCCTAGAAGAGTGCGACGTCCTAGTTGATGGAAGATTTGTCGAAGCTTTAAAAGACTTAAATCTTAGGTTTCGAGGATCTTCCAATCAAAGGATAATAGACGTACAAAAATCTTTAGAGTCCAATGAAGTAGTTTTGTTTGACTTGTAAATTTTGTCTTAGAATTTTATCTAATTAATTACTTTATAAGACTTAATAAACCCTTTTATATAAATTAAAAATTAAGATAAAAAAACCTCAGCTTAACTGCTGAGGAATTTTTTTGTCCTTTTTTATGCTTCTGGTGGGATTGGCTTTTCTAAATTTTCATTATCAAAAAAGTTAGTACCATCATCGGCATTACTTTGGAAGGTCCCAAAGGTGGAAACATAGTCCACCCCATCAAATGTGTAGTAAATTTCAATCCTTAAGTATTCCATAAAATATTTTTCAAACTGAGTATTATATCTTTTAGTCTCATAAAAATACCTGCCGTCGTCAAGCCTATCTAATTCGCCCTCTATTACTGTCTCCCTTGTTTTATCATTATAATAAGAGTCGGCAAAGATTTTTATCTTTGGTATTTCTGGCTCATAAACCTTTCCTCTATCTATGAACTCTACATAAAATTTATTATCTTCATTTAAGTGTATACAAGGGATGTCTCCTTCTATGGCTCCTGCAATTGTATCCCTTACCCTCATAACTTTTTGTTCAGGTAAACTTTCAAACTTTGCTCTCTCAAAGGTCCTAATAATTGGTGTCCTTTCATCATTAGACACCTTTATATTTACCTTAACCCCATGGACAGAATTATTTCTTTTTAGCTCTGGCTTTGGGTAATAATAAATGCGTAGACCTACAAATAAAGTCACAAGAAGAATTAAAATAATAGAAAAAATATTTATAAATTTTTTTACCATAATATCACCTAATTTATTATTACACCTTTAACAATTGATAATAAAAATTCACAATAAAATCTTCCCCGAAGGTACGATCTTTTTGTCTTATTCTTCTGGAGGGATTGGCTTTTCTAATTTTTCATTGTCAAAGAAGTTAGCCCCATCATCGGCGTTATCTTGGAAGGTCCCAAAGGTGGAAACATAGTCCACATGGCCAATAGTATAATAAATTTCAATCCTTAAGTATTCCATAAAATATTTTTCAAATTGAGTGCTATATCTCTTAGTCTCAAAATAATACCTGCCGTCGTCAAGCCTATCTAATTCGCCCTCTATGACTCTTTGCTTTTGCTTGTCATCATAATGAGAAGCAGAGGCAAATATTTTAATTTTTGGACTTTCTGGCTCATAAACTTTTCCCCTATTTATGAACTCTACATAAAATTTATTATCTTCATTTAAATGAATACAAGGAATGTCTCCTTCTATCCTACCATCAATTGTATATCTTAATTTCACTATTTCTTTTTCAGAAAGATTTTCAAATTTTTCTCTCTCAAAGGTCCTTACAATGGGTTTTCTCTCATCACTGGACACCTTTATATTTACTTTATCTCCATGTATAGCATTATTTCTCCTAAAATCTGGAGTTGGAGAAAAATAAATTTGAATAGCTGCAAATAAAATTATTGCAAGAATTATTACAATAGCAAAAACTTTTGCGACTTTACTTTTCATAATATCACCTACCTATAGTTTACCCTAAAAACAATTCAATATCATTAACTTTTAAAACAAGCAAAACATTTATAATTACTTCAAAGACTCCCATACTATATAAATTTCTCCAATAAAAAAATCTCCCAAGAGGTCTTGGAAGATCTTCTTATCTTTAATATGTAATGAGATTACTCATTGTGGAATAATTAAAGCAAAATATTTTACTAATTTTAAAAGGAGTATTTAAAATAAAAAGTCTATTGACAAAGGTAACCTTACATCAATAGACCTTTTAACTGGCGATAACTTACTCTCCCAGGTCGTTGCCAACCAAGTACCATCAGCGGACTAATGCTTAACTTCTGTGTTCGGTATGGGTACAGGTGTGTCCATTGTCCTATTCTCACCAGATTAACTTAAAAACTAATCTTACCTTAAATCTTTGGTCAAGTCTTCGACCTATTAGTACTCGCTAGCTGAATGTATTGCTACACTTACACCTTGAGCCTATCTACCTCATTTTCTTCAAGGGGTCTTATCTTTCGAGGGAAATCTCATCTCGAGGGGGGCTTCGGGCTTAGATGCCTTCAGCTCTTATCCCTTCCAAACTTAGCTTCCCAGCTATGCACTTGGCAGTACAACTGGTGCACCAGAGGTTTGTCCATCCCGGTCCTCTCGTACTAAGGACAGCTCCTCTCAAATTTCCTACGCCCACGACGGATAGGGACCGAACTGTCTCGCGACGTTCTGAACCCAGCTCGCGTGCCTCTTTAATGGGCGAACAGCCCAACCCTTGGGACCTACTTCAGCCCCAGGATGAGACGAGCCGACATCGAGGTGCCAAACCTCCCCGTCGATGTGGACTCTTGGGGGAGATAAGCCTGTTATCCCCGGGGTAGCTTTTATCCGTTGAGCGATGGCCCTTCCACTCGGTACCACCGGATCACTAAGTCCTGCTTTCGCATCTGCTCGACTTGTTGGTCTCGCAGTTAAGCTCCCTTCTGCCTTTATACTCTGCGCACGATTTCCATCCGTGCTGAGGGAACCTTTGAACGCCTCCGTTACTCTTTCGGAGGCGACCGCCCCAGTCAAACTGTCCAACTGAGAGTGTCCCTTCCCCAGATTCATGGGGTTAGGTTAGAATTCTAGCATTAAAAGAGTGGTATCCCAACGGTGACTCCCAAGATACTGGCGTACCTTGTTCTTAGTCTCCCACCTATTCTGTACATTTAATCCCAAAATTCAATCTCAGCCTACAGTAAAGCTCCACGGGGTCTTTCCGTCCTGTCGTGGGTAAGCGGCATCTTTACCGCTACTACAATTTCACCGGATCCTTTGTTGAGACAGTGCCCAAATCGTTACACCTTTCGTGCGGGTCGGAACTTACCCGACAAGGAATTTCGCTACCTTAGGACCGTTATAGTTACGGCCGCCGTTTACTGGGGCTTCAGTTCTAAGCTTCGCTTACGCTAACTTTTTCCCTTAACCTTCCAGCACCGGGCAGGTGTCAGCTCCTATACTTCGTCTTTCGACTTAGCAGAAACTTGTGTTTTTGGTAAACAGTCGCTTGGGCCTTTTCACTGCGGCCCCCTTTTACAGGGGCTCCCCTTCTCCCGAAGTTACGGGGTCATTTTGCCGAGTTCCTTAACAAAGGTTTTTCCGCTCGTCTTAGGATTCTCTCCTCACCTACCTGTGTCGGTTTACGGTACGGGCGATACTTCTCTAGTAGTGGCTTTTCTTGGCAGTGTGGAGTCATAAGCTTCTCTACTTGTTTTCGATCCGCATTACGCTTCAGACTTCTCGGAAAGCGGATTTGCCTACTTTCCATCCTTTGCGCTTGCACGCCTCACCAACTGGGCGCTCTTATTATCCTTCTGCGTCCCCACTTCCTTTAACGATTGTATCGGTACAGGAATTTCCACCTGTTGTCCATCGACTACGCTTTTCAGCCTCGCCTTAGGTCCCGACTTACCCTGAGTGGACGAGCCTTGCTCAGGAATCCTTGGGTTTTCGACGGGTGAGATTCTCACTCACCTCTCGCTACTCATGCCAGCATTCTCTCTTGTATGATGTCCACAGTGCCTTACGACTTCTGCTTCATCCTTCATACATTGCTCCTCTACCAACGTTATACGTTCCATAGCTTCGGTATATAGTTTAGCCCCGGTTATCTTCGGCGCAGAGTCACTTGACTAGTGAGCTATTACGCACTCTTTAAATGAGTGGCTGCTTCTAAGCCAACATCCTAGTTGTCTCAGTAACTCCACATCCTTTCCCACTTAACTATAATTTTGGGACCTTAGCTGATGGTCTGGGCTCTTTCCCTTTCGACTATGAAGCTCATCCCACATAGTCTGACTCCCTAGTGCATGATATGGTATTCGGAGTTTGATAGGTCTTGGTAACATATGCATGCCCCTTGACCAATCAGTGCTCTACCCCCTTTTCATGTCTTACTAGAGGCTAGCCCTAAAGCTATTTCGAGGAGAACCAGCTATCTCCGTGTTCGTTTGGCTTTTCACCCCTATCCACAAGTCATCCGATAACTTTTAAACGTTACCCGGTTCGAGCCTCCATTGAATTTTACTTCAACTTCACTCTGCTCATGGATAGATCACACGGTTTCGGGTCTACAACCACTAACTTCCGCCCTATTTAGACTCGCTTTCGCTTCGGCTCCGCATCTTTAATGCTTAACCTCGCTAGTAATCGTAACTCGCTGGCCCGTTCTACAAAAAGTACACGATCGTGGTGCAAAACCACTTTCGCTGCTTGTAAACACTAGGTTTCAGATTCTATTTCACTCCCCTCACGGGGTTCTTTTCACCTTTCCCTCACGGTACTTGTTCGCTATCGGTCACCAAGTAGTATTTAGCCTTAGGGGGTGGTCCCCCCATATTCCCACTGAATTTCTCGTGTTCCGTGGTACTCTTTTGTGTCGGATATCTTCGCTTTCGCCTACAGGACTCTTACCTTCTTTGGTTAATCTTCCCAGATTATTTGGCTGGCTATTGTCTCTTTATACACATCGGGCTCTTCCCCGTTCGCTCGCCGCTACTTAGGGAATCGAGTTTTCTTTCTTTTCCTCAGGTTACTTAGATGTTTCAGTTCACCTGGTTCGCTTCCTATAGTTATGGATTGGCTATAGGATACCTCTTATGAGGTGGGTTTCCCCATTCGGAGATCTACGGGTCATAAGATATTTGCTCCTTTCCGTAGCTTTTCGCAGCTTGTCGCGTCCTTCTTCGCCTCTTGGTGCCTAGGCATTCACCTAGTGCTCTTTTTAACTTGACCTTTGTTAATAAACATTTCTGTTTATTTCCAGTTTAATTGTTTGTTTAAGAAATTTTGATTAGTTTTTAAGTTGTTATGGTTCTCTTCTTTTTTTTAAGAAGGTTTCAGAGTAGCATTTATTGCTATTCTTGGTGGAGATAAGGAGATTCGAACTCCTGACCTCCTGCTTGCAAGGCAGGCGCTCTCCCAACTGAGCTATACCCCCATATATATAATTAAAATAGTGTGAAGATTTATTTTCCTTAGAAAGGAGGTGATCCAGCCGCACCTTCCGATACGGCTACCTTGTTACGACTTCACCCCAGTCACCTATCCTACCTTCGACTGCTGCTTCCCTAAGGTTCGCTCGCAGGCTTCGGGTATTACAAGCTTCCATGGTGTGACGGGCGGTGTGTACAAGACCCGGGAACGCATTCACCGCAGCATGCTGATCTGCGATTACTAGCAACTCCATCTTCATGTACTCGAGTTGCAGAGTACAATCCGAACTGAGAAAGACTTTTTGAGGTTGGCTTAATATCACTATCTCGCTTCCCTTTGTATCTTCCATTGTAGCACGTGTGTAGCCCAGGGCATATAGGGCATGATGATTTGACGTCATCCCCACCTTCCTCCGATTTATCATCGGCAGTCTCTTTAGAGTCCCCATCCGAAATGCTGGTAACTAAAGATAGGGGTTGCGCTCGTTGCCAGACTTAACTGAACATCTCACGACACGAGCTGACGACAACCATGCACCACCTGTATTGAGGCTTCCGAAGAAGAGGGTATATCTCTATACCGGTCCTCAGTATGTCAAGCCCTGGTAAGGTTCTTCGCGTTGCTTCGAATTAAACCACATGCTCCGCTGCTTGTGCGGGTCCCCGTCAATTCCTTTGAGTTTCATGCTTGCGCACGTACTCCCCAGGCGGAGTGCTTAATGTGTTAACTGCGGCACCGAATTATTCCGATACCTAGCACTCATCGTTTACAGCGTGGACTACCAGGGTATCTAATCCTGTTTGCTACCCACGCTTTCGTTCCTCAGCGTCAGAATGAGCCCAGTAAGTCGCCTTCGCCACCGGTATTCTTTTTAATATCTACGCATTTCACCGCTACACTAAAAATTCCACTTACCTCTACTCTTCTCAAGATATGCAGTTTCAAATGCTTACAGTAGTTAAGCTACTGCCTTTTACATCTGACTTGCATTTCCGCCTGCGAACCCTTTACGCCCAGTGATTCCGGACAACGCTAGCCCCCTACGTATTACCGCGGCTGCTGGCACGTAGTTAGCCGGGGCTTTTTCTTATGGTACCGTCATTATCTTCCCATATAAAAGAACTTTACGACTCGAAAGCCTTCATCGTTCACGCGGCGTCGCTGCATCAGAGTTCCCTCCATTGTGCAATATTCCCCACTGCTGCCTCCCGTAGGAGTTTGGACCGTTTCTCAGTTCCAATGTGGCCGTTCACCCTCTCAGGCCGGCTACCCATCGTCGCCTTGGTGGGCCGTTACCTCACCAACTAGCTAATGGGACGCGAGTCCATCTTAGACCACCGGAGTTTTGATCATTAGTGCATGGGCACCTATGATTTCATTTGGTATTAATCCCGGTTTCCCGAGGCTATCCCAATGTCTAAGGCAGGTTACTCACGTGTTACTCACCCGTCCGCCGCTAATCCATCTTATCTTCACCCCGAAGGGATCTGTCAAGATTTCATCGCTCGACTTGCATGTGTTAAGCGCGCCGCCAGCGTTCGTCCTGAGCCAGGATCAAACTCTCAATTAAAAAATTTGTATGACTCATTAGTTTTCTCAAAACTAAACGAATATCTGGTTTGCTTGTGATTCTTTAAAAGAATCTGTGATTAAATCACGAATTGTTTATCTATCTTCACACTATTTAATTATCATGTTTCATCGCTACTTTTTGAAGTAGCTTGTTTATTATACTACCGTGTTTTTTCTTTGTCAAGTATTTTTTACAATTTATTTAAATTGTTTTTACTTGAAACTCGGTAATATTTTTTGCTATCTTAAGTGACAACTTCTATATATTAGCATCTAGAAAATCATCTGTCAACTGTTTTTTATATTTTTTTTAAATCTTTTTTGTTTTTAAAAAAATATAACAGCTGTCTTTTTCGACAACTGTTATATAGTACTCTTTTATTTTTATCTTGTCAAGAGCTTTTTTATATTTTTTTAATCTCTTGAGTATTGATCTTTTATCCTATCTCTTAACTCCTCTATGTCCCTTTGTCTTTCTTCTAATCTATTAGTTAGGTTGGGGAAGGATTTTAAAATTCTCTTCTCTTTTATTAGTTCTCTTCTTTCTCTTAACTCTTTAACCCTATTTTCTAATTCAATATACTCCCTCGTCTTCTTTAACTCTTCCTGTCTACTTTCTATTTGAACTGTCCTGTCGTAAACTCTCACTCCAATCCTATCTGATACTTTCTTAATGTCTTTGCTTATTCTATCTATTGCTCTGAATTCTTTATTTAATCCAATAAGTGTATTAATAGTAGCAATTAGGTCTATGGTCATAATTATCACTAGACCAATTCCCAAATATAGTGATACTCTTTCTGGTATTAGGCTTACCATTTTTCTAATCATTGGATGGACTGCTTCGTATAATAGGAAGCAAAACATGCCCCATATGACAGAAAACTCTAAGCAGACGTAACCTCCTATGTTAAGTCTTCTATCAGAGTAGTCCCACCATCTCTCGTGAAAAATTTTCTCAAGCAAGAAACCTGCAATGTACTCTATTATAGTTGCTATGAACATGGATCCCAGGAACAAGACCATCTTGTTCTTCTCTGCTATGTCTGTTAAAAAGTATATTACTGCTATGGCACCAAAACCATAGATGGGACAATAGGGTCCAGCTAAGAAGCCTCGGTTTATAAATCTTCCCTTAGTTACTGTGTGATAAGATACTTCTATTACCCAACCCACAAAGGCGTAGATAAAAAAATAAATTAAGTAGTCTCTCATGTCTTCCTCCTTCTAATTTTATTTAAAAAAAATATGTTAGTCTCACTAACATATTATAACCTATTAATATTTAATTTGGCTGTAATTTTTTATTATTTCTTTTCTTCCGCTTACTCCAAGTTTTTTATAGACAAGGGTTAAGTTATTTTTTATTGTCTTCTCACTAATGTAAATCTCCCTAGAGATTTCCTTATTAGTTTTACCAGAGATTATTTCTTCTAGGAGTTTCTTCTCTCTCCTATTTAGAGTCTTTAATTTTTCGAACTTATTATTTCTATCACTTCTTAATTTTTTTAAATTTTCTTCTATATATATGTGTCCCCTAAGTGTCTTATCTATTGCATCAATAACTTCTTCTTCTGAAGCTCCAAGACTTAAAAGAGAATACTCCACTACTAATGGCAAGTCCCTCTCGTCGATTAATCTAATCTTTTCTACTTCAAGTTCCTCTAGTTCCTTGTCCTGAAAGATTAGGATATCAAAGTCTTTTTCTTTGTCTTTATAAAAATCAAGGACTTCATATCCTTCTAGGATGTCTTGAAGTCCTCTCTTTATAATTTCACTTTTTGTCTCTATAGAAACTCTTATCATTTTATTTCCTTTACACTTTCTCTCTCAAGAATTTGTGATGGAAGCACAAGATTTTCTGATAAGTCGCTTTCTTTCTTGTCAATTTTCTTTAGGATTTTCCTAATTGAAACTGCTCCAATGTCATAGTAAGGAACCTTTACTGTTGTAAGTTTTGGTCTGTAGATGTCTGATATATAAGATCCACCAAAACCTGTAACTGATATATCATCTGGTGTCTTGTAGCCATTATCTAAAAGCATATTCATTAGGTGGATTGCAATTGTGTCATAGGATGTAAAGAAGGCTGTAATATTTTCTTTCTTTACAGTGTCAAGAATCTTTTCTTTCTCATCTTCTATGTCACTTGCTTCTAATCCTTCAACAAGTAGGTTCACCTTCTTTAGGCCAGCCTCTTCCATGGCCCTGTTGTAACCTTCAATTTTTTTCTTTTCAAAAGTCCTGTCATAGTCTCTTCTAATAGCAAGAGATGCAATATTCTTGTGGCCCTTTTCTATTAAAAGTTTTACCATTTCATAAGATGCCTTTTCATAGTCTATTTCTGTAGAGAATCTTTCGATTTCATAGAAGTTTGAGATTATTACATAGGGAATCTTGCTCTCTTCAAGCTTATACTCTAGCTTAGGGTTGTGTAAGTTTGATATTACAATAATACCTTCAACTTGTTTTTGAGCTAGAAGGTTGGCAAACTTCATTTCTGATTCAACGTCACCATAAGAGCTTGATAGGAGTATGTCGTATTTATACATTCTTCCAATTTCTTCAACTCCTCTTAGGATTTGTGAAATAAAATTGGATCCAATGTCTTCTACAATTACACCAATTAAATTAGATTTTTTTGTAACTAAACTTCTCGCAACTTCGTTTGGTTTGTAATCCAATACGTCAATAGCGTGTAGGACTCTTCTTCGTGCCTCAGGGCTAACAGGTTTCGAGTCATTTATTACCCTTGATACTGTAGAAATGGACACATCTGCCATTTTTGCTACGTCTTTAATTGTAGATGCCATAGCTTCCTCCTTATGGTACTATTATTTTTAATTTATTTTCCAAAACCTTGAAAGTCATAGGAAGTGTTGATGCTTTCTCTCCATCAACATCAATTGTGAGCTTCTCATCACTTTCTATTTTTATATTTTTCGTCTTTAAGTACATTACCTTGTTATGATCAACATGTCGGCCACCCATTAGAGAAGTAAATAGTTCTGGCACATCAGAAATCCTAATTCCCTTAAAAATCAAAACGTCTAGATAGCCATCTGAAATATCAGCCAGAGGGGCCATTTTTTTAAAACCTCCAACTGAAGTGGAGTTAGTTATTAAGAATAAAAGTCCTTCTACCCTTCCAGTGAACTCTTCACTTTCTACATAAAAATTTAGACTCTTTTGATTTCTTAAAATCCTTTCTTCTAAAAGGACCCTTGCACCTTCAAGATAATAAGCCATATCTCCTAGGGTAGCCTTTTTCTCAGCTGGAACAGTATAGGCAATTTCTGTGAGCATTCCTCCTGCAGCAACATTTATAAAGGCTCTTTCGCCAGCAAGTCCAAGATCAATTGTCCTAGTCTTGAAATTTTTTATCATCTTGTAGAAGGCGTTGGGAGAAGTAGGAAGCCTTTGGGCATTGGCAAAGTCATTTACCGTACCACTTTGTAGAATTCCAAGAGGTGTATCCCTTCCTGATAGGTAAATCCCATTTACAACTTCATTTACTGTCCCGTCTCCACCACTACAAATTATGAAATCTTCACCAGAATAGTCATAAGCAAACCTAGTTCCATCCCCTTCTTGGTGGGTAAATAGGAGTTCAATCTCATAATTATCCTTGCTCATTAATTTTATAAGTTCTAGAATTTTGTTTAGTGCTGTTCCCCTACCTGAATTGGGATTGGCAATGATCTTTACTCTTTTCATCTTTTCCTCTCGTCTTACTTATAAAAATAAAAGGAGACGAAGAATAACTCCGTCCCTAGCTTATCTTAGAAAGACTTCTTTAACAGTCTTTGCAACTTCTCTTAAAATATAAAAATAGTCGATGGCGTTATTTGAACTAAGTGAAATAGTTTTTGCTGTATCAGAAATAACATCTGATATATTCATAACTGTATTTGACACTCTAAAAGAAGTATCATCGACTTGTCTTGTAATACCATTAACTGTGTCTGAAACAGAACCTACAGTTGATACAAGTCTTGCGACTTCTGGTTTTACATCATTTACAAGTTGTGTAGCGTCAGTTGAAATTGCGTTCACATTGTCAGAAATGTCCTTGGCATTATCCATAATGGAAGGAACAGTCTTTATAGTGTGATCAATTTCACCTTGGTTTCTCTCAACAATTTCATTAACATTTTTTAAAATTTTAAATACATTAATTAGAACTAGAAATAGTGCAACAAGTGCAGCTATACCAGCTACATAAAGTAGGAAACTAAGTAGGCCACCTATAGTAAATGCTTGATCTAACATCTTCTATACCTCCTATCTTATTTTCTTTTTTCTTTTTCTACCTTATCTTTTGTTTCTTCAACAGATTCTTTTACATTTTCAGCAGATTTTTTTGCTTCTCTTTTAACGTCTTTTGCGCCTTCTTTTACTTCGTCTTTAACGTCTTCTGCAGTATCTTTAACTTCTTCTGTTGTGTTTTTTACATCGTATTTGATGTCTTCAGCACCAGCTCTAACAACTTCTCCAATTGCTTTAGCTTTTGCCTTAGCCACTTCTACATCTTCGTCAAATTCATATTTTTTAAGTGTAGCCTTGTCTCTTAAGTCAGCATAAGTCTTTTTAGCTTGTTCGCCAGCTTGATAAGCCTTGAATTCAATAGTATCCTTAGCATCGTTTGCTGCGTTTAAAGCTTGGTTAGCTGCTTCTTTAGATTTGTTAGCAATATCTTCACGAGTTTTTCTACCTTCTTGAGGTGCAAAAAGAATTCCACCAATAGCTCCTAGTGCAAGACCAGTACCAACCTTAGAAATTTCTTTAAGTCTTCTTCTTCTAACTGCTTGGTTTCTCTTTTCTTCTAAATAATCAAATAATCCCATAATAATTCTCCTTATAATATAATTTATTTATTAATATTTTACCCTTTAAAGCTTAATTCAATCACATTAAACCATAAATATTAGAAAAAAATAATAAAATCAAAATAAAAATAATAGTAAAAACCGCAATGCCGACACCTAGTTAATTCACACCCGCCAATTATCATGGTGGGTCAAAAACTTGATAGCGCATTCTGACTTCCGCTCAAAGACGGCTTGTCATAGGACGCTGATACACAGTTTCCCGTGTTAAATTTGTCGGTTGAATTAAGTAGGCATTCTTCGAACATCGCAGAATTTACTTAAGTAAATTATAACTCAATGAAAATGTTTTTTCAATAAACTTCGGGAAAAAAGGAAAAATCCTCTGGCAGTTTAGCAAAGACTTCCAGGTCCTTATTAGTCCTTGGGAGCTTAAACTTTAGAGAATATGAATGAAGAGCCTGCCTATTAATAAGGTCTGACTTAGATCCATAAAGTCCATCGCCAAGAACTGGATGGCCAAGGTGGGCCATGTGAACCCTAATCTGATGAGTCCTTCCTGTATGAAGGGTCAATAGGACTAGACTCATGTCCCTGTACTCACCAAGGACCTTATAAGAAGTTAAAGATTTTTTGCCAATGACATAATTGACTTCACGCCTTATTCCATCTTCACTTGTGGCAATGGGCCCGTCAATTATTCCTTCTTTTTCATCTAGAATTCCTTCTACAATAGCAATATATTTTTTCTCAACCCCATCTTTGAAGTCGCTGGAAATTTTATCTTGAGCAAAAGAATTTTTAGCAGCAACAACAAGGCCTGAAGTGTCCCTGTCAAGTCTATTTACAAACCTAATCTTTCTCTTTAATCCCTGGTCTTCAAAATATCCCAAGAGATAGTTTAAGAGAGTCCCATCTGCATCGTCCTTTGCTGTGTGAGTCACCATAAAAGGCTCTTTATTTACAATTACAAGGTCCTCGTCCTCGTAAACTATATCAAGGTCCTTGTGTTCTACAGCCCCATTGGGACCTTCATCTTCAAACCTAAGGGAAATAATATCTCCCTTCTTTAAAAATTTATTTTTCTTATTTAATCTTGAGTTTAAGTAAATATTTCCACTCTTAACAGACCTTCTTATAAGTCGGGAAGAAAGACCTCTCTCCTTAAGAAAATCATTTACCTTAATTTTATCTTTTGAACTTCCATTGAATTTGAAATTTAAAAAATCTTTGGAATTTAATCTATACATTTTACACCTCTAGTCAAGGGAACTTTATTCGTTTATAATATAAATAATGATACAAAAAATCAAGGGGGTTTAGTCTTGTCAAAAATTATAAATATACTGACTAATGCAAATTATGAATCTAAAAAAACAGCAAATAATTTGCACAAGCTTTTAACAAAATATGGATATGAACCCTTTAATGGTTTCAAAAAAAATGCTGAGCTTTCTATTTGTATTGGAGGCGACGGTTCCTTTATAAAGGCCATACACAAGAACGACTTCCCAGATATGCCCTTCGTGGGAATAAACACTGGCCACCTGGGTTTTTATCAAGAGATAAAACCTGAGGAAGTGGAAGAATTTGTCAAAGATTATAAAAATGGCAACTACCAAGTTGACGACATCAAACTAATAAGATCTGACATCTACACAAAGAACAAGGTCTACAAGTTTTATTCAGTGAACGAAGTTGTCTTAAAGGCTGCACACTCAAAGACAATCCACATGAATGTCTTCATAGATAGAAATCATGTAGAAAAATTTTCTGGTGACGGAATCTTGGTTTCCACTCCAACAGGGTCCACTGCCTACAACTTTTCTTCTGGCGGGGCCATAGTCTACCCAAGCCTTCACGTCTTGCAAATGACTCCCATCTCTCCAGTGAACTCAGCTGCTTACAGGTCTCTTGGCTCATCTGTCATAGTTCCAGGAGCCCACACAATTTCACTTGTTGTTGAGAAGAGATACAAGGATTCCAACTTACTCTTAGTTGACGGGTCAGAATATTTCTTCAACAACTTGCACAGGGTCAACATCAGGCTCTCAAACAAAACAATAAAAAAACTCGTCTTCTCAAATAATTCCTACTGGGATAATTTAAAAGACAAGTTCCTATAAGATTAGTCCTAGGTCAAAGCCCAGGACTTTTTTATTTTTTTAATTTGTCAAAATCTTTTGCTTCTGACTAATAAATTTTTTTAAAAAAGTTCATGCAAGGAAACTTTTGAAATCAAACATCCTCGCAAGAGCTTTATCTATTTACAAAGTCATAAAAAAATCTCACCCAAGCTTACAAACTTAATGGATGAGATTTTATTTTTATTTATTTTTATTTATTTTTCTTTTCAATTGCTGCTCTCACAAAGCCATTAAATAATGGGTGAATTTTTGTTGGCCTTGACTTGAATTCTGGGTGGAATTGGCAAGCTACGAAGAAGCCTTCGTCCTTTAGTTCAATAATTTCAACTAGGTCCTTGTCTTCATTGATGCCAGAGAAGGCCACACCAGCCGATCTTATTTGTCCCCTGAATTGGTTGTTGAACTCGTATCTATGTCTGTGTCTTTCCTTAATTTTTTCTTCTCCATAAAGAGAATAAACTAAAGAATCTTTTTCAAGAGTGCAGTCATAGTTACCAAGTCTTAAAGTTCCACCAACATTTTTTATGTCCTTTTGATTTTCTAAAAGGTCAATAATTGGATAATTTGTGTCTGGATTTATTTCCGTAGAGTTAGCGTCCTTTAGGCCAAGTTTATTTCTTGCAATGTCAATTAGGGCAACTTGCATTCCGTAACAAATTCCAAAGTAAGGGATGTGGTTGTCACGAGCGTACTTTGATGCCATAATCATACCTTCTGTTCCACGTGAACCAAAGCCACCTGGGACAATTATTCCATCAAGTCCATCAAGTACACTTACATCTTTTTCTATATCTTCTGAATTTATCCACTCAATATTTACCTTGTAACCATTTTCGCAACCTGCATCAGTTAAGGCTTGAGTTACAGAAAGATAAGCATCGTGAAGGCTTACATATTTTCCTACAAGACCAATAGTCACTTCGCCCTTTACGTCCTTAAATCTCTCTACCATTTCCTTCCACTTGCCCTTGGAAGCTGGTCTGTCTTCTAGGTCAAGTTCCTTAAGGATGTAGTCATCAAGATGTTGGTCGTGGAATACTAGGGGAACTTCATATATAAGGTCAACATTTGTAGATTGGATAACTGCCTCCACTGGAACGTCACAGAATAGAGAAATTTTTTCTCTCAAGTCATCTGTAACCACTCCATTGGACCTTACAATTATTACGTCAGTCTTGATTCCGTTGGACATAAGCTCCTTAAACGAGTGTTGAGTTGGCTTTGTTTTTAATTCATCTGATCCAGGAATATTTGGAACAAGAACTGTGTGGACAAAAAGGACGTCAGACTTTTTATTTTCTGAGTGAATTTGTCTAATGGCTTCTAAGAATGGAAGGGACTCAATGTCACCTACTGTACCGCCAATTTCTGTTATTACAACATCAGCCTTAGATTCCTTTGCAGCCTTATAAACTGCATTTTTGATTTCATTTGTAATGTGTGGGATAACTTGGACAGTTGCACCGTCATAGTCTCCCCTTCTTTCTTTTGCAATAACTCTTGAGTAGACCTTACCAGTTGTAATTGATGCACCCTTAGTTAATTCTTCATCAATAAATCTTTCATAGTGGCCAAGGTCTAGGTCAGTTTCTGCTCCGTCCTTAGTTACAAAAACTTCTCCATGTTGGTAGGGACTCATAGTTCCTGGGTCAACATTTAGGTAGGGGTCGAACTTTTGCATAAATACAGAAAGTCCCCTGTCCTTTAAAAGTCTACCAATACTTGCTGCAGAAATTCCCTTTCCAATTCCTGAAACAACTCCACCTGTAACAAATATAAATTTAGTCATACTTCCTCCTAGCTTAGTGAATTAAAAATATCTTCGTAAGATGGCAAAGTCATATTTTTTCTTGAGATTAATTTTTCCATTTGGTCTGCAATTTTTCGCGTTGCAAGTAATTTTGTGGCAATATTTCTCTCAACATACTCTGCTTTTTTATAAATTTCATCTATTTTATTTGAATGATCAAGGAGAAGTTCAATCTCATCTCCACATTCAAGTAAGTCTGTAATCATCTTGTCTATTTTATCATACTTAGTCCTTAGTTTTTCATTGTTTTTAAATTTTAAAATTTGAGATAGGTCTTTTAATTCAGCCATTCCCATAGGGATTAGGTCCTTATGGATCATTGAGACCATGGCCTTGGCCTCAAGACTGTGATAAATTACCACTTCTTCGAGGTTTACTTCATAAGAAGCCTTGATTTCCTTTTCAGTATAAATTCCCCTCTTGATAAAAATATCATTGAAATCAAAGTCTCTCAAAGAAACTAGGGCATCAAAATAAGTCTTGTGATTGGCAAGTCCCCTTCTCTTGGCTTCTTCCTTCCAATCATCAGAATAATTGTCCCCGTCACAAATTACCCTGTCGTGTTTTTTCATAACACCTCTTACAAGTTCAAGAGTTTTTTCTCTCAGATTAATAGGGTCATCTTGGAAGTCCTTTAACTTTTCATAAAATTTTTCAAGACAGTCTGCCATGGCACAGTTTAGGGCAATGTTTAAGTCAGATCCAGTCTTGGAAGACCCCAACATCCTAAACTCAAACTTGTTGCCAGTAAAGGCGACGGCTGCAGTCCTGTTCCTGTCGCTGGAATCCATTGGGACACTTAAGAGGTTGTAACCTCTAAAGGCCTTGTCAGAATTATTTTTATATTCAATATCTTCCTTTATATCCCTAAATAATTCTTCAAGGTCTGATCCAAGGAAGAGGGAGATAATTGCTGGCGGAGCCTCATCTGCCCCCAACCTAAAGTCATTGGAAGTTGATGATGCACTTACCCTCAAAAGACTTTGGTACTTGTCTGTGGCCTCAATTATTGCAGCGACAAACAATAAAAAGACATTGTTATTGTAGGGATCGTCGCCTGGGTCAAAAACATTTAGACCGTAGTTTGTAACAATGGAATAATTATTGTGCTTGCCAGAACCATTTACGCCATCAAAGGGTTTTTCATGGAAGAGGCAGACCAAATTATTTTCTAGGGCAGTTTCTTTTAAGATGTTCATCAAAAGTTGATTGTCATCTATAGCCACATTTACATTTTCAAATAAAATTGCCATTTCAAATTGATTTGGGGCAACTTCATTGTGCTCAGCCTCAGAATAAATTCCAAGTTCATAAAGCTTTTGGTCCACTTCCTTGTAAAATTTTTCTACTCTTGCGGGGATTTGTCCAAAGTAGTGGTCTGATAACTCTTGTCCCTTGGGAGAAGGTGCTCCAACAATGGTTCTTCCAGTACTCTTTAGGTCGCTTCTCTTCTTGTAGATTTCCTTATCAAGTAGGAAAAATTCTTGTTCAAGTCCAACCTTGACCCTCATCCTGTAGGCATACTCGTCCTTTTCAAATAAGTTGACGATCTTTGTTCCCTCATCACTTAGGATCTTTGTGGAGTCAATAAGGGGTCCCCTCTTATCAAGTTTTTCTCCCTTATAGGACATAAAAATAGTTGGGATGTATAAGACACTTCCTATTACAAAGGAGTTTGCCGTAAGATCCCAATAAGTATAACCCCTTGCTTCAAAGGTAGACCTCATGCCTCCAGATGGGAAGGATGAAGCGTCAGGTTCACCCTTTACAAGTTCCTTTCCAGAGAACCTATTAATTGGTTCGTTATCAGAAGTCCTGGATATAAAGGCCTCGTGCTTCTTGGCAGTGTGACCTGATAGGGGCAAGAACCAGTGGGCAAAGTGCGTTGCCCCATTCTTTAGGGCCCAGTCCTTCATGGCATGGGCAATGGCATCGGCAGTTTCTCTGTCTAAGTCCTTTTCGTTTCTAAGTGCGTCCTTCCACTTTAAGTAAATTGGATAGGGTAGTGATTCCTTCATCTTCTTCTTGTTAAAGCTTTTTATTCCAAATTCTTCTATCATGCTTCCCCCTATTAAAAATAAAAACAAAAAAATGGCAATTAATTAAAATTGCCATTATGAAAAACCTGTGGTTTCTTTTTATTTTATTTCAATTTAAAAACTTTGTCAATAAAATATAGTCATTCAGAATCCCTTAAAAGGAGGACATGAACGTCAAACCACTGCCCATGAATAGACACATTAACCTCTCCACCGAGAAGCTCTGCTAGGTTCTTAACTATATTAAGACCAAGTCCCGACCCTTCAGAGTGGCGTGACCTGTCAGCCTTTAAAAGTTCTTCAAAAAGTTCATCAGAGTTCATATTTACTTTTTCGTCTACAATGTTCTTGACATAAAATTCTATTGTAGACTTTCTTTCAATCACACCAGCAAGGACACTTGTCCCTGGCCTTGCGTGTTTGGCTGCATTGGAAAATAAGTTTTCCACAATTCTCACAAAGAGGTTGACGTCAGTGTAGATTAAAATCTCATCACTTTGAGACTTATAAGAAAAATCTAGGTCCTTCTTCTCAAAGAGGGAATCGTAATCGGCATAAATTTGCAAAATCATCTCGTTTAATTCCACTAAGGACTTCTCAATAGATAGGTTGCCTGTACTTGTCTTTGAGGCAAAGACCAAGTCGACAATTAAGTCCTTTAGCCTAGTGGAATTTCTCTTTAAGATGCTAATAAAATCCTTGGCCTCGTCATCAAGGGAATCCTTCTTGGACAAGAGGTCTGCATAATTAATTATTGAGGTAAGGGGAGTCTTTAAGTCGTGGGAAATATTTGTAATTAGATCAACCTTAAACCTCTCAGACCTAAAGTTTTCTTCTAGCCTAATCCTGTCTCGCTTCTTAAAGTCTTCCATTAAGACAGTAATCCTGTCCAAGTACTCATTCTCAAAGGGCCCTGGGATTTCAAATTCATAGCCATAGAGGATGGACTCAATTAGTTCAATGGAAAGTGTGTTTTGGGCAAACTGAACTTCAACAATAATGACTGCCCTTAAAATCATAAAGAGAAGGACATTTAAGAGAACTATGCCACCACTTATTAAGCTATAAAAAAGTATGTACATTATTATTAGGGTCACATTCAAGGTACCAAAGAGCCTAAAATTTTTAAACCTCCTGTACTTGTAGAGGTTATAAGTAAAAATTGTGTCAAAAAGTTTTTTTCTCCTTATCTTTAAGAGGACAAAGAGAAGAGTCACAAGCCAGGAAAGTATAAAGTGCTTGTTAATATTAAAGAGTTCAAAAATAATTACTGAAGACACAAAAATATTTTCAATAAAAACCCTGTCTCTTAAATCGATAAAGACATTTTTCAAAAAATCTTTAAAATCAGCTAGCATCACTTGCCCTCAATCTTGTAGCCCATACCGTAGACAGACTTGATTAAATCAGGCTTTCTTGGATTGATTTCAATCTTGTCGCGAAGGTGGGAAATGTGAACAGAAATGATCTTTCTCACATCAACAGCCTCTTCCTCCCAGACTCTCTCATAGATTTCATTTGAAGAAAAAACTTTTCCAGGATTTTCTGCCAATAAATATAAAATCTTATATTCATAGGGTGTTAGGTTCACAAGATCATCTTCAACACGCACTTCCTTAGAGTCATCAAAAATGGAAACTCTGCCAATTTTTAAGTCCCCAGTCTTTATATCAGATGCCCCAAGGGAAAAATATCTTCTTATAAGAGAATTGACCCTTGCTGTAAGTTCCACTGCATTAAAGGGTTTAGTTATATAATCATCGGCTCCAACATTTAATCCCACAATCTTATCTGTGACTTCGCTCTTGGCCGATAATACAATAATAGGAATATTTGTCTCTTCTCTCATCTTCATAATAAGTGTAATCCCATCCATGACAGGCATCATTATGTCAATTATGGCAAGGTGAATTTCATTCTCCTTCATAATTTCAAGAGCGGCGGCCCCATCTTCTGCAGTGAAGACCTTGTAGCCCTCGGCCTTTAAATAAATTTCTATTGCGTCTAAGATATCTCTCTCATCGTCGCAAACTAGTATATTGTAGTTCATAGTATCACCTATTCCTATTTTATCATTTAACGAATTGTTATCATACGACTTTTACTATATAATACTCAAGAGGTGTTTGAAAAATATGAATAATTTTATAGATAAGATCAAAGACAATAAGGTCTTTACTTTTTTTGACAAGCTAATTTACAGGATCCTGGACCACGACACCCTCTCTTATGGAGGAAGTCTTACCTATTTTTTAGTCTTATCAATATTCCCCTTTTTAATTTCTTTAATCAACGCGATTAACTTTTCGGGGATACTTGATCCAGAATATATTTATGGACTTCTAGATGTCCTTCCCAGTGACATCCAAGAAATTGTGACAAACTTTTTAAACGAACTCCACATGTCATCATCTGGGTCTTTCTTCACAATTTCCTTTGTCCTAGGTCTTTTCACTGCATCAACAGCAGTCTTTAAGCTCATGAAAATAATAAATCAATCCTATGGCTTCGAAGAATCAAGGGGTTTTGTAGCCCAAAGGCTAATGGCCCTTTTCTTCACAGTGGCACTAATTCTTATGATTTTTCTTCTTGTCCTTACACAAATATTTGGACAAATTATATATGTAAATATCATGTCCTATCTGGGAATAGAAAATGAATTTTTCGACAAGGTCTGGTCAATTGCCAAAAATGCAATTCCACTTCTTTATATGTTAATAACTTTTGTCCTCTTGTACAAATTTTCTCCATCAAAGTCCAGGGAAAATATGATTAGCTTTAAGAGTGTCTTGCCAGGTTCTATTTTTTCAACCTTTGGTCTTATAATAGCATCGGCAGGCTTTAGTTTTTATGTGTCAAACTTTGGAAAATATTCCATAACTTATGGATCTCTTGGAGGTATTATAGTGTTTTTAGTTTGGCTCTATCTCCTATCAACAATTATTTTAGTTGGGGCAGAGATAAATGCTACTCTCTATTCTATGAAGAACTTCAAGAGTCTTAACAACTGGCCAAGGCACGACTCAATGCTAAAAAATTTACAAGACTAAGCTATTTCTGTGGCTGCAATTAGTGCAGTCACTTTTTTTTATGCCTGCTTCTTTTGCAATTTTCGTAAGTTCAGCAATAGTTGCCCCAGTAGTTATTACATCGTCAACAATAATTATCTCTTCTGCATAAGATTTTACTTTAAAGGCATCTCGTAGATTCTCTTCACGGTCTAACTTCTTTAAACCAACCTGAAATTTGGTGTCTCTTAGCTTTTCAAAGATATCTTGGCAGGATAAGTCTAAGTTTCCTGCAATTTTTTCTGCCAAAAGTTTAGATTGGTTGTAGCCCCTTTCCCCTTCCTTATTTTTGTGCATAGGGACAAAAGTTATGACTTCTTTATTTAAATTTTTATCCAAAATCTTCTCTGTCATTATTTCAGCAATTATCTCCCCATAGGAGACCTTCCCCTTGAATTTAAAATCTATTATGAGCCTTCTCATTATTCCAGAATAAGTAGAACAAACTATTAGATCATCGAGGCCCTCAATGTCATAATAGTAGGCTGGTTCCCTATTAATTAAGCCAAGGCACTCATGGCAAAGTCCATATTCTTCAACTTTTCTCCCACACAAGGGGCACTTATCCTCTTTTAATTTCATCTTGGTCCCTCAACTTCTTTGCAAGATTAGAATACCTCTTGCGGGTCTTGTTGTTTTCAATCATCTTCACAAGATAGTCGCTTATTCCCACAAGGACAACGGCCTTTGACGCCCTAGTTATTGCTGTGTAAATCAAATTTCTCGTCAAAAGCATTGGAGCAGCCCTAT
This sequence comes from Peptoniphilus harei, assembly GCF_016726485.1. GTDB lineage: Bacteria > Bacillota > Clostridia > Tissierellales > Peptoniphilaceae > Peptoniphilus_A > Peptoniphilus_A harei. The sequence goes on from NZ_CP068103.1 coordinate 783,332, forward strand.
AAATGGGGATGACAACTACGGGAAACTCACTTCCTTGGGACTTGTGGATGGTCATTGCATAGGCAAGTGCAAGCTCGTCGAGATTATCAGAATTATACTCAACACTTCTCACGTCTTCAAAGACAACTGTGACCTTCTTGTTTTCCTTGTCAATTTTTGAAATATAACCAAGGTCGCCATTGAAAACTCCCTTTTGCTTGTCTTCATAAAATTCATTTTCAACCTTGGATTCCAATTCATAATTATTTTTTGTCTGTAAAACCCTGTCGCCCAACTTAAATTTCTTCCCAAGGACTTCTATAAATTCATCACTATCATTTAGGTGGTCTTGGAGGGCGAGATTTAAATTTTCTGTCCCATGTACCCCCTTCTTAGTTGGCGTTAAGACTTGGACATCTGACTGGCTGACGTTAAAATAATTTGGCAGCCTAGTCTTAACAAGGTCCTTGATAATTTCTAGCCCCTTGGCCTCTCCCCTTTCAGAAATCATAAAAAAGTCACCGAGATTTAAAACTGGCATATCTCCCTTGTTTATTAGGTGAGCATTTTTTACAATCATAGATTCTTCCGACTGCCTAAAAATTTCTTCAAGGTTAACTGACTCAATGACACCAGACTCCAAAATATCTGCCAAGACATTGCCTGCCCCAACAGATGGAAGTTGGTCCTTGTCCCCAACTAAGATCAAACGAGTTGGACTTTCAATGGACTTTAAGAGGGTTTCCATCAAAAGAATATCAACCATGGAAACTTCATCGAGGATTAATACGTCGCACTCAAGTTCTTCTACGTTGGCAAAGTCGCCACCAAAACCAATTTCAAGTAGCTTGTGGATTGTAAAGGCATCTCTTCCCGTCTGCTCTTTCATCCTCTTGGCAGCCCTTCCTGTGGGAGCAGCAAGCTTTATATCCTTATCCATGGACTCAAAAATATCTATTAAGACCTTAAGGGTAGTTGTCTTACCAGTTCCCGGTCCCCCAGTTATGACAAAGACCCCCTTATTAATTGCGTCCTTGACAGCCCTTCTCTGAGTTTTAGAAAGTTCAATCTTCCTAAACTTTTCCGTCCTCCTGATTTTTTTATCAATATCAAATTTTTCATCAAAGGAAATATTTAAATCATTAAGCTTTCCTGCAACATAATTTTCTGCAGCCAAGTATCTGGCTATGTAGCAGTTGTAGTTTTCTCCATCCCTCTCAACAAAAAAGTTTTTCTCAAGGGTAAGAGTCCTGGCTACTTCATCGGGATCTTCAAACTTCGTCCCAAGAATTCTTTCTCCAGCCTTGATCAACTTGTCAAGTGGAAGGTAAGTGTGGCCGTCCCTATTGGCAAGCATAAGGGCGTACTTCAGTCCTGCCAGCCTTCTAAAGTCAGAATCTTTTTCAATACCAATGGACTCTGCAATTTCATCTGCCTTCTTAAAACCAAGTCCCCTCACTCTTCCAATCAGGTCGTAGGGATTTTTCATTACAAGGTCTATGGACTCGTCCCCATATTCCTTGTAAATTTTTAAAATCACTGAGGCAGGAAGATTGTACTTTGAGAAGTGAAGGAAAATCTTTCTCATGGCATACTGTTTGTCGAGAGCTTCCTTGATGTCCCCGTATTTTTTTCGACCAATCCCCTTAATAGAAAGGAGCTTTTCAGGACGATTTTCAATTACGTCAAGAGTCTCTTCCTTAAATTCATCTACAATCCTCTCTGCCATTTTCTCTCCAACATGGGGAATCATTGCAGAAGAAAGGTAAGATACAATGGCAGCTTCACCTTCGGGCATGACTTCTTCAAGGTCTGTGAAGGCAAACTGTTCTCCGTACTTGTTGTGGTAGGTGAAGTCTCCAGTAAATTTGTATTTTAAGTTTTCTTTGAAAATTGTGGCTGAACCAACAACTACAAGGTCGCCGTCACTTGAATTTATTTTTGCAACAGTGTAGCCGTTCTCATCATTTCTAAAAATTATTTTTTCCACAAGACCTTCAAGACTAATCAATTAAAACACCTCGACAATATTGTATCAAGTAATGGGGACTTTATACAGAAATATTTATTTACTCATGTCCAATAAAAAAGAGGCCCCTCAGGACCTCCTTCTCAATAAAAATCTTCGTCTTTATTATTTTGTCTTTCGTACTCTTCCCTATAATTGTCGTAGCTATCCTTGAAGGGATCAGAATACTTTTCTCCGTAGGATCCTTCTATCCTTCCGTAGGGTTCGTTGGGAATAATAATAGCAAGGGCGATGTAAGCCCAAATGCTAAGACCTCCTGGAACAATTAAGAGAAAAGCTATAATCCTCACAATAGTTGAGTCAACGCCAAGATATTTTGCAATCCCGCCGCAAACTCCTGCAAGAACCCTGTCGTCTCTTGACCTGTATAACTTTTTCATTTCACACTTCCTTTATAAATCTCAAATCTTATTAATAAATTACCCCAGGATAAAGTTTTTATTCAAAATACATTAGTAGCTGGCCACTTTCCACCATGTCGCCTTCTCTTACTGTGATGTCTTTTACCTTTCCGTCAATATTTGCGACAATATTTGTTTCCATCTTCATGGCCTCAGCAATAAAGAGGCTGTCTCCCTTTTTAACCTCGTCGCCTTCAGCCACAAGGACTTTTACAATCTTGCCTGGGATAGAAGAGCCAACTTCTTTTTCATTTTTTGGATCTGCATAAATTTTTTCTTCCCCAAAGTTTTCCCCTGACTTAACAGTTTCGTCCTTAATGTTAATAGTTCTTCTTGAGCCATTTATTTCAAAAGTTAGGTTTCTTGTTCCGTCTTCTAATAACTTTCCAACTTCAATTAAAGTTACGATCAAAGTCTTACCTTCTTCAAGAGAAATTTCTGTGGACTCACCTTCCATTAGGCCGTGGAAGAAGACGTCTGAGCCTATTCTTGTGACCTCACCATTTTCCTTTATATAGTCAATATAGTCATCAAAAACTTTTGGATATAGGGCAGAAGAAATTATATCTTCTTCACTTGGCTTAATTCCCTTTTCTTCCAAGTGCTTTTTAATTTCATCAAAGTCTTCATCTTCAAGGAGTTCTCCAGGTCTTTTGGTTATTGCCTTTTCTCCCTTTAGAATCATTTCTTGTAGGTCCTTAGGGAAGCCTCCATAAGGTTGCCCCATCATTCCCTTAAAGTAAGTCATGACAGAATCTGGATAGTCTAGGTTCTTGCCCTTATCCAAGATATTTTCTGGAGTGAGTTCATTTTGCACCATAAATATGGCAAAGTCCCCAACCATTTTTGATGAAGGAGTTACCTTTACAATGTCTCCCACCATTTCGTTGACACGCTTGTACATTTCCTTTACGTCCTTAAACTTGTGACCAAGTCCAAAGGATTCAACTTGTGGCTTTAAGTTTGAATATTGACCACCAGGAATTTCGTACTTATAAATTTCTGTAGTTCCTGACTTCAAATCAGATTCAAAGTTTGCATAAACTGGCCTAACTGCAGTCCAATATTTTGAAATATCCTCTGCTTTGTCTAGGTCAATTTCTGTGTCCCTTTCTGTATTTTTAAGTGCAGCCACAACTGAATTTAGGGCAGGTTGTGAAGTGAGTCCACTCATGGAGTTAACTGCTGTATCCACAATATCAACTCCTGCTTCTGTTGCCTGAAGGATTGTTGCAACACCATTGCCAGTTGTGTCGTGAGTGTGAAGGTGGATTGGAAGTCCCACTTCTTCCTTTAGGTTTTTGATTAACTTCTTGGCTGCATAAGGTTTTAAAAGTCCAGACATATCCTTGATTCCAAGAATTTGTGCCCCAGTCCTTTCAAGTTCCTTGGCAAAGTCAACATAGTATTTAATAGAATACTTGTTCCTGTACTCGTCAAGGATATCCCCTGTGTAGCACATTGTAGCTTCTGCAATTTTTCCATTTTCAAGGACTTGATCTATGGAGAGTTTCATTCCATCTAGCCAGTTAAGTGAATCGAAAACCCTAAATAGGTCAACACCATTTTTAGCAGATTCTTTTATAAATTTTACAACAACATTGTCTGGATAATTTTTATAACCAACTGTGTTGTTGCCACGAATTAGCATTTGTAAGAGCATATTTGGCATTTTTTCACGAAGAATCCTAAGTCTTTCCCATGGATCTTCATGGAGGAACCTATAAGCAACATCAAAAGTTGCCCCGCCCCACATTTCCACAGAAAATAAATTGTCCATGTTGTAGTTTAAAGCCTCAGCAATCTTCACTAGGTCAATAGTCCTCATCCTTGTGGCCATAAGTGATTGATGGGCGTCACGCATAGTGGTATCAGTTAAAAGTAGCTTCTTTTCCTTTAAGATATGGTCCTTAATTCCATCAGGTCCAAGTTCGTCAAAAATTTGCTTGTAACCCTTGAAGTCCTTCTTTTCAAATTCTGGAACTTGTGGGACATCAAAGTTTTTCTCAAGGGCCTTAGTGTCGTTGACAACCCTCTCTCCAATAATCTTCATGAGCCTAAGTTCCTTGTCCTTTGAAGATTTAATTTCAAATAATTCTGGATGTTCCTCAATAAAACCTGTGTCGCAAGTTCCCTCTTCAAATTCCCTTGTATTTAAAACATTTAACAAGAATCCGATGTTAGTCTTAACTCCACCAACCTTTAATTCAGAAAGAGATCTCTTGGCCTTTCTTATAGTGTCCTTCCAAGTCCTTGCTTCAGTAATTACCTTGACAAGAAGAGAGTCATAATAAGGGGAAATAACTGCACCAGTAAAGCCGTTGCCCCCGTCAAGCCTTACTCCAAAGCCTGAAGATGACCTGTACAAATTAATTTGCCCAGTGTCTGGCATAAAGTTGTTGAGAGGGTCTTCTGTTGTCACACGACATTGGATAGAAAATCCCCTGTGGTCAATGGCATCTTGGCCACTGATTCCAATTTCTTCGCTGTCAAGCCTGTAGCCCATGGCAACCAATATTTGTGACTGAACAATATCTATATCAGTGCACATTTCTGTTACAGTGTGTTCAACTTGGACCCTTGGGTTTACCTCAATAAAGTAGTGGTCGCCCTTGGAGTCAACTAAAAATTCCACAGTACCAGCGTTGGAATAGCCAATAGACCTTGCAATCTTTAGGGCATCTTGGCAAATTTCTTCCCTAAGCTCTACTGGAAGAGAAAAGGCTGGAGTGTATTCAATTACCTTTTGGTGGCGTCTTTGGATGGAGCAGTCCCTTTCATAAAGGTGGACTACATTCCCATGTTCGTCTCCCAAAATTTGCACTTCAATGTGCTTTGGCTTGTGAAGGTATTTTTCAATAAACATGGAGTCGTCGCCAAAAGCCTTTTTCGCTTCATTCTTAGCAGATTGGAATTTTTCCAAAAGTTCCTCTTGGCTCTGGGCAATTCTCATTCCCCTACCGCCACCGCCAGCAGCAGCCTTAATCATTACAGGATATCCACAAGACTTGGCGAAGAGAAGAGCTTCATCTTCATTTCGAATTGGCTTCTCAATTCCAGGAATAGTGGCAACACCTGCTTCCTTTGCAACAATCTTTGAAGTGATCTTGTCCCCAAGCTTTTCCATAACTTCTGGACTAGGTCCAATAAAAGTAATTCCTTCTTCCCTGCACTTTCTTGCGAATTCAGGATTTTCTGATAAAAATCCGTAGCCAGGGTGGATAGCATCAACACCCTTTTTCTTTGCAAGACTAATTATTTCATCAATATCAAGATAGGCGTCAAGAGGCGACTTCCCCTTGCCAATCTCGTAAGACTCGTCGGCCTTTGTCCTAAAAAGAGCCAGCCTGTCCTCTTCAGAATAGATGGCAACTGAGCGAATCCCCATTTCTCTTGCTGCCCTGAAAATTCTAATGGCAATCTCTCCACGATTAGCAACTAAAATTCTTTTGAACTTTTTCATAACTTCCTCCCTTTTAGTTTTAGATATTATACAACAAATACAAACTAAAGTGTAGAAGTAATGTATGAAGAATTAGTCAATAAAAATAAGGACTTCCAAGGGTCCCTAAAAATTTTTATAATTTATTATTACTTAATATAGTTTTGCAAGTTTATAATTATTTACTAATTCATAAATTATTACAACTTCATAAGCTTTTACAACTTTATAAAATTTTACGACATTATAAAAAATTATAAACTCATAGGACTTCACGACTTTTTAAAAACTTATAGCTTCATAAAAATTTATAACTTTGTAAATGATGTTAAAGTAAGAGCAGACATTTGCTACAAATCGAAGTTCTTATATTTCGATTTTCTGAAGATGGTTTCCGTCTAAAAACATATAAAGAAATTTTAAAAAAAATAAGAACCCTTTCGCAAGGGCTCTTGTAAAATGATATAATATTATCTTTTTGAGAATTGAGGAGATTTTCTAGCCTTTTTAAGACCGTATTTCTTTCTTTCCTTCATTCTTGGATCTCTTGTTAGATATCCTGCTTTTTTAAGAACTGATCTGTATTCAGGGTCTACTTCTAGTAGAGCTCTTGCAACGCCGTGTCTAACAGCTCCTGCTTGTCCTGAGTATCCACCACCGATAACTTTTACGATAACATCGAAAGATGCTTCTGTTTCTGTAAGTTCTAGTGGTTCTTTTGCAACTATTCTTAGTGTTTCGTAGTTAAAATATTCTTCGATATCTTTACCGTTGATAATAAATTTTCCATTGCCAGGTAGAAGTCTAACTTGGGCGATGGATTTTTTTCTTCTTCCAGTACCTCTGTATTGTATAGTTTCCATTCTTACCTCCAATTAAAATTCATAAACTTCAGGTGCTTGTGCTGCGTGTGGATGTTCGTTACCAGTGTAAACTTTAAATTTTTTGATCATCTTTCTGCCTAGTCTGTTTTTAGGAAGCATTCCCTTAACTGCTAGTTCGATAACTTTTTCTGGTCTCTTTTCCATCATTTCAGCATATGAAACTTCTTTTCTTCCACCTGGGTATCCAGTATGATATGCGTGAATTTTTTGATGTAATTTATTGCCTGTCAATACAACCTTGTCAGCGTTAATTACAATAACAAAGTCTCCACAGTCCACATGTGGTGTAAAGATAGGTTTTCTCTTTCCTCTTAATACACTTGCGATTTCTGATGCTAATCTACCAAGGACTTTTCCTTCAGCGTCGATAACATACCATTTTCTTTCAACTTCATTTGCTTTAGCCATGTAGCTTTTCAATGAATTTTCCTCCTAAATTGTTTAAAAATTATTCCGGGGCTTTTTAAACATGACACATATTTTAGACTATAGAGTCTTATTTGTCAATATTTATGGGGATTTTTATTAAATACTTTCTCTTTCTTTTTCGATGTGGATATTTTCAAGTGGAGTTGGATAAGCTGACTCTTTCTTGAATTTTTCGATTTGCTTCTTAACTCTATTTACAGAAGCTATTGTTCCCACACCTGCTACACACCCACCAGGGCATGCCATACCTTCTAGTAGGTAGCCATCAAGCTTGCCTGCCTTGGCGATTTTTAACATCTTCTTACATTCTGCAAGGGTATGAGCTCCTTGGATGTGGATGTCTTTGTCTGGTGAAAGCTTTTCTGCCACTACCTTTACAGATTCGGCAACGCCACCTGCTATTGGGTAACCTCTACCAAGGGCAGATCCATCATCTACGTTTTCTTCTACTTCTATTTCAGATGGTTCAATGTTCTTAGCTACGAACATTCCCATTAGTTCTTCAAAAGTTATTACAAAGTCTACGTCTGATTTTACCTTTGTATCTAGGGCTTCAAGTTTCTTTGATGTACAAGGTCCAATGAATACTACTACTGCATCTGGATCTTTAGCCTTTATGTGGTTGGCTGTGTATCTCATTGGTGAACCTGAGTCTGATACTTGTTCAAAGAATTCTGGGAATTCATTTTTTATCATTAGTGTCCATGAGAAGCAGCAGCTTGTACCCATAAATGGAATGTCTTCTGGCACTCTTTCTAGATATTCTTTGGCTTCGTGAAGTGTTGTAAGGTCTGCTCCAAGAGCAACTTCTAATACATCTTCAAAGCCAAGTTGTTTTATTGCTTCTATTATTTGTTTGGCACTTGTGTTGGCACCAAATTGTCCTATGTAGGATGGTGCTATGGCTCCGTAAACTTTCTTTCCTGATTTTATTGCCTTTATAAGTTGGAAGATTTGTGTCTTGTCAGATATTGCTCCAAAAGGACATTCTGCTATACATCTTCCACAAGCAACACACTTATCATGGTCGATTTCTGCCCTGCCATATTCGTCTGATGAAATGGCATCTACCCCACAAGCAGCAGCACATGGTCTTTCGTATTTTACAATTGCTGAATATGGACATGCTTCTTTACATCTTCCACACCTAACACATTTATCTTTATCAATAATAGTTCTATCTTTACCCATAGAAATGGCATTTACAGGACAAACATTTATACAAGGGTGTGCAAGACACTTTCTGCAATTATCTGTTGTATAAAAAGCCTTAGTTGGACAAGCTTCGCAACCAAACTTTATAACATTTATTAGTGGTTTTTCGTAGGCATTTGTATCGATATCAACCTTGTCAAAACCGTCAGTCACATTTTTAAATACGCCAATCTCTCTAACATCTAGCCCCATTGCTAGTCTAAGTCTTTCGTCGACAACTGCCCTTTCTCTAAAGATATCAGATCTGTATTTTGCCACTTCGCCAGGTACAATCTTGTAGCTGGATTCTTCTAGGGCAGAAATATCTAAATCATTATAGGCAATTCTTGCAACTTCAGCAAAAACTTTTCTTCTGATGTCGACAAGTGTTCCATAAATTTCTTTCATCGCTTCCCCTTATTACTTATATTCTTAGTTTATCAATTATTTTAGCACTAACTTCTTGTGCAGTAGCCTTTAGCATTATCTCGTCGTCTACTATGACAACTGGTGATGCTTCGTTATTGTGAATCTTGCAATAGTTTAGACAATGTGCAAATTCAACTTCTAAATTTTCTGCAGAACATAGTTCGGACTCTGGTCCGCACAAATGATCTTGTAAGTACTCTACTGCGTCATAAATAGCATTAGCTCCCATAAGAGTGCATCTCGCACCCATGCAAATAGTAACTTTCATATATCCTCCTCATCACTCTATAAAGATAGTTTATCATTTAACAATCACTTCTTCAATCATTATAATTAATTTATGATAATTATGTTAATAATGCTAAAATATAGTAGAGGTGGGAAATGAAAGACATTGAAATTTTAAAAAATCTGGCCCTATTTAAGGGTCTTGATGATAATGAACTAATGGAAATAAAAAAATTTTTATCAAGCGCGAAGACTTACAAGTCCAAGGAAATAATTTTTAATACAGGAGACCCCATAAATTATTTTGGGATTTTATTAAGGGGTCAAGTGGACCTATCCATAGAAGACGTCTTTGGCAACAAGACTCTTCTTTCCAAGTTAAGAGGCCCAGCCCTCTTTGCCGAGTCTGTACTTATAAAAGATGTGGAAGAGATTCCCCTATCTGTTGTAGCAACAGAGGATTCAGAAGTCATCTTATTTGACTACAAGGCCTACAAGTCATCTGGGTCGTCTTCACTTGTAAAGGTCCAAGACAATCTCATAAAGATCTTGGCAGGTAAGAATTTATTCATGCGTGACAAGCTAAACCTTCTTAGCCTTCCATCTACTCGTGCAAAGATTTTATACTTTTTATCCAATGAAGCCCGCAAGAGGAAGTCAAAATATTTTGAAATTGATTTTAATATTAGCGAGCTGGCACAATTTTTAAATTTAAATCGTTCGTCACTTTCTCGTGAGCTTTCAAAACTAAAAAAAGAAGGACTCATTGATTATGACAATAAGACCTTCCGCATTTTATAATTATTTAATTCTAATCTATAAATTTATTCTTTATTTTGATGGGCTACTCTTGCACAGGCTGCCGCAGCAATAGCTGCCACCAAGTCGTCGGCAAAAGTAGTCACTCTTTCTACTTTTTTCTTTTCGTCTAATTCCTTGATTATGCCAATTTTTTTCTTATCTAGGTAACCAAAGTTAGTAAGACCAATTGTCCCATACATATTCACAATTCCAAGAGTAAGGATTTCGTCAATCCCATAAAGGCCTTCGTCATCTCTTATAATTGACAAGAGGGGTTCAGGTAGCTTGCCTTCATTGGCCAAGTCGTCAAGGGCAAGTCCTGTTAAGATTGCGTGGATAGATTCCCTCTTCATAACAACACTCTCCACACTTTCAAGGCACCTTTCCAGACTCAAGTCCACAATATAATCTCCCTGCAATTCTTGCACGAGTTTCGCAATTTCTACTAATTCTATTCCAAAGTCCTCTAATCTCTTTACTGTAAGTTCATAGAGTTCTTCCATGTCGTATTTATAAAATTTTCCTGTCATAGATCCTCCTATCTTCTTCTCATTCTCGCCCTATTTCTTCTTATCATCTTGGCTCTTGAGATTTTAATTGAAATCCCATAGATAAAGCCAGGTATAAGGGTTGAAATAAAAAGGCTTAGGGGGTTGTAAGATATTCCCAAAACCTTAATAGCGTAAACTTGGGGCATCAAGAAAAATTCTAGTGGAAACTTCCAATAGGATCCACCTACTGACCTTGAGAAGACTTCCTTGCCCAGGCCAACAAAGGCAAAGGCAAATAAGATTAGGCCAATTAGCCAAATCAAATTACCTGCAAAGAAGTCCAAGCTCCTGGCATTCTTCTTGGAGAGTCCCTTGCCAAAGTTAAAATATAGGATAAGAATAAGTCCCACCAAAATAACCTTGAAAGCAAGGTTCCCATATACAAGTCCCCTTACCTGGCTAGACAAATTAATAAGGCTAGCTATGGCGAAGACTATAAAGACTATTAAGATGTGAAAAATTAAGCCGCGAGTATTATTCCTCATAATAACTCCTATTTATCCAAATATTTTTCCGCATTTTCTGATGCCATCATCTTCATGTCCTTGTCCACCCAAACAATTCCTGCATCAGATTTCTCTGCCAAATCTCTTATTTCATCATCAGTGGAATTAAAGGCAGCAGTTGACAAGAAGTCACAAAGTCCAGAGTCATCCTTGATTACAGTCACAGATTTAATTTCATGAGCTGGCTTTAGAGTGTCTGGGTCAATGATGTGACAGTATCTCACACCGTCAAGGTCAAAGTACCTTTGGTAGTCACCACTTGTGACAATAGAAGTGTTGGCAACATTTAAAGTCGTCAAAACTTGTTCAGGGCTTTCTAGATCTGGGTTTTGGATTCCAATCCTAAAGTTTTCTCTGCCATCTGTTGGCTTGCCAATAATTCTCACATTTCCACCAGCAGAAATTACGCAAGAAGTAACTCCCCTTTCACGAAGTTCTTGGGCCACAAGTTCTGTAGCATAACCCTTGGCAGTGGCACCAAGGTCTAGTTCCATTCCCTCTTCAAGGTAGACAGATTTTTCCCCTTCATCTAATTTTACATTATCAATGTTTGTAAGTGGACGTAGTTTTTCCAGCTCTTCATCACTTGGAAGGGCTTGTCCCTTTAGGGCAATGACTTCTTCCTTAGTCTTTCCTCCTTCGTAAAGGTCCCTATATTCATTCCAAAGTTTTGTAACAGGTCCAAGGGCAACATTTGTGTTGTGAGATATATTTTTGTAGTCATCAACAGAAGTTTTTATTAGGTCAAATAAAACATCATCAACCACCACTGGCTTTACACCAGCTTCATCGTTAACTGTCTTTAAATTCACAAGACCATCATAGTTCTTGTAGTTGTCAAAAAGCTTGTGGAGGTCTTGGTATCTTTCCTTGGCATAGGTCAAATTTTCCTTGGCAAAGTCATCGTCGTCAGTGTAAATTGCAATGTGGATCACAGTGTCAAAAGTGTCGTAGAATTCAATCTCTTGCTTGTCCCCATCCTTGTTGACTTCAAGAGATGCCACACTTTCATTTGAATTTGTGTTTTCATTTTTTATATTGTTTGCTCCCTGGTTCTTGCAGCCAGATAAAATTAAAAGACCGCTAAGGCCAAGAGCCATTAAAGTTTTTTTCATAATATCACCTTTCTCTATAATACCATTTAAGTCGCCATTTTTACAATAACTTTACTTGCCAGCCCTATTTTTCTTATTAAAATTTTTATTTTAATTTGCTTTTTAAGTTTTTTAATTTTTTCTAAGTTCACAATTTCTTACTACTTAACAAAAAGATTTGACTTGGTAAAAATCTTTTAGGCAATAAAAATATCCCAAGTCCTATTAAATTTCTAGTTAATAAATTATTAATGTTATAAAAAATTTTTCCAACTTCATAAAATATTTTAAAGTCATAAATAATTACAAACTCACAATAAATTATCCCTTCAAAAATTCATCTTAGCTCTGAAATTTTAAAAATATATTTTATAAGCCCTCTCTAAATATTTGAAAATTTCTATCTATAAAACCATAAAAACCATAAAAAAAGACAGCCCTTAGGACTGTCTCTAAAAATTAATTTTTATTCTTCATCTTCTTTTCTTCTCTTAAATCTCTTTAATAGAAGTAATAGACCTGATGCAAATCCAGCGGATGCAGTTTCCATTGCAAGGCCAGCGTCGCCTGTCTTAGGTGCCTTGTCATCGCTTGTAACTTGTCTTTCGATGCCCTTGTTCTTAACAAGATTATCATCTTCAAGATTTTCTTTCTTTTCTACTTCTCTAGTTTCTTCAGGAGTAGAATTCTTTTCAATATCCTTTACATCTTCAGTCTTTGGTTTTTCTGGAGATTCTTGTGGAGAATCCTTTGGATCTTCACTTGGGTTTTCTACAATCTTGTTAGGAGTCTTATCTTCTGGTTTGTTAGGAGTCTTATCACCTGGTTCAGAAGTTTGGTTTGGTTTATCTTCTCCTGGTCTAAACGGATCTTTATTTCCTGGTTTAGAAGGAGTGTTGTTTCCTGGTTTATTAGGATCTCCCTTATCTGGGTCCTTGTCTGGATCCTTTGAATCTTCTTCACCTGGTTCCTTATCTGGATCCTTTGGATCTTCTTTACCTGGGTCCTTGTCTGGATTTTTTGAATCTTCTTCACCTGGGTCTTTGTCTGGATCTTTTGGATCTTCTTTACCTGGGTCTTTGTCTGGATCTTTTGGATCTTCTCCAGGTTTTACTGGTGGAATTTCACAAACATTTTTAGTTCCAACTCTAACTATCTTGTCTTGTTTTTCTATAAGAGTTTCAGTATTTTCAGAAACTTTTTAGAGTTTTCAACCTTAACAGTGGTCTTAGTTTTTCCTACTATGCCTTCTTTATCTACTACAGTTTTTCCAGCTTCAAGATTAGGATCTTCTATGACCTTAATATCGTAAGCTTGTTCGCTTTCATAAGTGAATTCGCCATCTGTCTTAGAACCATATTCAACAACCTTGTTCTTTGGTTCAACTCTTTCTTCTTTTACTTCAAGCTTACCAGTTTTCTTGTTGAAGGTTGTAGTATATTTTACAGAACCCTTAGAGCCTTCTTCGATAACTTTTTCTTCGCCAACTTTTAGTTCTGGATTGTGTTTGTACTCAGTGTTGTTACCAAGTTCAGTTTCTTTAACAACTGGTTTTACACCAACTCTAACTATCCTATCTTCTTTATCTTTAATAGTTTCAGTTGTTTTAGAAGTTTCTCCATTACCATCAGTTATATTAGTTGTAACTGTTACTTTTTCCTTACCAATTACACCTTCTTTATCTACAACTTGGCTTCCAGCATCAAGATTTTCATCATAAGTTATCTTAGTTTCGTAAGGAATATCTTTTTCCACAGTTTCTACTGTTGAGCCTTCTGCAACTTTTGTACCTATACGGACAATATGGTTTTTAGGTTGAGAGTTTATTTTTTCGTTTAGTTGCTTTGGATCTCCATTTGGTTGACCATTTTTAATATCTTGTTCATAGTAAGTTGTCTTAGATCCGGCTTCGCCTTTTTGGTCTACAATTTTTTCGCCTTTAGCAAGATTTGGATCTTCTTTAATTTCTACTTCAAATGGAAGTGGACAAGTCTTTTCATACTTGTAAGTTCCTGTAAAGTCTTTAGTACCTACAATAATCTTTTGAGTTGCATCTTTAACTATTTCTTCTTCAGTAGTTGTCACTTCCCCTGTCTTAGGATCGTATTTGTTGACAATCTTTGTTTCAACCTTGCCCTTAGTCAACTCGCCAACTTGAACTACACCTTTGTCAAGATTTGGATTATATTCATATTCAACTTTTACATCTACATCTTGTGCGTAATCCTTATTATTTTCAGCTGGCTTTGTACCTACCTTGATTACTTTTTGAGTAGGATTTGTTGTTGATGTTACTTCAGAAGAAAGTTCGCCCTCAGCCTCTCCATTTCTAATTCCTTGAGTATATTTTGTTGTCTTGGATCCGGCTTTACCTTCTGTAACTACTTCGCTTGTTCCAGCTATCATGTTTGGATCTTCAATTACTTTTACATCATAAGGAATTTCTTCTGTCACTTCGTGGCTTACGTTTCCTGTAAAGTCTTTCTTTCCAACTCTTATCTTAGCATTGGTTGCCGGTGTGTGTTCTGTTACACTTGTAGAGTCTTCAACTACTTCAGAGTTTTTGATAGTCCATTCAGTGGTTTTAGATCCTTCTTTACCTTCAACATCAATGACATATTCTCCAGCCTTTAAGTTTTCATCATATTCAATTTCATACTTATATGGAAGTTTTTCTGTATAAGAGTGTTTGCCATCAGTCATAGTACCTACTCTTATGATTTGGTTTTGTACTTTTTTAGTTTCTTCAGTAACTGGATCTTCGCTTCGTACAACTTCACCATTTTCTATATGTTTCTTAGTTGTTGTAGTCGTTTCTCCATTTACTCCAGCTTGATCAACTACTTTTTCTCCAGCTTTAAGGTTACTATCAAAGACGATTTCTGTTTCATAAGGAACGATGTTCTTATCTACTTCTTCATATGCTCCAGTAAAGTCTTTCGTTCCAAAGGTAACCTTTCTCTTTCCTGGGATTACTTCAATCTCTTCAGTAGTTTCAATTTCTCCTGTTTCAGGATTATATTTATTGACAACTTTTGTTATAACCTTGCCTGGTACCAGCTCTTCAATATTACGATAACCTTTTTCTTTAGTGTTGTCATAAACATATTCTACTTCAACACCAACTTCGCGTTCGTAGGTCTTTTCGTTATTAGCTGTTTTTGTACCAATTTCAATAATTTCTTCTTGTGGAGCTACATATTTATCAGTAAGTTCTTTTTCAGTAAATTGTGTACCTTCTTTTAAGGAACCATTTATAATATCGCCAGAGTATTCAAATGTCTTAGAACCTGCAACCCCTTTTTGCTTAACATTAGATTTGCCTGCTTCAAGTTCTGGATTTTCTACTACTCTTACAGTGTATGGTATTTCTTTAGTTACAATGTTTTTTACAGTGCCGGAGTAGTCTTTTTGTCCTACTTTAATTACAGCGTCTACTGGATCTGTTATTTTAACTTCTGGATCTCCTACTTTTTCTGAATTGACAATAGTCCAAGTCTTTGTATTTTCTCCTTCTTTACCAGGAGTTACAATCTTGTAGTTTTCTGTAGCATCCGGATAGTTCTTGTAGAAGTCAGGATCAAATTCTACCTTGTATCCAAATGGAATCTTATCTGTGTCCACAAGTTGACCTTGAGTCTTTGTACCGATTTTAATTTTCTTCTTTTTAGCCTCTTTAGTAACATTTTGATTTACAGTAATTGTTCCATCTTCATTTCTTGTTGTGGTGATGGTCACTTCACCCTTTTCACCATCATTCACAAGTTCGGTTTTTCCTGCTTCTAGGTTGTTGTCAACTTCATATTCTGTATCAAATGGAATTTCTACCTTTGTTGTAGCTGGCTTTGTACCGATTTTTATAATTCTTTTTGTAGGCTCTTTTGTCGTTTCAACAACAATTTGACTTTCCCCTTCTTTAAAAGTTCCGTCTTGTTGGAAAATACCTTTTTTGCCATTTAGGGTATCTTGAACGAAAGTTATCTTTAGTTCTCCCTTTTGACCAGCTTGTGTTTCTTGGAAGTGACCTTCTTGAAGATTTTCGTCGTATACGACCTCTGTTTCATAAGGTATTTCCGAAGTTGTAGTTTCATTGGTTAAAGTCTTGTGTTGCTTTGTGGCAATAAACTGTGCCTTAATCTCTTCAGTTTTTTCTTCACCTGTCGTTTGGTCAGTGTATTTTACCTTGACAGGAACAGTTAATTTTTCGCCACCATTGATTTCCTTACCACCAGGAAGATTTGTAGGAAGGGTTGCTGTTACAGCACCAGTTTTTTGGTCGATAGATACATTCCAAACATTGCCCTTATTGTCTTTAAAGGTATCACCAATAAGTTCGTAGGACTCCGGTTGGTTTTTCTTTAAGTCTTCTTCACTAGTTGTAACAATTGGTTTATTAACTAAGGAGTTGCCTTGTGGTCCTACTTCTGCCAAGTATTCTGGTTTGTTGTTGTTAGTTTCTTGAACAACAAAATGGAACCAGTGAGTGTCTGTAGAACCATTTGTGTAAGTGTATTCAACAGGTAGGGCTAAGAAGTCTCCGGCCTTGGCTTGTTTTGGAGCTCTTATTGTAAACTTTGAAATATTGTCAGACTTACCAACAACCGTCCAGCGTTTGTCTTTATATTCGTCGCTTGTGATAAATTCCTTATAATCAACTCCTAAATCATCAGCAATTTGTTTATTGGCTATATCAAGGAATTCTGCTTTTAGTTTGCCAGAAGCTTCTCCACGACTATAAGCGCCGTCCATTTCTGCACCGGTTTTTTGAGTACCTCCGGTTTCTGCCGGATCTTGTATCTCGACACTAAAGTCTTCACCGGGTATTACTTTTGTAGAAGTGTGTTCATCAAGTGTATTTCCTTTATCGTCTTTGAATTCTTGCTCGTAGTGTCTTGTGTCGTCAAGGTTTAGGTTGAACTTACCAATTAGATTGTAGTGGTCGTAGCGGTCAATGCCTTGCTTGTCGATTTCTATATCTATGCCTTTGTGGTTGATTGTTCCTGTACCGGCATCTGTTCCTACATACTTTGCATCACCATTGGTAAATTCATTGTTTTTAGTAGCTACATTTTCAAACTCAGCTTTAGTTCTAGGACGGGCAAAAAATCTGACATCTAGATGTTGGATGCCCTTATAGTCAGCTGTGTTAAAAATAGACTCTTCATCTACTACATACTTGCCACTTGCATCCTGTTTTAGGGCGCCCTTAGGCATTTTTACCTTAACAATACCATTTTCGTCAATATAGGCACTGGCGCCCGGTACGACCTTGCCTGTGTTTGGATTATAAACTTGGCCTACTAGTCTTTCCTTTGCATTGTCATCTAGGTTTTCTACTTTAATCTTTGTATCTACTTCTTGGCCTTTGACAAAGACCTTGTCCTTGTACTCTCCTTCTAGCTTAATTAATTGGAGTTTGTCATTTTCATTTGGCCATGGGTTGACTGTAAAAATAAAGCTAGCATTATTCCCTTGAGTAGCTTTCAGACCATTAGGATTATCAGCTTTGTATTTGCCTTGCCAAGCCATGGTTGTATTGTCATTAGCTGTGTTATTGATATGCTTTAGGTCTTCTTCACTAGCCCAAATATTCACATTCCTTTGTTTTCCTGAAGACGTTATATCAAGATCAGCTTCAGCCTTGTAGTTAGGGTCTTTGAAGCCATCAGCAAGCTTTTTTCCTTCATCATTTGATGGGTTAGAGCCATTATCAAGTACTCCTCCAAGAAGTCCAGAATTGGTAAAGCCAATCTCCGTATAGGTCCTTTGGCCCTTTTCTTTGTCGATTTCTATTTCAATACCAAACTTTTTCTTGTCTGGACTATCGGCACCCGGTTCTAGGGTCTTGTAGCGAGCTCCGTCCTTAAAATCCATATCAGGATTATTTGCTTCAGTATTGGTTGGACCACCGGAAACTAGGTTGCCATTTTCATCTACTTGGCCCGGTTCCATTTGGCTTTCGCGGTAGTCTCCTACCTTCTTTTCATCGCCGGAATAGTTTGGTTCAGCTGGTTCCGCTTGTTTAGCTTCTGCAGGCTTTTCATCAGAAAAACCTAGATTGCTATCTCCTTGAGTTTTTTCCTCTATATTGCTTTTTTCAGGAATTTTAGCATCTTTATTTTTAGTAGCTTCAGTTTCCCCATCTTTTCCTTCTGCATTTCCTTCAGAAGCTGTAGAAAATTTATCACCATTAACTTCAGTAGCTTCAACTTGCCCATCTTTTCCTTCTACATTTCTTTCAGAAATTGGAGAAAATTTATCACCATTAGCTTCATTTTCAGATTCTCCTGTTGAACCTAGAGGCTCATTTACATTTTCTTCTCCAAGCTCTAATGTAGAATCTTTTTCTTCTCCATACTTTGAAAAAGTTGTATTTTCATCTTTTGTCCTAGAAGTATCTTCAGTTACGTCTGAACTTCCTTCTTCTGTAGCTTCAGTATCTTTTTTGCCTTCTTTTTTAGTATCTTGACTACTTGATACTTCTTCCTTAGAAGTAGGACTTTCAGTATTATTACTTTCTTTTGATTCTTTAACTGTTCTTTCTATAGTAGCTTTAGCTGCGCTTCCTGCTATTCCAGTATCTGATGCTGCATCTACTTTTACAGACATTGATATTGACATCACTGTCGCCATAGAAAGTACGGCAAAGACCTCTTTACCATTCTTAATTGGGTTTTTCATCCTTTACTATCTCCTTTTAAAATATTTAAATATTTTATTCAAAATATCTTCTTTAACTATATTTATAGAACTTATAAATAATAAGTATTTTAAGCAAGTAAAAATCCGTAGATTTAATTATTAAAATTTACGGATTATAGTTTACTTCTATAGTCCTGTATACTACATTATACCATTAAAATAGCAAAGTTAAGCTTTTTTACAAGTTTTTTTCAAGCTTCAATTAAGTTCTTTTCACATTCATTAGATGATTTTTGTATTTTATTTTGCTCACTCAATTGCACCAATAAATTATTGTTTTCTTTCTTTGGCTTCTGATTTTTTATTCAACTGGATTTTCTGGCTATTTTATACCATTTTGTTCTCCTTTATCTATTTATAGATTTATATTAAATTTACTTTCTCTTAGGTAAAATTGTTTTTTTATTTTTTTATTTACTTTTTGAAAAATTTTTTATCGATTATCCCTGCTCATCTATACTTAATGTTTTTGTAATATTTCTTCTTTGTCTTATTGGTAAGAAATTAAGGAAAAATTGTTTTTAAGACATATGTTTCTTCATAATTTTCTTCTTGATTTATATCTGTTTTCCTATAGATTATTCATCAGAAAATTCTTGCCAATAAAAAAAGTCAGTGGCTTGATCCACTGACTCATATCTTATAATATTTATTTTTCGTAAACTGGCCTTAGGGCATCCATATATTTTGGATTTCTGCCATGTGTTAGGTCTGCAAAAAGTTTTTTGAGTTCTAGGCACACCTTGCCTGGCTTGCCGTCGGCAACTTTGATGTCGTCAACTTCAACTACTGGAGCAACTTCCATTGCTGTTCCTGAGAAGAAGACTTCGTCTGCGTTATAAAGTTCTGTCCTTGCAATGGATTTTTCCACACATTGGATTCCTAGTTCTTCTTCTGCAAGTTTCATTACAAGGTCTCTTGTGATTCCTTCTAAGATGTCATCTGATGCTGGAGGAGTCATTAGCTTGCCCTTCTTGTATAGGAAGATATTTTCTCCAGGTCCTTCACATACAAAGCCATTTCTATTTAATAAAACTGCTTCGTCGTAGCCATTTTTTGTAGCTTCAAAGGATGCTAGGGCTGAATTTAGGTAGCCTGCTGTGGCCTTTGTTCTTGGTGGCAACATGTTGTCTGCTATCCTTACCCACGATGATACCTTTACCTTGAAGGCTTCTTTGTCAATGTACTTGCCCATGGGTTGTAGGTAGATTACTACGCAGTCATCTTCGTGTCCGTGTAGGCTAATACCAACAGTTTTTCCGTCTTTGTAGGCAATTGGTCTGATGTATGTTGTTTCTCTAAATCCATTTTTTTCTTAGGAGCTCGATTGTGTAGTCTGCTAATTCTTCTGCTGTATAGCCTACTTCTAGGTTGGCAACTTTAGCCGATTGTAAAAATCTCTCGTAGTGTTCCACAAGTTTGAAAGCATAGAGTTGTTCTTCTTCTTCGTTCCAGTAGGCACGAATACCTTCGAAGACTCCTAGACCGTAGTTGACAACCTTGGACCTAATGCTTATAGACACCTTTTCTTCTTCTACTATTTCCCCATTATAAAATACATAGGACTTATTCATCTTTCTTCCCCCCATTTTATTTTTTATATTTTTCAAGTATTAATCAATTTAGTCTGATAATTTGTTTGCCTTAAAAAATATTAAAGAACATTTTAACACTTTCTCCTGCAAAATCCTAGTATTTTTATCAAAACTTTATTTCTTTGAACTTGTCTTCCTCAATATTTTTTATTCAGGAAATTTATAGTTTTAATAAATTTTGCCTTGGACTTTATCTTTTTTTTCACATTAAACTTAATTGGGTTTTTATTCTGAGTTTATTTTTATCTTTCAATTGATTTTGTAATTTAAGGTCTTTTTAATTCATAACTTTAGAATTATTTGTTACTTTGTAATTTTTTGTAACTCTTTGCTTTTCTTTCACTTTGTAATTTCTAGTGAATCTGTGATTTACTCCCACTTTCTAAAAATCTATAAGTCAATATTTTTTCTTACTTAATTAACTTTCACGCCTTCATAATTTTTTTCTCACTTATTAAACTTTCACGCCTTCATAATTTTTTCTTACTTATTAAATTTTTCCTATTTCAAAATTTTCTATTAAGTCACTAAGTCTTACTCCCCTATAGTTTTTTATTAAGTCACACTTCTTTATGACTTTGCCATATATTTCTACTTAATAAATTTATATAGCTTTCTGATTTTTTAATTTTCACATCTTAGGACTTTAGATTTATTTGTAAGTTTATAAAGACTTATCATCTCTTAAACTTTACAAGACTCATAATTTTTGCAGCAAAAAAGAGACTACAAATTTGTAGCCTCTTCTTATAATTAAAATTTAATTTAGATTAAATTTCTGCTTTAATTTTTTGTTCTCTTTCAATAGCTTCTACTAGTTTTGGAACAACTGCGTTGATGTCTCCAACTACTCCTAGGTCAGCTACTTCGAAGATCGCTGCTTCTGGGTCCTTGTTAACAGCTATGATAAGGTCAGAGTCTTCCATACCTGCAACGTGTTGGATTGCTCCAGAGATACCCATTGCGAAGTAAAGTTCTGGTCTAACTGTCTTACCAGTTTGTCCAACTTGGTGATCTTTTGTGATCCAACCAGAGTCTACTGATGCTCTTGATGCAGAGATTTCTGCTTCTAGCTTGTCAGCAAGTTCTTGAAGTGGTTTGAATCCTTCTGGTCCACCAATTCCACGTCCACCAGATACAAGGATCTTAGCTTCTGTGATATCTTTCTTGTGTGATTCTTCTTTTGCAATATCAAGAATTTTAACATTCATGTCAGCATCTGTGAAGTCAACTTTGAATTCTTCAACTTCGCCTTTTCTTGAATCGTCAGAATCAAGTGCTTGCATAACGCCTGGTCTTACTGTAGCCATTTGTGGTCTAAAGTCTTCACAAACGATAGTAGCCATTAGGTTACCACCAAATGCTGGTCTTGTCATCATTAGGTTTTTAGATTCTGGATCTATTTCTAGTTTTGTACAGTCAGCAGTAAGTCCTGTGTGAATTCTTGCTGCAAGTCTTGGAGCAAGGTCACGACCTATTGATGATGCACCGTAAATCACGATTTCTGGTTCTTTATCTTTAATTATTTTTGTTATTGCCTTTGCGTAAGGTTCAGTAACATATTCTTTTAGGATAGGGTCTTCTACTACGATTACCTTGTCTGCGCCGTGTTTAATAAGAGTTTGTGCGTGGTCTTTAACCTTGTCACCAAGGATAACACCAACAACATCTTGTTCTAGAGCGTCAGCAAGTTCTCTTGCCTTTCCTAGAAGTTCTATTCCAACTTTTTCAAGTTTATTGTCTCTTTGTTCTATAAATACAAATACATCTTTACTCATTTTTAAACCCCCAATTAGATAATATACTTTTCTTGAAGTTTAGCAACGATAGCTTGAGCTGCTTCGTCAGCAGTTAAGTCAGTTAAAAGTACGCCCTTACCTTTACCTTGTTTAGGGAAAGATTTTCTAACTTTTGTAGGTGAACCCTTAAGTCCTATGTTTGCCATATCAAGTTTGTCTTTAATATCTTCTAGACCCCAAACTTTGATTTCTTTTTGGTAAGATTCAAATACTTTACCAATTGTCATATATCTAGGTTCAGCTAATTCTGCGATTGCAGTAATTAGGCATGGGAATTTAATATTAATTGTGTGGTATCTGTCTTCGAATTGTCTCTTAACTGTAATACCCTTTTTGTCTTCATCAAGGTCAAGTTCTTCTACATAAGAAACTTGTGGAACTCCAATGTGTTCTGCGATTTGTGGTCCAACTTGTGCAGTATCACCGTCGATTGCTTGTCTACCACAGATGATTAGGTCAAAATCAAGGTGTTCAAGTGCTGCAGTGATTGTACAAGATGTTGCCCAAGTGTCAGCTCCACCAAAAGCTCTATCAGATACTAGGATTCCTTCATCAGCGCCCATTGCAAGTGCTTCTCTTAGTGCACCTTCTGCTTGTGGAGGTCCCATTGATAATACTGTTACGTGAACATCATCTGGATTTTCATCTTTAAGTCTAAGTGCAACTTCTAGACCTGACTTATCATCAGGGTTTATAATACTTGGTACTCCGTCCCTAATAAGTGTATTAGTAACAGGGTCAAGTCTAACTTCATTAGTATCAGGTACTTGTTTAATACATACTACTATATTCATTTATATTACTCCTTCCGATTATTTAACGCCCATCCAGCCAGATACAACCATCTTCATTACTTCAGATGTACCTTCGTAAATTTCTGTAATCTTAGCATCTCTCATCATTCTTTCTATTGGATAGTCACGAGTGTATCCGTATCCACCGAATAATTGTAGACATCTTCTAGTAATATCACTAGCTGCATCAGCTGCAAATAATTTAGCCATTGCTGCAAAGTGTCCGTAAGGAAGGCCTGCTCCCTTAGCGTCTGCTGCTCTATAAACTAATAGTTGAGCTGCTTCTGCAGTTGTCTTCATATCTGCAAGTTCAAATTGAGTGTTTTGGAATTGAGAAATTCTTCTGCCGAATTGTTTTCTTTCAGTAGTGTATTTTACAGTTTCATCAATTGCACCTTCAGCAATTCCTAGTGCTTGAGATGCGATTCCAATTCTACCACCATCAAGTGTCTTCATAGCGATAGCGAATCCCTTACCTTCTCTTCCAAGAAGATTTTCTTTTGGTATTCTACAGTCTTCAAAAATAAGTTCGCAAGTAGAAGATCCTCTGATACCCATCTTGTCTTCTGGTTCACCAACAGTGAAGCCTGGAGTTCCTCTTTCAACTATGAAAGCTGAAATTCCGTGGTTACCCTTAGATCTGTCTGTCATTGCAATAACGATAAATACATCAGCAAATCCAGCGTTTGTTATAAATATTTTTGAACCGTTAAGTACATATTCGTCTCCATCAAGTACAGCAGTTGTTCTTTGACCACTTGCGTCAGTACCAGCACCTGGTTCAGTAAGTCCGAAAGCACCAAATTTTTTACCTGCTAGTAAGTCTGGTAAGTATTTTTTCTTTTGTTCTTCTGTTCCGTTTTCATAGATTGGAGCACAGCAAAGTGAAGTGTGAGCTGAAACAATTACACCAGTAGTAGCACATTTCTTAGAAAGTTCTTCTACTGCCATAGCATAAGCTAGGTAGTCAGCACCTTGTCCACCGTATTCTTTAGGAAATGGTATTCCGAAGAAACCATATCTGGCCATCTTTTTAACATTTTCCATAGGAACTTCTTCAGTTGCATCTACATCAGCAGCAACTGGTTCTACTTCATTTTCAGCAAAAGCGCGATACATTTGTTGTAATAATAGATGTTCCTTATCCAATTTTAAATCCATTTAAAATCCCCCTAACAATAATTTAAAGAATGTTATTTAATTAACATACGTTATTTCTATTATAACATTCTGTCTTAGTTTTTCAAGACTTTCTTTATTTAAAAACTTTTATTTAAAAACAATTTCCTATTTGATAAAAAATAAACTATTAGTAAATATTTTATGACTATTTCGTAAATTTTAATAAATTTGGAAATCTTTTTTGCCTAGCTTTGTCTTTTAACTTCACTTCTTTAAAAATTTTAAGTCTCTTGTGATAAGGTTTTTATAAAATTATGTCCAAGTGACTCAAAGATTTTACAAATAAAAATCAGGGACAAGCCCTGACTCTATTTATTTGCCCAAAAATAAAAGGACGGAAAACCCGTCCTTAATTTTAAATATCTGCCTTAACAACAAGAACAGATTTCTTTGAATGGTTAATTACCTTATTTGAAACTGAGCCAAGGAGTGTTCTTGAAAAAGCACCAAGTCCCCTGTTGCCCATGATAATAAAGTCTACATCTTTTTCTTCGGCAAACTTACAAATTTGTTCACCAGGATTGCCTGAAGTGTAAAAAGTTTCTACTCCGTGTGGATAACCATTTAAATCACTTTCAGCATCCTTAAGTATCATTTCAGCTCTTTCAACATTTGCCTTGTCAATTTCAAGTGTGAAGTTGAAGTTAGCTGGGTATTGCTCAAAAATAGAAGTTTCTGGTGTCACTGTGAGGATAAGTAGTTCAGCGCCTAGCTTTTCTCCCATGTCTCTTGCAACGTCAACTGATTTTTTTGAACTCTTTGATCCATCAATTGGTACTAATATTTTCATCTCTTGCCTCCTATTTATTTTATATATTTCTTTCTAATTTTATTATACCCTAAAAGAGGAAGATTTAACATATCAAATTACTTCTTTATAAAAGTAAAGTGATGAGTCTTCGTTTAATATAAAATTATTTTTAAATTTACAAAATTTTTGACTTAAAAACTTTTATAAAAAAGTTTGACAAATATTTTAAATAGATTTACTATTAAGTCAAGTGACAAGGTGTCACTTTAGGAGGTAATATGGCAAAGAATACTTTTAATAACTTAGATGAAGAGAGAAAAGAAGAAATTTATAGAAGCCTCAAGGAATATTTTGAAGAAGAGGACCTTAAGAAAATCAGTGTCTCTGGTATTGTCAAAAAACTTGATATAGCAAGAGGTTCTTTTTACCAATACTTTGAGAGCCTTGAGGATTGTTACGACAGTCTCCTTCAAAAGGAAACCGGCCAGGTCCATCACAAGTTTTATTTTCTCTACAAGGAAAATGGCGGCGACCTTGAGAAAACTCTCTGGGCCTACAGGGATTATTTATCAGAAGAACTCTACGACAAAAATTTAAAAAAATTATATGTGCCTAAATTTTTCTTGTTTGAAGATTCCTTTGTCAGTCATGGCAAAAACTTTTTATTGGAAAAATTGTCGAGAGACAACTACCACCGCATGGTCTTCACCATGGCCATCTTCCACCAGCTTCTAAAGGAGTCCATAACAAGGGACTATTCAAAAGAAGAATTTTTGGAAATATGTGACACCTATATCAAATGGTTGTTAGGAGGTATAAATAATGAATCAATTTGAAATATTTTTTGACGGACTCTATCTCAGCCTTGTCATCTTTTTGGGCATAAGAATGCTTTTAATAAATCACAAGGACAGCTTAACCCTTGGATCAATGACTCTCCTACTTGGACTTGGCGACTCCTTCCACCTAGTCCCAAGAATTATTGCCAATGTCATGGACAATGGTTTTGCAATTAATTCGACTTCACTCTTTGTTGGGACTAGGGTTTCTTCTATTACAATGTCAGTTTTTTATCTCTTGTTTTATTTTTACATCAAGAAGACCAAGGACTTAAAAAACAAGGGTCTTGACCTCACAATGCTTGGTCTATTTGCCTTAAGAGTGGTGACAGTCTTTATTTCCTTTAAAGGAGATGGAAGCATGGATCTTATTTCCAATCTTCCTTTTGTCATTATGGGTCTAGTTGACATCTTCCTTTTATTTAAAAATAGGAGCCGAGAAGAATTTAGGAGACTTTACATTTATGTCTTCTTTAGCTTCCTCTTCTACATACCAGTAGTTTTATTTAAGAATATTTATCCCACTATTGGAATGCTAATGATGCCAAAGACTGTCATGTATGTCCTAATTGTCCTAAAGCTTTATAAGAACTTGCAAGATGATTTTGTAAAGAGGGACCTCATGGAGTATGCCTTTGCCTATCTCCTATCAGGTATCTTAGTTGGGGCATCTTACAGGGAATTGGGAAAAGTCTTTGAAGTGACAAAGTATATGTCTCTAGCCCACACTCACCTAATTATTCTGGGCTTTGCCCTTCCAGGAATTTTTTATCTCTTGGTCAAAAACTCAGACCTTTCTGATGAAAAAATAAAAAAATTATTTAACATTTACAACTTTGGAATCTACCTTGCCTTCACTTCTATGATTATCCACGGTCTTGTAGACCCACATCTCCCTATGCGACTAACAGAGATTGGACTTATATCTATTAGTGGGGTGGGACACATTCTTCTTACCATTTCCATTGTCCTACTGGGTGTAAATGCCTTGAGATCAAGGGAGATTAAGACAGCTTAATAAAGAGAAAAATCTGTTGGGAAAGCAACAGATTTTTTTGTGTCATATTTTATTGTCGGGTGATTTTTTATAATTTTTGTTTTTATTGTCAGATTATTTTTAATTTATAATTTCATAGAGCCTTCATTTTATTAATACTTGAAATTTTATCCTCATCTTCAACTCATCTTTGATTTAACAATTTCTTACAAGTGTAAATTTTTTTATCTCATAATAAAAATCCCTAGCGTTTAATTTATTTTTCAACTTACAATTTTTTTCGACTTTCCATTTATTTTTCATCTAATAAATTCTTATGACTTTATAAATCACTGTCACTTTATAAATTATTATCACTTCATAAATTCTCATCATTTTATAAACATTTATTTGATCACAAATTTTTATCACTTAATAAATTCTCATGACTTTATAAATTCTTATCACCCCAGAAATTTTTATCATCTCATAAATACTTATGACTCTCATCTTTATCATAAATCACCAAAGAAGAGCAAAAAAATAAGACGGCCTAAGCCGTCCTATTTATATCTTTAATTTATTGCCAAACACTTACGTCTTCAGCCTTGTCTCCCTTGACTGCGTTGTGTCCATTAGAAGCGTCTATGATTTCATAGTATGCCCAGTGGCTCATTGGCACGTCAGAGAATTTCTTCAAGCTATTTGTGTTCACATTTGCAAAGGAAGTTGACTTAGTGTTTCTTCCAAATACAGAGTTAAGAACTGTAACAGCTTCGGCTCTTGTAAGTTTTTGATCTGGTTTAAATGTTCCATCAGGGAATCCCTTGATTTTCTTGTTACCATAAAGTTGGTCTATTGCATTAGATGCCCAGTGACCCTTAACATCCTTGAAGTTTGAAGATCCTGGATAACCATCCTTAACAAATACAGCAATCATTTGTGCAAATTCTGCCCTAGTGATTCCTTGGTTAGGTTTAAATGTTCCATCAGAGTAACCACTGATGAAGCCCTTAGATACTGCGAAGTTGATTTCGTCAGAGTACCATTTATTATTAGCATCCTTAAACTTAGTTGTTGGGTTCTTAGGAAGTTCTTTTCCTTCGTTAACAAGTGTTACAAACATCCTAACAGCTTCTGCTCTTGTAACTTCCTTGCCTGGTTTAAATGTTCCATCAGGATAACCTGCTATATAAGAAGGTGAGTTTACCTTAGCAGCAACTTTTGCTTCTTGTCCTGCAATTTTAACTTCAGTAGATCTTGAAGTCTTGCCAGATTCCTTAGCTTCAACCTTAATAGTTTCGCCAGCTCTTAGTTCTCTATTTAAGCTGATGTTAAAGATACCAGTTGAACCTGCACTTGCTCCACCAAGTCTTGTTCCATTTGAATCATAAACAGTTACATCTGCGTAAGCACCTGCGTTACCTCTTACAAATTTTGCTCCAGCAGAAACATTATTTACAACTGGAATCATTGAGTAACTAGAGTCACTTACATAAGTTCCATTTACATAATATTCAAGACTTCTTGAAGTTGAAACTCTTGGAGAGTTCCAAGATACCTTGAAGTATCCATCAGAATCTATTGTGTCAGATCCTAGATATGTTCCATCGTCATAAACATAAACTGTTCTGTTCTTGTATCCCTTTAGGTAACCAGATGTTGAGTAGTTTGACCTTGAAATATCTGTTGGATAAACTCTGTGGTCGTACTTGTTGGAATACCAGTCACGTCCATAGTATCTTCCATTGTTGTAGTAGTATCCATCTTTCCAAAGATTCTTTTCTGCTGAGTAGAAGCCAGATTTTTCTGCAACTAAGTCAGCCTTGTAATCTCTGTATCTTCTATAATAGTTTGAATATCTTATATAATTTCTCTTACCGTTCTTGATGTAGTAGTAATCTCCGTCAGAGTCTTTATAAACTCTGTAGCCATCATAGTAGCGGTCTCCATTTCTGTAATAGTAGTCGTCATCATAGTATCTGTAGTCATCGTAGTATTTGCCTAGATAAACTTTAAATCTACCATAAGCATCAGTCTTATCAGTATAGCCTGTTTTTGATCCGTCAATCTTTAGGGTAACTGTAGCATCTTTAACAGCTTCTCCTTTAGAAGTAACCTTACCAGTTACATAATTTCCATCATATTCAATGTCAGAAATATAAAGATCTTCCTTAGTTGGAACTGCTGGCTTTTCTTCTTCCCATTTAGCGTAAAGATTTGTATTTTCGGTAATTTCTGTGTCGAAATTAAATCTATTTACAAATACTCCGTCGTCTGTGTACCAACCTTTAAAAGTATATCCCTTTCTTGTTGGAGCAGTAGGTTTTGTAGCAGTTTTTCCTTCTTCAATAGTTTGTGTTGCTACTGTACTTCCACCCTTTGAATAAAATGTAACATCAAATTTTTTAACTTCTGGTGCTTTTTTAGTGAATTTAGCATAAATTATTCTGTCAGTATTAATTTCTTCTGTTTTTGTAAATCCAGTAGTTAACCCTTCATCAGTATACCAACCACCAAATACATAACCTTCTTTTTTTGGTTCCTTTAAGTTTTCGGCAGGAATTGCTTCTCCTTTATTTACATCTATTGGTGTGCCTAAGTCTTGGATTGTTTTTTCAGCTTTTCCTTCTTCAACTAGTACAGCTTTAAATGTAACTTTCACTATCTCTTTAGCTGGAGTTAGAGGTGTCAATTCTTGACCAGCTTTTTGGCCACCAGTTTCTCCTCCTGATTGATCAGTTGGATCAGCTTCGTTTTCTTGTGCTACTGCAACAGGAACTGTTACATCAGATAATTCTAGTTTTTCACCTTCATCATCTGCAAATACATTAAATGGTATTGAGGTTACCATTACTCCTGCGAGCAATAGTCCTAATATTTTCTTGTTTCTCATATGTTTCCTCCTATCTAAATATTTTCTGTTAAAACATTTTCCTTAAGGCTATTATACCCAAAACAATAAAAAATACATTATAATTTACAATTTTTTAATAAATTTAATTCTTTTGTAATATTGAAAGGGTAAACCTATACAAGTATATTTATTGTGTAAATCTTTTGTCAAAACTTATAATTAATTCTCAAGTTAATTTTCTTTTTTTCTTTCAAATAAATTTTCAATAAGAAAAATAAGTTGAAAGAAGAAAATTTTTTAAAAATTATTCCCTATCTACTCCTAATTTAGATCTCTCTAAAATTTCTAAAGCTAACATAAATTTTATCTCTTATTTATAGAGTGAAAAATAATTTTAAATAAAGGAGAAAATAGTTTTCACTTTAAATAAAATTATAATAATCTAAAAATAAATTAGAACTCATCAAGAATTTTTATTTTCAAAATTTTAAGCAATAAAAAAAGGCAACCCTAAGATTGCCTTAAATATTTTATAAAATTTACTTCTTAAGAACTTACCATACACTCACAATAAGCATTGATATATCGTCCACTTGTGGTATGTCTGTAAATTCTTCTAATTCCTTATTTATATATTCCAGGATGTCGCTGTTATATTCTGAAATTATGTCCAGGATTTTCTCATGGCCAAAAACTTCTTTCTTAGCATTCCTCGCCTCTTCCACCCCATCAGTCATAAAGAGGAGGTAGTCGCCAGTGTGGAGTTTTATCTCCTTCTCTTCATAGTCTGGCTTGGCGAAAAATCTTGAGATTGGATAACCTCTGGACTCAAGACTCATTGATTCCCTGTTCCTTACCATAAGGGGAAGTGGAAGGTGGCCTGCATTGGAAAAGGTGAAGGTCTTCTTTTTCAAATTATAGACCCCATAAAAGCAGGTGAAATAATTTTCTATCTCTAGCTTTAGGCCAGTGAACCTCTCACAAAGTTCCGTCAAAGTTTCTCTTGGCGATCTTTGACTTGTCTTGTCCAGGGTCCTCACCATAGACTTGATAAACATAGTCACCATAGAGGCCGCAAAGCCATGGCCCACTGAGTCTGCTATGTACATTCCTATGTGGTCGTCATCAATTTGAAAGACATCGAACATATCTCCACTTAAAATTGTTGAAGGCTTGTAGAGGTAGTTGACCTTTAGATTTTTTATGAAGCCCTTGTCGGGAAGGACCTTTCTTTGGATAAGGGAGGCTGCATTGGTTTCGTTGGTCATGAACCTATTCTTGTCTATAAGTTCCTTTTGAAGCTTCCTTGCCATAGTCACGTTCCTAAAAACTTCTACAACACCAAGGATTTCTCCCTTCTTGTTAATTATTGGAGAGCACTTAACAGAAAAGACCATGCTCCCAATATTTTCTTCCCTTTGGATGACTTCGCCACTAACTAGGGCCCTCTTGGTGATCTCAGGGTCAAAGAGGTCTTCTCCCAATATGCAGACTTTCTTTTCTGGGTCGTAACCCAAGAGGTCTTCCATGGCCTTGTTTACAAATACTACTTTTTCATTGTAGTCCAGGACCCTAACAAGGTCTGCAATGGCATTTAGGACCTGAAAGTCAATATTCTCGTCAATCTTTTCTCTTTCCATTTTGTTTACCATGAGTCACCACCTTTTGTCAATGCTTTCAGTATAACAGATGACAAACCACTAAACAATTATCTTCTTGGCTTTGGGCCATAATATTGGTAGTAGTAAGTCTTTAGTCTACCGTTGTATAATTTTCTATTTCTGTCAGCTTTTTTGCCAAAGTTCTTTTCAAAGTTTTCATTAGCTGTGATTATATAGTAGGACCAAGTCTTTAGAGACCTTGCAAGTTCGCCAAGTTCCTTGTTAAGTTCGTCTACGTCTTCTTTTCCAATTCTCTCTCCATAAGGAGGGTTGGTTATTATAATCCCATAGTCGTCTGGAAGATCCAAGTCCCTTATGTCCTTTTGGAAGAAGGAAATATCTTCGTCTAGTCCCAATATTTCTGCATTGGATCTTGCAATTTGGATTGCCTTGTGGGAGACGTCTGATGCAAGAATTTCTAATTCTTCGTCATACTTTATCTCTGAGTAGCACTTTTTCTTTTCTTCTTTAAATATTTCTTCGTCAAAAAATTTGAAGTTAACAAAGTCGAAGTCCCTCATAAGCCCTGGGGCAATATTTTTTTCTATCATGGCTGCTTCTATAGGGATTGTGCCTGATCCACAGAAGGGGTCTGCCAGAATCCTGTCCTTATTCCAAAAAGTTAATTTAACAAGAGAGGCTGCAATTGTTTCTGAAAGTGGTGCCTTGTAGTTGACTTCTCTGTAGCCTCTCTTGTGGAGTCCGTCACCTGATGTGTCCATGGTAATTTCTGCAATGTCATTTAAGAGTGACACTTCAATTTTAACTCTTGGGCCAGATTTTTCGAACCAAGAGACCTTGTATTTCATCTTTAGTTTTTCAATTATTGCCTTTTCTGTAATTCTTTGGCAGTCTGAGATAGAGAATAGTTTTGATTTCCTACTCCTTCCCTGGATGATGAATTGGTCTTCTTCTGCGATGTAGTCCCACCATCTTATCTCGAAGACCTTGTCAAACAATTCTTCAAAGGTCTCTGCCCTAAAGGAGTCGATTAGTAGTAAGACTCTCTCAGCCGTTCTCAGTCTTAAATTTAAAATGGCAATGTCCTTTAGCTGGCAAGAAATTTTTATTTTTCCATCGCTAACTTCTAAGTCCTTGTAGCCAAGGTCTTGTAACTCTCTTTTTGTAACTGCTTCAAGACCCATATTAGTAGTTGCGATTAATTTTATGTTTTCCATTTTACACCTCGCTTCCATTATACTAAATATGAAAATATTTTTCCTTAAATTAAATTCAATGTGATAATTTATTTAATTGGGGTATAATATATTTGTAAAATATTTATTGGGGGTAATAAAATGAAATTAACTGAAACAGTACAAACTGCTGATTGGAAAACTGAAAAACACGTTCCTGTAATCCACGTTGAAAAGGCTGACGGTCTTCTAAAGATCAAGGCTCTAGTTGGAGAAGAAGTTGAACATCCTAACACATTAGAACACCACATCGCTTGGATCAAAGTATTCTTCAAACCTGAAGGAGAAAAATTCCCAGTTGAAGTTGGTTCTTATGAATTTGCTGCTCACGGCGAAGCAGACCTATTCACAGTTCCATGTGTTGAAACAGCAGTTAAGACTGACAAGGGCGGCGAAGTTTACGCACTAAGCTACTGTAACATCCACGGACTTTGGGAAAACTCAGTAGAAGCTTAAGTATAATATTAAAGAGCTATGAAATTAATCATAGCTCTTTTTTCTTGCTCATTTTTATCTAATTTTATTTTCTTTTCAAATTCAAAGTCGCAAACTTATAGTGACGCCTTATAAATTTCTAATACGTCGTCTTTATTAAGTTCCACTACACCCTTGATTGATCCACCTGCGTGTCTTACAGCTGCTTCAGCCATTTCTTCTAGCTTTTCATCATCTATTCCAACTTCTCCAAGTGTCATTGGTATATTCATGTCATCTTCAAAAAACATGTGAAGAGTAGCAATTGCCTTTTTGGCATCATTCATCTTGTCATCTGATGGTTTTATATTAAATACATTTATGCCAAAGTCTCTAATCATATCAACGGTCTCATCATTTAAGATGTGCTTTAAGAATCTTGGTGTCAAGATTGCAAGTCCAATTCCATGAGTTATGTCATAGAAGGCAGAAAGTTCGTGTTCCATTGCGTGGACTGACCAGCCTGTTGACTTGCCTGTTGAAAGAAGTCCGTTGATGGCCCAAGATGAAGCCCACATAATATTTGATCTTGCTTCATAATTTTCTGGTTCTTCCATGGCGATTGGTCCGTAGTGGATACAAGTTTTTAGAATTCCTTCCGCAAGTCTATTTTGCATATAAGCATTGTCACCAAGTGTGAAATAATTTTCCATTGTGTGGCTCATGATGTCAGCTACACCTGCTGCTGTGTGTTTAACATTTACAGAATAAGTTGTTTCTGGATTCATGATTGAGAACTTTGGAAGTGTATAAGCTGATCCAAAGCCTAATTTTTGATTTGTCTCTGGGTTTGTTATAACTCCCCCAGCATCCATTTCTGAACCTGTTGCTGCAAGTGTTAATATAGTTCCAATAGGAAGAGCCTTCTCGATTTTTGCCTTCTTAATTACAATATCCCATGGGTCACAATCGAGGAAAACTGCTCCGGCAACTAACTTGGAAAGGTCAATAACAGATCCTCCACCAACTGCCAAGATGAAGTCAAGGTCGTTTTCTCTCACAATCTTAACTCCTTCTCTTGCTGAATCAACTCTTGGGTTTGGTTCTATGCCTGCAAGTTCCTTGTAGAAGATGTCATTTTCTTCAAAAATTTTCACAATTTCGTCGTAAAGACCATTTCTCTTAATTGATCCCCCGCCATAGGCAAGTAAAACTCTTGAACCATATTTTTTAATTTCAGAGGCCAAGTTATCCATTTGGTTCCTTCCAAAAAGAATTTTCGTACTTACATTAAAAATAAAATCTTTCATAATTCCTCCTAGTTTTTAAACTGTGAATTGTAAAGTTCTGCATAAATCCCATCTCTTGCAAGAAGTTCCTTGTGATTTCCCTTTTCCACTATGTCACCCTTATCTAGGACCAAAATCACATCGGAGTTAACAATAGTGGAAAGTCTGTGGGCGATGACAAAGTTTGTCCTCTCCTTTAAGAGGTTCTTCATGGCCTTTTGTATAAGGGCCTCTGTCCTGGTATCAACAGATGAAGTTGCCTCGTCTAAGATTAAAATTTCTGGATCTGACAAAAGGGCCCTTGCAATTGTAAGAAGCTGTCTTTGTCCTTGCGATATATTTGAAGCTTCTTCATTTAAGACTGTGTCATAGCCCTTTGGAAGCTTCTTCATTTAAGACTGTGTCATAGCCCTTTGGAAGCTTCTCGATAAAGGAGTGACAATAGGCCTTTTTGGCTGCGTCAATAACTTCTTCCCTTGTGGCATCTTGTCCTCCATAGAGAATGTTGTCGTAAATTGTCCCCCTAAAGAGCCAAGAATCTTGAAGTACCATACCAAAGAGGGACCTCAAGTTTTTCCTCGACACGTCTTTGATGTTTACTCCGTTTATATTAATACTACCCCTATCAATATCATAAAACCTCATTAAAAGATTTACAATAGTTGTCTTGCCGGCTCCAGTAGAACCAACAATGGCAACAGTCTTGTTCTTCTCAACATGAAGGTTTAGGTTGTTGATGACAGGAGTTTTTTTGTCGTAGGAAAAATAAACTTTATCAAACTCGATGTCTTCAACTGGTCTTTTGATTTCATCTGTAACAATTTCCTCTTCTGGCTCTTGGTCAAGGAATTCAAAAATTCTTTCAGCTGCAGCAATAGATGCTTGAAATATAGAAGCCATTTCTGCCAACTGTTCTATTGGATTTGCCAGCCTTCTTACATATTGGATAACTGCCTGGATGTCCCCAACAAACAACTTGCCAGATAGGACAAGAAGTCCCCCAACAATAGAAAGCATTACATAACCAAGGTTGGAAATAAAGGTCATAATTGGAAGCATAATCCCCGTCATAAAGGAAGCACGATAGCTGACCTCATAGAGGTTTTCGTTTATGTCCAAGAATTCTCTCTCGGCCCTTCCTTCGTAGTTAAAGGCCTTGATGAGTTCTGAACCAGAGAAGTTTTCTTCGACAAATCCAACCATAGATCCAAGCCCCTGTGACTTTCTCCTAAAATATCCTTGAGACTTCTTAGAAATAAATTTCGTAGAAAAATAAGTCATGGGCAATGTGAATAAAAAGACCAAAGTCAAGATTGGCGAAATTTTTATCATGACTGTCAAGATCCCAACTATCAATACAATAGAAGAAAGTATTGAAGAGATTGTCTGTTGCAAGTTCTTGCCCAGGGTCTCAACGTCGTTTGTCATCATCGACAAGAGGTCTCCAGTCTTATTTTTATCGTAATAAGATGTTGGAATATATTTTACCTTTTCAGAAATTTCTCTCCTAAACTTTGCAATTAAGTCTTGGGTCACATCAACTAAGATCCTACCCCGGAAGAACTCAAAGGCTCCTTGTAGTAGATAAACTACACCAAGAGTTATGCAAATTTTTATTACATAGTCGAAGTCAATCCTTGTGTTCATCTTCAGGTTTTCAAAAATCCTTGTAGTAATATTCCCCATGAGTTTTGGAGAAATAATTTCAAAAATTGATGAACCAATTGTGAGAAAAATTGCCAGAAATAGAAAGAACTTATAGGCTTTTAAATATGAAATTATCCTTAAAACTGTGTTATTATTCTTCTTCATAAGCTTGCCCCTGACTAATTGCGATTTCCCTGTAAACTTCGTTGGTCTTCATTAGGTCTTGGTGGTTGCCGTAGCCTGCCACACTTCCATCTTCTAAAACCAAAATCTTATCTGCATTTAGTATTGTCGCCACCCTTTGGGCAACAACAATTACAATTTTATCTTCGAGACTCTTCTTCAAAAGCTGTCTAAGTTCGTAATCTGTCTTGTAATCAAGAGCCGAGAAGGAGTCGTCGAAGAGGTAGACTGATGCATCACGAGTAAGAGCCCTTGCCATAGCAAGTCTTTGTCTTTGGCCACCAGAAAGATTCCTTCCACCCCTAGAAATTTTCTTTTCTAAAGGCTTGTCACCTAAAAATTCTTTGGCCCTGGCATTTTCTAAGGACTCAAGCATTTTGTCATCCTCAGCATCTTCCTTGGCATAGGATAAGTTTTCTGCAACAGTTTTTGAGAAAAAGAAGTTTTCTTGTGGAACATAGGAAATCTTGTCCCTAACTTGGTAATTATTTAGAGTTTTTATGTCAATTCCATTTAAGAAAAGTTCTCCGTCTCCTGGTTCATAAAATTGTAATAGGAGCCTAAGTAGACTTGACTTACCTGAACCAGTTCCCCCAATAATACCAAGGGTCTCTCCACTTTTGACATCAAAACTTATGTCATTTAAAACCTTTTGAGAGGCATCTGGATAGGCAAAGGAAAGATTTTTTGCTTCAATTTCATAAATGTCACCAGATAATTTTTTATCTCCACCAGTCTTTGTAGACTCATATTCCAAGACTTCGTTGATCCTCTCCATGGAAGCGAAGGTCCTTGGAAGAAGTGACAAGAGAAAACTCATCATTATCATGGCAGATAAGACTTGGGTGATGTATTGGATAAAGGCCATTAGGTCACCAATCCCCATCTCTCTTATGTCGATGAGCCTTGCACCAAAATAGAGGACAAAGATAATTCCAAAATTTAAAATTGTTCCAAGCATTGGTCTCACATTTACAAGAAGTTTATTTACCTTAGTTGCCATTTCTTGATAAGAAATGTTAGCTTCATCAAAAATTTCTTCTTCGTATTCATCCTTTGAGAAGGCCCTTATAACCCTAAGTCCAGTTAGTCTTCTTCTGAAGAGTTCATTTAACTTATCCAGCCTTCTTTGTAGAATTGGAAAATATGGAAGGCCCTTCTTGAAGACAAAATAAATCCCAATCCCAATAAAAGGAATCGTAATTGGAAAGACTGCCGACAACTTAACATTAGTTGAAAGAGCCATGATGAGACCACCAATAAACATAAGTGGACCCCTAATAAGAGGCCTAAGTCCCATTAAGACCATTTGCTCAACTTGGTTGACGTCATCAGTTGTCCTTGTGATAAGTGATGAAATGGAAAAATGTTCCACGTCATCAAAGCTAAGATAATTTATCTTTTTAAATAGTTTGTACCTAATGTCTCGTGAGAAGGCCATGGTTGTCTTAGAAGAATGGTAGGCAGCAGATGCCCTACACATTACAGTGAAGATTACCACGATAATCATGATGCCGCCAATCTTTAAGACATAGTCGGTGTCTCCATAGGCCACACCCTTATCAATGACAAGACTCATTAGCTTAGGGAGGAAAAGTTCCCCAAGAGCATTGCCAAAGGTAAGGAGGATGACCACAAAAATTCTTAATTTGTATTTATTTAATCCTTTGTATATATTCATAATTCCTCCATCATAACATTCTAACATATAGGGATTTAAAAGAAAATTCCATGAAGATAGATGCAAGACTTGCTATAATGGTTGAAGAGGTGATATAGATGGAAAAAAATCCAATGCCACAAGGAAGATACTTGCCAGCCAAAAAGTCACAGGGATTTATTTACTCAGCAGGTATGACCCCAAGACTTGACGGCAAACTAATATTAGAAGGAAAGGTCTCAAGCGATAAGGAAATCTCTTTTTATAAGGAAGCAGTAGTCCAAGCAACAAAAAATGCCTTGGCAGCAATAAAAAATACCTTAGAAGATGGCGAAGTCTTAAAAGAAATAATTTCCATGACAGTCTATGTAAACGCCGAAGAAGATTTTACGGCCCACTCAAAGATAGCAGACCTTGGATCAAACTATCTCTTTGAAGTCCTTGGAGAAAAAGGAATCTCCCCAAGAGCCGCAATAGGGGTGATGACATTGCCTGGCAACGCCCCAGTAGAAATCCAACTAGTAGCAAGTTATAAGTAGAATATAAATAAAAAAAGGAATGTCTCCTTTAATCTAAAGGCTACATTCCTTTTTTTATTCTCATTTTTTTACTTATAAGCTTTCTTATTCTACTTAAGTATTAAATAAAGACTTGCAAGAAAAAAGAGAGAGCATAAACTCCCTCTAATTTTATTTATTAAGATTTGTCTGTTAATCCCAAAGGATTAGTCAAGAATCTTTGATACTACTCCTGATGCTACAGTTCTTCCACCTTCACGAATAGCGAATCTTAGTCCTTCGTCCATAGCGATTGGTGTGATTAGTGTTACTGTAAATGTTGAGTTATCTCCAGGCATTACCATTTCTACGCCTTCTGCTAATTGGATATCTCCTGTTACGTCTGTTGTTCTGAAGTAGAATTGTGGTCTGTATCCGTTAAAGAATGGTGTGTGTCTTCCACCTTCTTCTTTTGTTAGTACGTACACTTCTGCTTCAAATTTTGTGTGTGGGTGAATTGTTCCTGGTGCTGCTAGTACTTGTCCTCTTTGGATTTCTTCTCTTTGTACACCTCTTAGTAGGGCTCCAATGTTGTCTCCTGCTTCTGCTTGGTCTAGTTGTTTTCTAAACATTTCAACACCTGTTACTACTACTTGTCTACTTTCGTCTGTTAATCCAACTAGTTCTACTGTGTCTCCTACTTTTACTACACCTTGTTCTACTCTTCCTGTTGCTACTGTACCTCTACCTGTGATTGAGAAGATGTCTTCGATAGGCATTAGGAATGGGTGTTCTGTATCTCTTACTGGAGTTGGGATGTATTCGTCAACTTCTTTC
This sequence comes from Peptoniphilus harei, assembly GCF_016726485.1. Taxonomy (GTDB): domain Bacteria; phylum Bacillota; class Clostridia; order Tissierellales; family Peptoniphilaceae; genus Peptoniphilus_A; species Peptoniphilus_A harei. Next base: position 822,178 of record NZ_CP068103.1, read on the forward strand.
ATTAGGTTGTCAATTTTGTCTCCCCATTCTCCGTCTGGATCGTCTAGTGCTTTTAGAGCTGATCCTACTACGATTGGTGTGTTGTCTCCGTCAAAGTCGTATTCTGATAGTAGGTCTCTTACTTCCATTTCTACTAATTCAATTAGTTCTGGATCGTCTACTTGGTCTTCTTTGTTTAGGAATACTACAATCTTTGGTACACCAACTTGTCTTGCAAGTAGGATGTGTTCTCTTGTTTGTGGCATTGGACCGTCTGCAGCTGATACTACTAGGATTGCTCCGTCCATTTGTGCTGCTCCTGTGATCATGTTCTTAACATAGTCAGCGTGTCCTGGGCAGTCTACGTGAGCGTAGTGTCTGTTTGCTGTTTCGTATTCTACGTGAGAAGTTGAAATTGTAATTCCTCTTTCTCTTTCTTCTGGAGCCTTGTCAATGTGTGCGTAGTCAACGAATTCTCCGCCGCCATATCTCTTGTTCATTACAAGTGTGATTGCAGCTGTAAGTGTTGTCTTACCGTGGTCAACGTGACCAATTGTTCCAATGTTTACGTGTGGTTTATTTCTTTCAAATTTTGCTTTTCCCATGCTATTCCTCCTGGATATTTAAATTAAGTTCATAATACCTCAAATTCAAATTTTTTTCAACATTTAAGCCAATTTAAGCCTTAAATTGCTTCCATTTTTCTTCTTACAAAGGTGTTCATAAAGTAGGCTATGAAAAATACTGACGCAATCTCTGCAATTACGTAACCCCACCAAATTTCGTTAACTGTAAAGAAGGTCACTGCTATATAGGCAACTGGTAATAGGACTATGATTTGTCTTAGGATTGAGTCAAGTAGTGCCAAGATTCCGTTGCCAAAGGCTTGGAAGACTGATGTCCCTACTATTGATATGCCAGCAAATACATAGGATAGGGCACAAATCCTAAGCATTGGTATTCCAATTTCCAACATCTTGTCCGATGCTGAGAATATTCCTAAGATTTCTCTTGGGAAGGTCATAATAAGTCCCGATACTATTAGGGTCATTACTATTACTGTTGCAAAGGCAAGCTTTATCGATTTTATAATCCTCTCTTTATATTTTGCCCCATAGTTGTAGGCGATGATTGGAACTAGTCCGTTGTTTATTCCAAAGATTGGCATAAAGACAAAGGACTGAACCTTGAAATAGGCGCCTAGGGCTGCTATGGCAGATGTGGAAATCTCTGATAGCATTTTGTTTAATACATATATTGTAAAGGACTGGATTGTTATTGTAATCATTGATGGAATCCCAACAATATAAATCCCCTTAATAATTTTTGGATTAAAAGAAAACTTCTTAATAGTTATATCTGGATTAAACTTGTGCTGGAAGAAGGCTCCACATATTGCTCCAATAATTTGTCCTGTTACAGTTGCAACTGCTGCACCCTTTACCCCCATGGCTGGAAGTCCAAAATAACCAAAGATAAATATTGGGTCTAGGATAATATTTAGTACTGCCCCAATAAGTTGGGTCAACATGGTAAATATTGTCCTACCCGTTGATTGAAGGGTTCTTTCCAAAAATATTTGTGTAAATACACCTACAGATAGGCCCATTACAATTTGAAGATAGTCCACTCCATAGTTAATTATATTTTCATTCGTTGTTTGAGCTGACACAAAGGGCATTGGCAAAAACCTTGACAAAATAAATAGAAGTATTCCATATAGTATGGCAAGTGTAAGTCCATTTTCCGCTGTCTTGTTGGCCCGATCAAAGTTTTTCTCTCCCAAGTATCTTGAGATGAGTGAGTTCATACCAACTCCTGTACCTACTCCAATTCCTATCATTATATTTTGAATAGGAAAGGCAATGGCAATGGCTGTGAAGGCCTCTTCATTTATCTTTCCAATGTAGTAGGAGTCTACCAAGTTGTACATGGACTGGATAAACATAGAGATCACAATTGGAAAAGATACTTGAAATAAAAGTTTTGGGATTGACATAGTCCCCAATTTATTTTCATTATTTTGCACTTAATCACCTCTTACTCTTTTATTGTAATCCTAACTATTATATAGGAAGATATAAGTTTTTTGAAGTATAAAAAAGAAGTTAGGAAAATTCCCAACTTCTTAAATATCATTTTTTTCTCTTAACAGTAATAATGTTTTCGTAATAGTATAGAAAAATAAGATTAAACCAATCCTATTTATTTTTATGAATATCGTATAAGCAATAACAAATCTGAACAAAAAATCCAAAAGTAAATAGCAAAAATATACTACGACCTCTTTTAAAATATGATATAAGAGTAAAATTTAAAAATATAAAATTTAAAAATATTAACGTTTTATTCTTCTTCAAAATATCACCTGCTAAATTTAATAATATCACAATCCTCGTCCATTTCTAAATTTTATTTTCTCAATTAAGGAAATTACTAAATATTATTACTATATAAACTTTATTCCATAAATATAATATTGAATTTTTTTCAATTTATTTTTTAATTATTTCCAGCGCACTTTATACAATAATCATTTAATGATAAAATAAAAGCAACGAGGTGATTTTTTGAAATTATTGATTACGAGTAATATTCCAGAAAAAATTTACGATGAGCTAGACAAACATTTTGAAATAAGCTATCACGACTCCAACGTTCCACTAAAAAAAGAAGAAATTATAGAAATGATAAAGGGACAAGATGCTCTTTTATGTCCCCTATCAGATAAAATCGATAAGGAAGTAATTGATGCTGGCGACAATTTAAAAATTATTGCCAACTATGGAGCTGGCTTCGACAATATAGATATTGATTACGCAAGAGAAAAGGGAATTGTTGTTACTAACGCACCTGCTCCTGCATCTGCTGTGTCCACAGCTGAGCTTGCTTTTGGCCTTATGCTTGCTGCTGCAAGAAGAATTGTATCTGGCGACAAGGTTACAAGAGCTGGAGAGTTTTACGGCTGGAGACCAACTTTTTATCTTGGAAGCCAACTTAAGGGAAAGACTCTTGGCATCATTGGCCTAGGAAACATTGGAAAAAATCTTGCCAAAAGAGCAAGAGCCTTTGAAATGAAGGTTGTCTATTATTCACGCACAAGAAAAGAAGATTTTGAAAAAGAATTTGGCCTAGAATACATGGATAAAGATGAGGTAATAAAGTCTTCTGACTTTTTAAGTCTTCACATAGCCTTTGTGCCTGAACTCCATCACATGATTTCCAAAAAAGAACTTGAAATGATGAAAAAATCTGCTATATTAATTAATGCGTCTAGGGGTCCAGTTGTTGACGAAGAAGCCCTTACCAATGCACTAATAGAAAATGTAATTGCAGGAGCAGCCCTTGATGTTTATGAATTTGAACCAAAGGTAAATGAAAAACTCATGGTCCTAGACAATGTAATTCTTGCTCCTCACCTTGGTAATGCAACTTTTGAAGCAAGACTTGAGATGGGAGAAAATGCAAAGGACAATTTAATTGCCTTCAAGGAAGGCAAGAGTCCTAAGAACAAAGTAAACTGAGGTGTAAAATGATAAATTATTATAGTCCACAAGATATGACAATATGGTCTGGAAGAATTGATGACGAAAATGATTACGAGTCTTTTAGGTGGCATCAATGGGTTAAACCCCTTGACCTAAACGACGAAAGCTTAAGTCCCTTTGATGGCAAACTTGGCTTTGGTATCATAGGCTTTGAATCTGACCAAGGTATTGAACTTAACAAAGGAAGGTTTGGAGCTGCTGCTGGTCCTGCTGCCATAAGAAAGGAACTCGCAAAGCTACCATGTCAATTTTCTGAAGAAGTTAAAATTTTTGACTGCGGCAATGTGACAAGTAAGTACACAACTCTTGAAACCAGCCAAGACCAACTAGCTATGGCTGTGAAAAGAGTTCTTGAATTAAATCTATTTCCCCTTGTCCTTGGTGGAGGTCACGAAACTGCCTTTGGTCACTACAAGGGAATTAGCACCTTCCTTGATGACAAGGAAGACAACAAGCTTGGCATTTTAAACTTCGATGCCCACTTTGACCTTAGGCCTTATGAAAAAGGAAATGGAACAAGTGGAACAATGTTTAGACAAATTGCAGACTACACTCGTGAAAAGGGAACTCAATATGCCTACTATGTAATGGGAATTCAAAAGCACTCCAATACACTTTCACTTTTTAGGACTGCTGAAGACCTTGGGGTTAAGTATGTACTTGGTAAGAACTTTATCAATGGAGACTTCTTTGAAATTGTTCACGAACTTGATGAGTACATTGGAGAACAAGACCACCTATACGTTACAATTTGTATGGATTGCTTCACATCTTCCTATGCACCAGGTGTCTCTGCTCCACAAGCCTTGGGCATTGATCCAGAAAAAGTAATCCTACTTTTAAAACACGTCTTCTCAACTGGCAAGCCAACAAGCTTTGACATATGTGAAGTTTCTCCAAGATTCGACCACGACTCTGTAACTGCCAACTTGGCATCAATCCTTGTGTACACAGTTGTGTCAACTATGGCCAACCACGTCTTGGGTAAAGCAAATAAAAAATATATTCCTAGATAAAAATAATTTAAGTATAAAAATTGCCATGGATTTCTCCATGGCTTTTTCTTTTGCAAAAATCATAAAATTTTCTTTTCTTATTTTCTTCTATTATCTATAAAGAGTTACCAGACTCAATAGATATTTCATAAAACTTATCTAAAATCGAATCCAGCTTAAGATTTTTCTTTTCTTCTCCAGCAAAGTCCATAATCTTTTCTCCCTTGTGCATCATTATGAGCCTGTCACCATAGTCAAGAGAATAATTTAAGTTGTGGGTAACCATAAGGGCTGTCAAATTTTTTTCTCTCACAATTTTATTGGTGATGTCCATAACTGTGTCAGCTGTCTTTGGATCAAGAGCCGCTGTGTGTTCGTCAAGGATTAAAAAATCTATGGGGACAAGTGTAGCCATTATTAGGGCAAGAGCCTGCCTTTGGCCACCTGATAAGAGCCCAACCTTGTCGTCTAACTTGTCTTCGAGTCCAAGGCCAAGTCCCCTTAGGGTCTCCCTATAAATTTCTCTTTTCTTTTTATTTACTCCTGGCAGCAAGTTCCAAGACTTGTTTTTATTTTCTGCCATGGACATATTTTCTAAAATCGTCATCTTTGGTGAAGTCCCCATCTTTGGATCTTGAAAGACCCTCCCCATCTTGACGTATCTCTTGTGCTCTGGAATTTTTTTAAGATTCTCTCCGTCGATTAAAATTTCTCCTGAGTCTTCTCTTAGGGACCCACAAATAATATTTAAAAGAGTAGACTTGCCTGACCCATTAGACCCAATAATGCTGACAAATTGTCCCTTGGGAAGAGTAAGGTCAAAACTCTCAAAAAGTTTATTCTCATTTGCTGTTCCAATATTAAAAGTTTTATCAATTGATCTTAGTTCAAGCATTTTGGACCTTCTTTCTCTTTCCCCTTCCTGCAATTAATATCACAAGGAAAATCACTGCAGTTATAAGTTTCATTGAGTTGGCTGAAAAACCAAGGGCAATGGCAAGGGCAATTGAAGCCTTATAAAGAATTGAACCTATTAAAACTTTTGTGGTGTCCTTGATAAAGTCGAAGGACTGCAAAAGCTTCATCCCAAGCACAACAGAAGCAAGACCCATTACCATAGACCCAGTTCCCATGGAAACTTCAAAAAATCTCTGATTTTGGCAAACTATAGACCCACTTAGGGCAACAAGTCCGTTGGAAAGGGCAAGACCACAAATTTTTACCCTACCAGGATCAACTGCCATGGTCCTCACAAGACTTTCGTTGTCGCCACAGGCCTTTAAAATAAATCCAGCCTTGGTTCCTAAAAAATAATCTAAAAGTATTTTAATAATAAAGACAAGAGGGACCATTACAAAGAGCAGGTCATAAGATTTTAAATTTTCTGGCACAAGTCTTGCAAGACCTGTAGAAAAAATTGTCTCACTATTAAAGATAGGCACATTGGCCTTGCCTGCAATTTTTAAATTAATTGTCCAAAGGGCCGTCTGCATTATAAGTCCTGCAAGTAAGTCCTCTACCTTTAGCTTGATGTGGATAAGACCTGTCAAAGATCCTGCCAAAGCACCAGCCAAAAAACTAATGACTAGAGCGAGGCCAGGACTTATTCCCCTTAGGATGGCAAAGACTGTTACTGCTGCACCTAGAGGAAAAGACCCGTCAACTGTTAGGTCTGGGAAGTCCAAGATGCTATAGGCAATGTAAAGACCCAGTGCTAAGAAACTATAAGTCAGCCCCTGGCTTATTATTCCTAATAAGATATCCATGACCCACCTACTTTTCTTCAGGAGATCCTATCTCAGTAAAATTTTCTGAAGCCCTATCAAGTAAGTCCTTTGGAATATCTATCCCAAGTTCGTCGGCAACCTTTGAGTTAAGATATAAATTTGGCTCTTCAATAATTTCATAAGCCAGCTCACTTGCCTTGGCTTCTCCTCTTAAAATTTTTGCAGCCATCTTGCCAGTTTGCTTTCCAAGAGAAATGTATTCAATCCCTTCTGATCCAAGACAGCCCATCTTCACTTGTTCAATTTCAGAACCAAAAACAGGAATTTTCTTTGCATTTGCCTTGTCTAAAATTGTTGGAAGAGAATTCACAACTGTGTTGTCCAAAAGATTTGTCATTACGTCAACTTTTGAAAGTAAGTTGTCTGTTGCTAGAGGTATGTCTGCAGTAGTATTTATGGCTTCATCAATAACTTTAAAGTCGTACTTGACTGCAAGGTCTTTATAAATCTCTAGCATTGAATCTGAGTTTGCTTCACTAGATGTGTGTAGGATACCAAGATTCTTTGCCTCTGGCATAAGCTCTCTTATTAATTTTAATTGAGCTTCCACTGGCAAGATATCGCTAGTGCCTGTTATATTGCCAAGAGGATTTTTGTTTTCATCAGCAACTTGTGCCACCACTGGGTCAGTGATTGCTGTGTAGACAACTGGTATGTCTGTCTTCATTGTTGCATTATAGGCACTCATGGCAGCTGGTGTGGCAATGGCTGTCACCATGTCCACCTTGTTGCCCACAAAGGCATCTGCTATTTGGGCAGCAATCCCCATGTCTGCTTGGGCATTTTGGTAGTCAACTTCTAAATTCTTTCCTTCAACAAAGCCTTCTTCCTCAAGACCTTGCAAGAAACCTTCTCTACAATTATCAAGTGATGGGTGTTGGGCAAATTGTAAAATTCCAATTTTATAAACTCTTTCACTATCAGAAGTTTTTTCTCCACTTCCACTTGAACATCCAACTAACAATAAAACTAATGACAATACTCCTAAAATTTTTTTCATTTTCATTCTCCTTTTCCTCAAACTATGAGAGAAGGATGGAAATAAAAAAAGACTTCCATCCCTAATGGGACAAAAGTCTAAACTTCTGCGGTACCACCCAAATTTGCATAAAGCACCCTCTCATCAATACTAACATATTGGTCTTATTTTAACGGCTAAGTCCCGTCGGGTATTACTTTAAATCAAAGATTTATTTCTCCCCGCCCTCAGGAGTCCATTCATTTATACTTCGCTTACAAGTCTCTCACCATGTGACTTGCTCTCTTTAAAGCTCTATAAAAATTACTAATCTCCTTTATCGGTTTATCGATTAGATATAATATAGTACTTGAATTTTATTTTGTCAAGGATAAATTTTTCTTTTTAATTTTATTTTGATTTAAAAATTTTCAAAGCTATTAAATTAGGTTTTATAAAAATAATTTTCTCTATTTAAAATTTATTAAGACTTTATAAATTTTTCTCAAGTTATATTTTAAAATAAATCTCCAAAAGTTTGACTATTTAAATTAAAAGATATATATTATTGGCAGAAGCATCTATTGAGTGCTAATAATAGGAAGGTGATTTTATGCAAAATAAAAAATATAATGCTGAAACAGAAAGATTAATGGACTTGATGATTCATTCCATTTACACAAATAAAGAAATATTTTTAAGGGAACTTATCTCCAATGCATCTGATGCCATGGACAAGATGTACTACATCGCCCTTAACGACGACAAGGTTAAGTTTAACCACGAAGACTACTTCATCAGGATTACTCCTGACAAGGAAAAGAGAACCATAACAATAGAAGACGGCGGCCTTGGTATGACTGAGGAAGAACTTGTAGAAAACTTGGGAACAATAGCCAAGTCAGGTTCCCTTGACTTTAAAAATCTAAACAAAAAAGATGCTGACCACGAAATAATTGGCCAGTTTGGTGTAGGTTTCTACTCTGCCTTCATGGTTGCAGATGAAATTTCTGTCCTAACAAGATCTTACAAGGAAGAAAAAGCTCATCTTTGGAAGTCCAAGGGAGCAGATGGCTACTCCATTGAAGATGCAGAAAAAGAAAACCACGGTACAGTTATCACTCTTCAGCTAAGAGAAAATACTGAAGAAGAAAATTATGACCAATACCTCGATGAATATAAGATTAGGGAACTTGTGAGCCACTACTCCAACTACATCTCCTACCCAATTAAGATGGAAGTAGAAAAGAAAAGACCAAGTGCTGATTCAACTGATGATGATCCAAAATTTGAATCCTATAGAGAAGATGACGTCTTAAACTCTTCTGTCCCAATGTGGAGGAAAAATAAAAATGAATTAAAGGACGAGGACTACAACAACTTCTTTAGACAAAGACACTTTGGTTTTGAAGACCCACTTGCCCACATCCACATATCTGTGGAAGGGATGATTTCCTTTAAGTCAATTTTATACATCCCATCAAGAAAACCCTTTGACTTCCTAAACCCAGACAAGAAGGGCGGACTTGAACTTTACTCCAACGGAGTTTTAATTATGGAAAAATGTGAAGACCTTCTTCCAGATTACTTGAGCTTCGTAAAGGGTGTAGTTGACTCAGAGGACATTTCTCTTAACATCTCACGTGAAATGCTACAAAAAACTCGTGAGTTGCAATTAATTAAGAAAAATATAGAAAAGAAGATCCTTGATGAACTTGCAAAAATCCTTAAGAATGACAGGGAAAAATACGCTGAATTCTTTGAAAACTTTGGAGTTAGTCTAAAGTCAGGTGCCTATGAAAATTATGGTGCAGACAAAGACAAGCTAAAGGACCTTTTTATCTACACAACTACTAAGAGAGATCATGTGACATTTAACGAGTACAGGAAAAACATGAAGCCAGACCAAGACTTCATCTACTATGCAAATGGTTCTTCAATCGAAGCTATTAAGGACCTACCACAAATCAAGCACTTTATCGACAAGGACATAGAAGTTCTTGCCCTAACAGACCCAATTGACGAGTTTGTCATTAAGATGCTAGAGGAATATGATGACAAGAAGTTTAAGTCAATTTCTGAAACAGATGATGTGAAGGAAGAAGATGAAAAATCTTTACAAGACTATGTAAAGAAGATGAAGGAAATCTTAGAAGGAGAAGTTTCATCAATTAGAGAAAATCCAAATCTAAAGGATGACGCAGCCTACCTATCAAGCAAGGGTGAAATCTCCATTGAAATGGAAAAAACACTTAGCCACATGCCAAACAATCAAGGCTTCAAGGCAGACAAGGTCCTAGAAGTAAATCCAAACCACCCTGCCCTTAAGAAACTAACGGAAATGGACCAAGCTTCAGAAGACTTCAAGACTTACACAAAGCTCTTATACGACGGAGCAAGACTTGTTGCAGGTCTAGAAATAGAAGACCCAATTGCCTACGCAAGAAATGTTTCAAAGTTAATGTAAAAAAGATTTTATGAAAATAATTAAAATTTTAATACAAAATTAAGGCTCTTTTCATTGTGAGAAGAGCCTTTTATTTTTATAAATTTTAAATGTAACTTATGACTTTCTTTTTAAAAGCAAAAAAATATTTCCTCCTATAAGCAAGAAAAAATACAAGGCATTAAAATCATAAAGGTAGAAAAAATTTTCTTGCAAATAATATTTTTTTATGACTATATAAATTGCAAATATAAAAATTTCAATTAATAAAAATATTCCAAGGGTCTTTTTTTCTTGTTTACTTGAAAAATTAAAATAATAGGCGAGCATAAAACCTAAGAATACAATCATTAAAATTTTTACAATATCCAAGATTATCATATATTTTATGTCAAAGGTCGCTTGAATTCTCCCATTGATGTATCCAAAAACTTTCGTGCAGGCTAGGTTTAAAATTGGAAAACAAAATAATGATATTATAAAATTTATATATTTTTTCAAAAAATAGCTCCTTCCTACTATAAGTTCGATATTTTATTACACCTTAATTTTTTATCTAATTATAGTATAATACAAAAATTAATAGACATGAAAAAACTGTTGGATTTATTTTTCCAACAGTTTTTCTTTGCTTATTTTTTCTCTTCCCCTATAAAAGAATAATTCCTTCCCATAAAATCAAAAACTAAGTTTGGCACAGGCTCCTTGTTCTTCTCAGTTTTCATACCATAACCAGCAAGCACAGTTTCTTCAAAGTCATCAAAGTCCATTATAACTTGGTAACCAGTTCCCGCCTTTTCTAATTTATAAGTTCCAGTAAAGTCTATGGCGTTATTTCTATCAGTCATGACAAAATTTTTATCATCAAATTTGATTGCAATGTCATTACTAAGGTCCTTTCCATCTTCTGTATTTATCATTCTATCTAGAGTCCAATTGATTTCGCTAATATTCTTGTCTGGAAGACCTTGGTCCTTACCTGTGCAGGCTGTAAAAATTATTCCTGCCATAAAAATTAATAACAAGGCTTTTAAATACTTTTTCATATTTCCCTCCTTCTTTTATTCCTTTAATTAACAAAAGTTTTCTTACTTATATTTTAATTAAGATGGCATTTTATTGCAATCACTTGTTAAGATTATATATAATTGGATATAAATATAGTGTAAATTAAAACAAAAATAATTTTAGGAGGAATTAAAATGGATATAACATTTGGCGGAGATAAAGTAACTCTTGAAGGTAAAGAAATTAAAGTTGGAGATGTAGCCCCTTCTTTTAAGGCAGTAAATAAAGATTTATCTGACTTTAACTCAGAAGACCTTAAGGGCAAGATCGTAGTTTATTCAGTTGCACCATCAATTGACACACCAGTTTGTGCTCTTCAAACTACAACTTTTAACGAAGAAGCTACAAAATTATCTGACGACGTAAAGATTGTAACTGTAACTGTTGATTTACCTTTCGCACAAGAAAGATTCTGTTCTGTTAAGGGAATCGACAATGCAGACATTGTTTCTGACTACAGATACAAAGAATTCGGTCAAAAATTTGGCTTCATGATGGAAGAATTACAACTACTTGCTCGTGGAGTTGTTATTGTTGATAGAGACGGCAAAGTTGCTTACGTTGAATATGTTCCTGAAGTAACTAATGATGTTAACTTTGACAAGGCTCTTGAAGAAGTTAAAAAATTAAAATGATTAACATTAATTTAATTGTACTTGGCAAGATCAAGGAAAATTATTTTAAGGATGCCATAAATGAGTACAAAAAAATGCTTAAGTCTTACGCAGATTTAAGCATTTTTGAAATTATGGACGAACCCTGCCCCGAAAACTTGTCAGAAAAGGACATGGAAAGGGTGAAAAAAGTTGAAGGCGAAAAGATTTTATCAAAGATAAAGGACGGAGCCTATGTAATTGCTCTTGAGATTGGTGGGAAGAGTTTGGATTCAGTGGCCTTTGCAGATAAGATTAACGACCTCATGATTGACGGCCACTCCAACATAACTTTTGTAATTGGTGGAAGTCTTGGACTATCTGATGAAGTTTTAAAAAGAGCTGACTACAAGCTCAGCTTCTCCAAGATGACCTTCCCCCACAAGCTTATGCGAGTGATCTTGATGGAACAAATCTACAGGGCCTTTAGGATAATTAACAACCACCCTTATCACAAGTGAGATTTTTTATGAAATTAAATTTATTAAATCAAGTATTTTCCTTTCACGACTTTAGGCTCGTGAATATAGAAAATCTTTCTGATAAGATTCTTTTATATTTTGACAAGGGTATTTATTTTGAAAATACATCTGAAGGTCCAGTTGACTATATGATAGAAAATCCAAGACTTGTTCTTCATAAGACTGACACCTCTTTTTCAAAGGAAGAGATGGGAGAAATTATTGGAGGAATAATTAAGGCCTTTGATCCAGATTTTGATTTTGGGGACAGTCTTGATGATCTTGATGACGACTTGAATAGTGGTCTTGAGATAAAGCTTTATAAGGATGGGACTTATAGGAGAATTTCTCTTGAAGAATTTTTAAAACTTGATTTTGAAGTGATTAATGAGTCCTTTGGCTATGGTTACATGAGATTTTCTGGAATAGTCACAGGCTTTGAGGATACAAGTGAGTGGCAAGATGGATCAATAGAAATTTATTACAATAATGATGCAGAACTTCTTTACGATTCATTAGAAAAATTATAAGGAGAATATGAATGGAAAAAATACTTTTTTATGTAATGGAAGGCGAGAAGATGTGCTTTAACCATGCAATGTTAAATGCAGAAGCCCTCTTAGATTCAGGCAAAGAAGTAAAAATAATTCTTGAAGGCAAGTCTGTCAAACTTCCAAAAGTTTTAGAAGACGAGAAAAATCCTCTTTATAAAAAACTCTTGGAATCAGGAGTTATTGTGGGCGTATGCAAGGCTTGCTCCAAAGTCCTAGGTGTCTATGAGGACAATGAAAGACTTGGCCTTAGGTTTTTAGATGACATGAAGGGTCACGCTGGAATGGAAAAATATGTATCAGAAGGCTATCAAGTTGTCGTCTTTTAATTAATTTTAAATAAAAAAATAACCAGAGTTTATGAAGAAAAATTCTTAGTTGGAATTTAAATCCTTTCATAGACTCTGTTTTTTTTAAATTAGTGTATCTAAAAACATCATTAGGATGAAGCCAAGAATGACTCCATAAGTTGCCTCTCTCTCGTAACCATTGGAGTGAGTCTCTGGAATAATTTCATCACTTATTACAAAGAGCATTGCTCCTCCTGCAAGGGCAAGGATAAATCCAAGAGTTGCAGAGAAAATTGAAACAAGTCCAACTCCTAGGAAAGCTCCAATAGGTTCAACAAGTCCTGTCAAACTTGCAATGGCGAAGGCCTTCTTGCGAGAATAGCCTTCGCGAACAAGGGCAAGGGCAACTGCCAGTCCCTCTGGCATATTTTGTAGGGAAATACCAAGGGCAACTGAAAGACCATTGGCCACATTTTCTCCACCAAAGCTTACACCAGTTGCAAGTCCTTCTGGGAAGTTGTGGATGGCAATTGCAATTACAAAAAGCCACATCTTGGAAAGATTCTTTACATTTGCCCCCTCTTGTCTCTTGTCAATTAAGTGTTCGTGAGGTGCAAACTTGTCGATTAAATCAAGCATTAGAGCCCCACAAAAAATTCCAAGTCCTGTTGATACAACGCCCATTGTTCCATTGGCAATTTCAAGACTTGGTATAACAAGGGAGAAGCAAGTTGCCGCAAGCATAACTCCCGCTGCTGCTGCAAGGAGGATGTCGAGACCCTTCTGGCTCACATCCTTTGCAAAAAATATAGGGATTGCACCAACCCCTGTCATAAGTCCTGGCACTACACATCCCAGGATAATAAAAGTTAAATTCATTTAATCACCTTAATTCTAAATTTTACTTATTCATTATATCACAATTAATATTTGAAAAAATTGCAAAAAATAAAGCACGATGTCCGTGCTTCATTATTAATATAAAATTTTATTTTAAATTTCTTAAAAATTATAAGCTGTTAAAGGCTCTTTTTATTCCACCAGCTAATTCATCCAAAAATCTTGAGACCCTGTCAAAGAGATCTCCTAGGTTAAAGTTTCTAATCCCACTAATAATAAAGTGTTTATCAACCCTTTGGTTTCCAATAAAGATGGAAATGTTAAAAAGTTTCATTAGGATAAGTATCCCTGCTATTATTCCCAAAATTTTCAAAGCTTTTTTCATTTTATCACCTAGGTCTTTAATTCTCTTTCAATTTCTTCATAGTTTGGCATGTACTTCTTGCACTCATTTATAAAATTCTTGTCGTGGTTAAAGAATTTTAAGTGGACAAGCTCGTGGAGTACAACTGCCTCAATGTGTTCTATGGGTCTTGCTGCCAGGTAGAGATTTATTTTTATGTCGCCACGCTTAGGATAGCAGGTTCCCCATCTCACCTTCATCTTCCTTATTTCATAGGACTTAGCTGTGAGTCCAGTCAAGGCTTCGTATCTTGGAAATATTTCATCCAAGACTTTCTTTAGCTCTCGCCTATAAATTTTTTCAAGCTCTTCTTCTGAAGTGAAGTTTACCTTTTCGCCAAACAAGTGGTTTTTATAACGTCCTCTTCTCTCATCTTCCCTCTTTAGTCTTTCAATTGCTTCTTTATTATTTTCGATAAAGTTTTCTATAGACTTATCCGTCATCTTCCTTGGAGCCGAAACCTTTATAATCCCATCTTCAACTCTCAGCCTAAGACTTTTCATCTTCTTTCTATTTATTTCTATATCCATTATAACTTATAATAGCGGAGATAAAAGTCTTGAGAAGGATTCACGGACTTTAGTAAATCTAGATCTCTTGGCATAAATTTCTTTAGTTATTTCTGTGCAAGATTCGAGGTCTTTCATAAAGTCTTCCTTTAACTTTTTATTTAATCTTTCATCATAAAGAAAGGCATTGACTTCGAAGTTTAGTTCAAAAGATCTTATGTCAAAGTTAGCTGTCCCAACTGTAGATAGATAATCATCTGCAATGACTATCTTTGTATGAAGAAAGCCACCCTCGTATTGGTAGACATGGGCTCCCCACTTTAAAAGTTCTCCCAAGAAAGATAGTGATGCCCAGTGAACAAAGAGGTGGTCACGCTTAGCTGGGAACATTAAGTGAACATCAACCCCACTTAGGGCAGCAACCTTTATTGCCTTTAGAAGTCCTTCGTCGGGAACAAAGTAAGGAGTTTGGATGTAAAGTTCCTTCCTTGCAGAAGTTATAAGTTTCTCATAGCCATTTCTTATGGAGTCAGCCTTGGTGTCAGGTCCACTTGTGACAACATTTATGTCTACTCCATCTTCTAATTCTGGAAAAATTTCTGTTGTGAAGCCCTTTGTTGGAGCATCTGATGCAAACTTAAAGTCTAGGAAAAATCTCCAAGCAAGTCCATTGACTGCCGGTCCTTCAATCCTTAGGTGGGTATCTCTCCAATAGCCCATGGGACCCTTGGACACATATTCGTCTCCAACGTTGAAGCCGCCAACATAACCTATTCTCTTGTCGATTACAGCAATCTTCCTGTGGTTTCTGTAGTTGATGTGGGTGTTGATCTTATCTATAATTCCTGGGAAGAAGATGGCAAACTTAACGCCCTCTCTTCAAGAGACTTCCTGTCCCTTAGTTTCATCTTCCTGACACCCATGCCGTCAACTAATAAGTAAACGTCAAGGCCTTCCTTGGCCTTTGACTTTAGTATATCCATAAATTCAGTAGAAAGTTCATCTGATTTAAAAATATAGTATTGAACGTAAATTGTATGTTTAGCTTTTCTCAAGTCTTCAAAGAGGGCATCAAATTTTTCTACACCGTCGTTAAAAATTTCCACCTTGTTGTCAGTGTAGAGCATTTCGTTCTCGGCCTTGTTAAACATCTCAATCATGTCGAGATATTGTGCCGTTCTTTTTTTTGAAAACCTAAAGTTTTTATTCTTTATGTCTCTTAATTGGGCCTGGGACTCTTTGCTTAGGATTTCATCTTTCTTACTTTTGCCGCTAAATATCTTGGACTTTGATATATCTTGTCCTATAAAAAGATAGAAGATAAATCCAACAACTGGCAAGAAGTTAATAGCCATTACCCATAAAAGTGTGGATGTTGGCTTCTTTTTGTCAAATACAATTATAAAAGTAGATACTAATAAATTTATAATAAATAGTATTGAATAAACTTGGGCAAAGTTTTTCAACATCCCAAAATATGCACTAAACATCTTCTGCTCCTTTCATAAAATTATTTATTTTTCTTTGATTTATATCTAGTTTGTGAATTTAAAATTTTCTTTCTAAGCCTAAACTCGTTAGGTGTAATTTCTATTAGTTCGTCATCTTCAATAAATTCTAGGGCTTCTTCAAGACTCATCTTTTTTACTGGAGAAAGTCTTAGGGCTTCGTCAGAACCTGATGCCCTTACGTTAGTTTGCTTCTTTGACTTAGTAACAGAAACTTCGATTTCAACACCCTTTGGTGATTCACCAACAACTTGGCCTTCGTAAACATCTTCACCTGGCTCAACAAATAGGGTACCACGTTCTTGGGCATTGTTAAGTCCATAAGCTGAAGCAGTACCTGTATCAAAGGAAACTATAGAAGCATTGACCCTTCTTGGGATATCTCCCTTAAATGGTACATAAGATTCAAAGATAGAATTTAGGATTCCAGAACCCTTTGTGTCAGTCAAAAATTCTGTCCTGTAACCAATAAGTCCCCTTGATGGAATAATAAATTCAAGTCTTTGGTAACCGCCATTAGGTTCAACAATATTAACAAGTTCTCCCTTTCTCCTGCCAAGCTTTTCTATGACAGAACCTGCGTAGACATTGTCAACATCTATTGTTACTCTTTCAGTTGGCTCTAACTTTTTACCATTTTCATCTGATTTATAAAGAACTTGTGGCTTAGAAACTTGAAATTCATAGCCTTCACGTCTCATGTTTTCAATTAAAACAGAAAGGTGGAGTTCTCCCCTACCAGAAACCTTAAAGGAGTCAGTAGTGTCAGTTTCTTCAACTCTTAGTCCTACGTCAGTTTGTAATTCTCTGTCAAGTCTTGCCTTGATTTGTCTTGAAGTCAAGAACTTACCTACCCTTCCTGCGAAAGGTGAGTCATTTACAGAGAAGTTCATGGAAATTGTTGGCTCAGAAATTTTTACAAACTCAAGAGCTTCTGTGTCTTCTGTTGAAGCAATTGTATCTCCAATGTTGATGTCTTCGATACCAGTTACTGCAACAATGGAACCTGACCTTGATGAGTCAACTTCAACCCTATCTAGGCCTTCAAATTCATAAATTTGTGCAATCTTTATGTTTTCTTTAAAGTCTGGATCTAGTTTATTAACCCTAACAAGCTTGTCATTTTCATTAATAATACCTTGTTCAATTTTTCCAATACCAATTCTTCCAATATATTCGTTGTAGTCAATTGTTGAAATCAAAAGTTTGAAAGGTTCGTCGTCTCTTTGTTCTGGTCCTGGAATGTACTTGATAATAGTTTCAAAAAGTGGATCCATATTTTCCATCTTGTCATCTACATCAAGTGCAGCAATCCCTTGTTTTGCTGATGCAAATACAAAAGGACATTCAAGAACTGATTCATCAGCACCAAGTTCGATGAATAAATCAAGAACTTCGTCCACTACTTCAAGTGGTCTTGCTTCTGGTCTGTCTACCTTGTTGATGCAGACAATAACTGGAAGGTTAAGTTCAAAGGACTTTTTTAATACAAACTTAGTTTGTGGCATTGGACCTTCAAAGGCATCTACTAGTAGGACAACGCCGTTTACCATTTTTAAAACACGTTCAACTTCGCCACCGAAGTCAGCGTGTCCTGGAGTGTCAATAATATTAATCTTTGTTCCATTATGGTTCACTGCAGTGTTCTTGGAAAGGATAGTGATTCCTCTTTCCTTTTCAATGTCGTTGGAGTCCATGACCCTGTCATTAACCTTTTGGTTTTCCCTAAAGATACCTGATTGTCTTAAAAGGGCATCAACGAGGGTAGTCTTACCGTGGTCAACGTGGGCAATAATAGCTATATTTCTTATATCTTGTCTTTTCAAAAAATCTCATCTCATTTCTTCATGTTTCTATCCTATTTTAAGCTTAAATAAAAAAAAGTGCAACAAAAAATGACTTAAAAACCGATAATTTCAAAGTTTATAAGTCATTTTGTCTAAAATTTTAATTATCTTCACAATTTATCCGAACATTGAGATGGCTGAGCTGATGAAGAACCTTATGCAGGGAACAAGCCTAATACGACTCTATAATGAGTATCAGACTTGTGACTCGCACCTATTTTTTAAATCTTTCAACCAACTCATCAAAAGTAACTTCTTCTTGGTCTCCTGTCTTCATATCCTTCAAACTATACTTCCTTGATTTTATTTCTTCTTCGCCAAGAACTATTACATAGTCAACCTTTGTTTGGTCTGCATACTTAAATTTCTTCTTTAATTTTGCAAATTCTGTGTAGACAGAAACTCTTACTCCCTTTTCCCTAAGTTCACTTAGAAGTTTTATTCCATCGTGAACGCAGTCATCCATTGGGATGATTAATAAATCAACTAAGGACTTTTCTTCACTAGAAATTATCTTTGCTTCATTTAATTGATAGAAAAGTCTTGAAAGTCCAATAGAAATTCCAACTCCTGGAAGAGTCTTGTCTGTGTAATAACTTGCAAGGTCTTCATACCTTCCACCAGAGCAAACTGATCCAATCTTTGGATAATTATCAAGAGTAGTTTCATAAACTGTGCCTGTGTAGTAGTCAAGTCCTCTTGCAATCTTAAGGTCTATGTTGAAGCAGTCTTCGTCTATGCCAAAGTCTCTCATGTAGCCAATAACTTGTGTAAGTTCATCAAGGCCTTCTTGGAAGATTTCGTCTTCAATTTTTAGGTCTCTTAATTGTTCAAGAATTTCATCAACTGAACCCTTAATCTTTATAAATTCTAGGATTTTTTCTCCAGAATCTCTTCCTATTCCATTTTCTCCCAATTCTTCAAGAACTTTTTCTTCCCCAATCTTGTCTAGCTTATCAACTGTCCTCAAGACATTCATTGAGTCTTCAATGCCAAGTGATGAGAAGAAGCCCTTTAAGATTTTTCTATTGTTTAGGTGGATTGTAAAATCTGTAAAGCCCAGGTCCTTAAAGGTGTGGAAGATTACTACTGGGAATTCTGCATCATTTACAAGGGAAAGTTCTCCCATGCCAATTGTGTCAATATCACATTGGTAAAACTCTCTAAATCTTCCTTTTTGAGCCTTTTCTCCCCTGTAGACCTTTCCTATTTGATATCTCTTAAAAGGGAAGGATAGATCGTTCATGTGTTCTACAGTGTATCTTGCTAGGGGAACTGTTAAGTCAAACCTAAGGCTCATGTCTGTGTCGCCCTTTGAGAACCTATAGATTTGTTTTTCAGTTTCTCCACCGCCCTTTGCAAGTAGGACTTCAGATTTTTCTATAACTGGAGTATCTATTGGCAAAAAGCCGTGCTTTTCAAAATTTTTTCTTATAATGTCTTTCATCTCATTAAAGAGAATTTGATCCTTTGGTAGTAGTTCCATAAAACCTGGAAGGGTTGATGGTTTTACAATTGTCATAATATCACTCCTGTTTATTAATTTAGTATTTCTTCTTATTAATTATTTTTATTTTATCACATTTATCAGTCTTTTTGTACTTTTGTATGATAATATAGGAAAGTTTTCTTGATTTAAGATTTTCAATCAATTATAATTATATGGAATTAATATTATTAATCTATGCTAATTAATAGTATTAATTTAAAAAATATTTTTTTGGAGGAAAAAGATGGAAAGAATGGTAATCGAGTTCGGCATGTTCGAAACTCTACTACTTGGCGTATTAGCCATTTATCTGGGAGATTTCATGAGAAAGAAATTTCCTGTCCTAGTTAAGTACTGTCTGCCTTCAGCCGTAGTTGGTGGCACTATTGTATCTATTATAACTATGATTTTATACTACGCAGGCATTATGGAACCTAACTTTGACTTTAAGACAGTTAACACTTTATTCTATTGTCTATTCTTTGCGGCTAGTGGAGCTGCAGCCAGCCTCTCACTTTTAAAACAAGGTGGAAAGCTAGTAGTTATCTTTGCAGCCTTAGCTGCCATACTTGCTGCTTGTCAAAACGCAGTTGCACTTAGAGTTGGTAATGCTATGGGAGTTCATCCACTAATCTCAATGATGACTGGTTCAATCCCAATGACTGGTGGACACGGTAACGCAGCAAGTTTCGCACCAATAGCTGTTAAAGCTGGTCAATCTGCTGCTATGGAAGTTGCTATTGCATCTGCAACTTTTGGACTAATTGCAGGTTCACTTATTGGGGGACCTTATGGTAACTTCATAGTTAAAAGATTTGGATTTGAAGATCCAGAACTAGACAATCAAGATACAACTATTGTTGATACTGCTAAGACTGTTATGATGAACAAGAAGACAATGGTTTCTTCTGTCAATATGTTGGTCTTTGCTTGTGGTCTTGGTCAATTATTTTTCTTAGGTCTACAAAAGACTGGAGCTAATATTCCAATTCACGTTTGCTCTATGCTTGGTGGTATCCTTGTAAGAGTCTTTCTTGACAAGACTGGAAGATCCGAAGATTCACTTCTAGAAGCAATTGATACTGTAGGAGATTTCTCTCTTGCACTATTCGTATCTATGTCAATTGTAAGTATGAAGTTGTGGCAACTTGCAGACCTAGGACCTCAACTAATTGTACTTCTTCTTGCACAAATTGTTCTTGTTCTAGCGTTCACATACTTCTTGTCATTTAGACTACTTGGCAAGAATTACGATGCAGCTGTTATGGCAGTAGGTCACCTTGGCTTCTCAACAGGAGCTGTTCCAGTTTCTATGACTACAATGAAGACAGTTTGTGACAAATATAGATTTTCTAAACTTGCCTTCTTCGTTGTTCCAGTAATTGGTGGATTTATTTCAAACTTTACAAATGCACTAATTATTACAAAATTCTTGGACATTGCTACAAAAATGGGCATGGGTATGTAATTTAAAATTTAATAATTCTTAAATAATATTTGAAATTTATTTTTGAAAATGTAAAAGGGCTATAGTAAAAACTATTAGCCCTTTTCTTATTTTATTATTCTATTTATTTATAAACAATTTTTAGTAAAGTCCTGAAGTTTTTTCAGAAGTATCAATAAAGATATTCTTAACTTGAGAGTAAGCGTCAAGCATCATCTTGTGGTTTTCTCTACCAATACCAGATTTTTTGTAGCCGCCAAAAGGTGCTCCTGCTGGAAGTTGGTTATAAGTGTTAACCCAAACTCTACCAGTTTCGATTCCTCTTGCAACTCTTATTGCCTTGTTGATATCTCTTGTCCAAACAGCTCCTGCTAGACCGTAGTCTGAGTCATTTGCCATCTTAATAACTTCATCTTCGTCTTTGAACTTGATTACAACTGCAACTGGTCCAAAGATTTCTTCTCTTGCAACCTTCATGTCGTTGTCAGCATTTGTTATAAGAGTTGGCATAGTGAAGTACCCATTTTCTGTGCCATTCTTTGTAGCCTTTTCTCCACCAACTGCAATAGTTGCTCCTTCTTTTCTAGCAACTTCTACATAGCCAAGAACTTTTTCAGTTTGTGATTTATTTACTTGAGCTCCAACTTGTGTGTCTTCTTCCCAAGGTAGTCCAACTTTTATATTCTTGAATTTTTCGATTGCCTTTTCAACAAATTCATCATAGATATCTTCGTGAACGAAAACTCTTGAACCTGCACAGCATACTTGACCTTGGTTAAATAGGATACCCATAGCAAGTCCGTCTATTGCAAGGTCCATGTCACAGTCATCAAAGAAGATGTTAGCTGATTTACCACCAAGTTCTAGAGTAGCTGGAATTAATTTTTCTGCTGCAGCTTCTGCAATCTTGTACCCAACTTCAGTTGAACCTGTGAAGGCAAGTTTTGAAAGTCCTTCATGGTGTTGTAGGTATTCACCAGACTTAGATCCAGATCCTGTTACAACGTTGATAACTCCCTTTGGCACTACATCTTTTATCAACTTCATAAGTTCTAGTAGTGAAAGTGAAGTTGTTGAAGATGGTTTAATTACAACTGCATCACCTGCTGCTAGGGCTGGAGATAATTTCCATGCTGCCATTAGGAATGGGAAGTTCCATGGAATAATTTGTCCAACAACTCCAAGTGGTTCACGAAGAACAATTGATAAAGTGTTGCCATCAATAGCATTGGCACTTCCTTCTTCAGCTAGGATTGCTCCTGCAAAGTATCTAAAGTGTTCAGATGCTAGTGGAATATCAATATTTCTTGTTTCCCTAATTGGTTTACCATTATCTAGGGTTTCAACCATAGCAAGATGGTCGGCATTTTCATCAATTATATCAGCAATCTTGTTTAATATTTTTGCTCTTTCGTATCTATTTGTCTTTTTGTATTCATTGTAGCCTTCCCAAGCTGCCTTAACAGCCTTATCTACATCAGCTTCAGATGCTTGAGCAATTGATGCTAGTTTTTCGCCATCAGCTGGACAAAATACATCTAAGCTATCTCCATTTTCACTTTCAACAAATTCTCCGCCAATAAATAGGCCATACTTTTTATCTAAATTAATGTTTGGTTTTGTCATATTACACTCCTTATTTTACTTTAATGTAACATATAAAGCTTTCATATAAGAATTACCCCTCATAATTAATTTAAAACTTCTTGAAGTAGATTTTTAATTTTTTACTTAGAGAAAATTATTAAGTTTCATTCACTAAAAAAAGACTCTAATGAGTCTCTTTTTATAACTTTCTAATTGATTTCCCTTATCAAGTTTACTTTAAGTGTCCCATTCTAAATATAAAATTTCTCCCTTGTCTTCATCAAGTATTAGGGCTACGAAATTTCCATACATACCTTCAAAGACATATTCTGAAGTTGCTTTGAAATAAATTTCATTGTTTAAATCAAGAGAAGGATTAAATCCTCTCTTTTCAACTTGTAAGTAACAGGTTTCTATTTGGGATAGTTTGTTATCATCCTTTGCAACATAATAATCTTTTAAAGACTTTTTTATCTCTTCACTATCATTCTTATCAAAGGAAAATAAAATTGCAGCCTCTCCATCTCCATGAAAGCTTGGCTCCTTATAAAGTTCTTTCTCCCTCTTCACAGACTTAGGAAACTTTATGCCAAATTCATTTTCCACTTCTTTTACTGCCTGGTCTCTTGGATCAGACAAGAGAAACAAGAGGGGTATGGCAGCAAGAAAAATTATAAACATTGTAATTAAAACTCTTTTAAATTTTTTATCCTTCATCTTCATCACCCTCGTAGCGTAAAATATCTCCAACCTGACAATTTAAAACCCTACAAATTTCTGAAAGTGTGGAAAATCTTATGGCTCTTGCCTTATTTGTCTTTAAAATAGAAAGATTAGAAAGACTAATTCCAACTTCTTCAGATAATTCTGTCAAGGTCATCTTATTTTTTGCAAGTTCAACATCTAAGTCAACAATTATTTTTCCCATAGAACACCTCAAATCGTAAGATCATTTTCTTCTTTTAGGACAATCCCCTCTTTAACAAGGTCACATCTTCGTCTAAAAGTTCAAATACCCTCTTAAATACATCAAGGCCTGCAAGAATTCCCTTGTCCTTTGCAATTAAATTTACTTCAGCCTTCTCATCTTTTAAAATTGAATCTGTTGTTATGTCACCACTAGTCATGTCTTCCCTTAGGGCAGCAAGTATATACTTGTCAATTAAGATTGGCTTTAGCTCTCTCATCTTCTCTTATCCTTTCAAAAACCCTGTCCTCTCCATAATTTTTTAAGGCCAAGAGTCCAAAGACTAGGGCAAGGATAAGACCCAAGATCATGGCTTGGCACAAGACCATCATGGGATACTTCATATTCATAAACATAGGGTAGATTCCTGCCACTATCCCAGAAAATTTATAAACTCCATAGAGGCCAGCACTTAAGATTAAAATAGCAAGTATCAAAAGTCCTCCAATAAATTTAACTCTAAAAGATTTCATAACTTCCTCCTTTTCCTAGATTATATAAATCCATTTTATGAATGTCAATAATTATTTATTGTTTATCGATAAATAATTGCCGAATAATACTAACAAAATAAGATATTAAAAATTCCCAAAAAAAATCTGTGGCAAAAACCACAGACTTTTAATAATAAAAATTATAAAACTTATTTATTTTTCTTCATTTCATTTTTTAAGACAGTTAATTCCTTCTTTAATTCTTCAAGCTCTTTTTTAAGTGCCTCATCGGCTTCAACTTTTGCCTTTTGATTTTCTTCCTTTAATTTTGCAACTTCTTCCTTTAGGGCCTTAATTTCTTTTTCAGAATCATTTTTTATCTTAGTTACCTTTCTCTCTAGGCTTGATTTAGATTTCTTTACATCGTAAAAATCCTTAGAAAGATCTTGAATATCACGCATAAATTCTTCTAAATCCTTTGCTGTTGCAATAGGAAATTCTGCTAATTTTTCTGAAAGTCTGTCCTTGTAGAAATCTTTATTTTTTTCCACAAGATCTAATACTTCTTGAACCTTTTCCTTGTAATCACTAGAATTTATAAGTTCCTTGTAGGCCTTTTCAAAGTTATTAATATAGAATTTGTAGAAATCTGCAAAGTCCTCTAATGATCCTTCTGTTTCAAGTCCTTCAATATAAGCTCTTTGAGCCTTAAGGGCAGTTTCTTGATTTTTCTTTTCAAGGAAGAGGTTAAAGTCTAATAATTTTACTTGTAGTTCTAGATAATTTTCTAAATCCTCTTTAGACTTTGCTTTTTCTTCTTCGCTTATGCCAATAGTTGGCATTTCATACATCTTGTCAATAATTCCTTGGTAGAAATTCTTTACATCCTCAACTAAAATTTCTGGCCTATTATTTATGGCATCTTCATAAAAATCAATTGATCTCTTTGAATTTTCAATAGCTGGTCTTATAAACTTTTCTAAATTAAAGTTTTCTAGCACAGTGTAATAAGAATCAGGTATTAATTTGTAGAAATATTTTTTAGACATCTCTACTAATTCGTCACTGTAAAGTTCGAATAATTCAATTAATTTGTTTTGTGCAGCCACAAGATCAAGGTCCTTGTAAAAATCACCATAAGCAAGGTAAAGCTTGTTCAAAAATTCCATATTCTTCTTGTAAGCATCAATAGCATCCTCATATCCTGGCACTCTTAAGAAGAATTCCTTAAAATTATTTTCAAAATTTTGGTTAAACTTATTATAATCCTTTAAAAAGTCCATTGGATTTTTAAAATTATTCATATACATATTTGAGTAAAGGGGATTAAAAGTTCCAAGGTTAAAAGAATCCATAAACTTGCCATAGGCTTCCTTTTGGTTTTCAAAAATATTTTTTTGCATCTCCATCATATCTTCAAAAAATTTTTTATTATACATTTTGCCCTCCTTTTGAATAAACATTACACTTCTACAATATTTAATTTAACATGATACATTAATAACATGATATAGTCAAGCTGTGATTACATTTTCCTAAGCATTTTTTTAAATTTTACATATTATTTACTTATCTTAAAATCTCTTTTCATTATATTCTTACCCACTTTAAAATATTATTTTATATTTCGTAACAAATTTTATCTAATTCAAACTTTTAGTAAAAAAGAAGTTTTTTATCATAAAAAGTGTTCATACTTCGCCTAATTAACAAGCTTCCTTTATAATTTTTGGTCCTTATGTTATAATGTAGATAAGAAAAAATTTTAATTAGGGGGAGGACGTACATATTATGGAAAAACCTTGGGAGTTTGATGATTTTATTTTTGACGGTGATGTTCTAAAGGGCATGACAAGAAAGGGCAAAGACAAAATCAAAAATGAAGAATTATTTGATATGGTAGTGCCTACTGAAGGACCAGACGGAACTAAGATCAGAGTTATTGGAGAACAATGCTTCTTCAGAAGAAAACTTAACTCTGTTGTAATTCCTGAAACAGTAGAAGAAATTCAATACGAAGCTTTTGGTGTTAACAACCTTACTGAAGTAGAAATTCCTGATGCAGTTAAGAAGATTGACGCTTATGCTTTCTACAGAAACAAATTAACTGACGTTAAGTTACCAGAAGAAGTTGAATTTATCGGCGATAATGCTTTCTCACTAAATGAAATCGGTGAAATTGCAATTCCTGATACAGTTGAATTCATTGGCGTAAGTGCTTTCTACAAGAACAACCTTACAGAAATTGAATTACCTAAGAACATTAAGGAAATCGACATGTATGCTTTCAGAAAGAATAACATCCATGAAGTTCATATTCCAGCTGGTATCGAAAAACTTGACCACAGAGCTTTCGAAGAAAACACTGTTGTTAAAGAAGACTAATAATTAATTATAAACTGTTGCTTTCGGGCAACAGTTTTTTTATTGTCATTTTTTATTATCCAAGCACTTGTCATACTTATTAGAAATCTTTTTTATAAGGAGTCCTTCTTATTATCCTACTTTAAAATAAATTCCAACTTATCCTAACTTAAGTATTCTAATTTAACTTATACAGTTTAGTATTTCACACTTGTCTTAAATCAAATTAATATTTCTTTAAAATACCAAACTCATTTTTTTACAATTTATGAAAGATAGTAAGATCTTAAATCTATTTTATTTAAAATATTAAAAACAATATTGAGGATAAAGACTTTTTCTAATCCTTTATCAACCACATTTTTATAAATCATATCTTATAAAGCTTTAAGACTCTTAAAATAATTTTTCTCATTTTAATTTTATACTTACATAAAAAAAACTGCTGCTTGTAAGCAACAGTCTATAAATTTATTTACATTTCTATTTTTGTACCTATTCCCTTTTCTTTTGCCAGTTGATATATTTTTTCTCCTGCTACAAGATCAAGACCTGCAAAACCAACGGTCTTAAACCATGTAATTTCATTCTTTGACTCCCTTCCCACTTCTTTTCCAAGAAGGAGATTACCAAGTTCATGTTCAACTTTTTCTTTAGAAATCTTCCCTTCACTAATTGGGATTATGACGTCGCCTGCTTCTTCAATTACACCTTCATTGGTGTCAGTGAAAATCTTGTCAGCCCTTACCAATAGTTCTAGGGGAGTCTCTTGCATGTCTGGTGTATAAGAGCCAACACTATTGACATGTACACCCTTCTTCACCTTGTTGCCGTCAAAGACAGGCTTCTTAGCAGTTGTCACAGTGGTTATTATGTCTACTTCTCCTATAACTTCATCAGAATTTGCAATAGGGATAATTTCTGCTCCATATTTTTTTAATCTTTCATTCATTTCTTCTGCAAACTTCTCTGCTCTTTCATAGTTCACATCACATACATAGGCTTTTTCTATGTCTCTTACTGCTAGGACTGCCTCAAGCTGAGTTGATGCTTGGCCACCAGTTCCTATTAATAGGAAGGTTTTTGCACCCTCATTGGCTAGGACTTCTGTGGCTGCACCTGAAACTGCACCAGTTCTTAATCTTGTAAGGATCGTTCCATCAAGAATTGCCTTAACAAATCCATTTTCCTTGTCAATTAAAATCATTGTGGATGGAGCGCTAACTAGACCCTTGTCAATATTTTCTGGATAGATGTCGATTATTTTCATTCCAAGAGCATTCTTGTCCTTGATAAATCCCGGCATAAAAATTGCAGTACTTGATGAGTCTTTATCTACGTCAATTACAGTTCTTAGTGGTATATCTGATCCACCATTACTGTAGTTTTTTAGAGCTTCCTTGTCTGCTTCAATTATATCTTTAATGTCAACTGCTTCTAAAATATCTTCTTCTCTTAAAATTAAAATTTCCATAGTTACCTTCTTTCTTTATATTTTTTATCAAATTTTATAAAATTTATATCCTAAAACTTTTAATACTATAGGCTAATTCTTCTAGTAATTTTAATTTTATCACATAGGCCATCTTTTACAATTATGTCTATTTATTTCAATTTGTTTTTGTCTTAATCTGTCAAGTAACATACATTAGTAATTTATAAATTTTTTATTCTTTAAAGTTTAGTAATAGGTAATTTTAAAATAATAAATAAAAATAAATTCTTCTCTAATAAATTCTTGCTTCTTATCAATTATTTATATCCTCATACTTATTTATAAGCTAATAATTATCTGCAATCTCGTAATTATTTACAATCTTATAATTATTATCAAAGTCATAATTTTTTGCAATCTCGCAATTATTTACAATCTTATAATTTTCTGTAATCTCGTAATTTACCCTAATTTTATAAAAGCTTTAGTAAGTTAATTTCAAAATTAAATAAAAAAAGACGCCGATCACTCAGCGTCTTAAAAATTTATATTATTTTATTACATTCTATTAAGTTGAACCATTTCGTTAAATGTTTCAAGTTGAGTCTTAGCTTGACCAAAGTCAGTCATTTGTTGGTCATAACCAAGTTTGATTAGTGGAATACCAGCTTTTTCGTAAGCTTGTTTTAGTGATGGATATTCCATTTCTTCTGTATCGTTGAATGTCATCATGAATAACAGACAACCATCAGCGTCGTTATCAACTGCTAGGTCAACAACATATTTTGGTCTCTTCCAAATGTCTGGGTCGTAAAGAATTGGATCTTCGTCCATTCTTGCGAATTGGTCAGCAAGTGCCATGTATGGATCTTCGATTGAAGTATCAACGTCAACCTTGAATCCTCTTGATTCAGCTGCAACGTCGTCTGCAACTACACAAACGTTAAAGTTATCAAGAACTTCTAGAAGTGCAGGGTTATCAGTGATAACACCAGAAGTTACTACTCTTGGTCCCTTACATTCTTCTTTTGGCATAGCCTTAAGAGCTTCAATAAGTTCTTTTAACATCTTGTTGTGCTCGTCTTTTAGCATGTGGTGTGATGCCTTAAGAACGTGACTTCTGTCAGATGCTTTAATAGTTTGTGAATAGTCTCCACAAAGTTTAACAAATTCTCTCTTAAGAGCTCTGTTTTCGTTGTAAACCTCGAAAGCCTTCTTAAGGTTTTCGTCAGTTATCTTAACGTCACAGATTTCTTCAAGTCTTTCAGCAGCTTGTTTGAAGATTTTAGCATTGTATGTCTTACCAAATTCTTCTTTTCTGTGTTGTGCGTGGTTTAAGAATACCATAGGGATTTCTCTACCAACAGAAACTTTGTAGTTTTGAGAGAATGGTCTTAGTGTATCATCAAGAGTTGTAATCATTGATGCGCTAAGTCCGTCAAGTGATCCGTCAAGACCCATTTCTAGACATCTAAGTGCTAGTGAGTAGTAGAATGTTGGGAAGTATTCTTTTGCCTTATCAATTGGGCCTTGTCCTCCCCAAACTCCAAATGGAACAAGTCCACCTGCATAGATAATTTCTTCAGGTGCGTAGTAAGGGAATACACCAACTACTTTTTTACCTTGATCAAGGTACTTGTCGATTTGTTCTCTTCCATTTTCTGCTATATTTTTAAATTCTTTTAATAATTCTTTTATATCAGTCATTTTGCACCCCTATTAAATTGTAGTCTTAGACCAATCAGTTTCTTTAGTGTTTTCGAAGTTAGTGTAGATGTCTTCGCCCTTAGCGATTCTATCTGCCTTTCTTTCGTTCATGATTTCAACTAAACCTTGAACTCTTGTCTTGTATTGTTCTTGAGAGAAGTTTCTTTCGTCAGCTTGGTCACCGTCAAAGTGAACTACTGGAATGTCAAGGTCTTCTCTCCATCTTCTTTCGATTTCAGGCATTGCTCCTGACCATGGTTTACAAGATCTATTGTAGTTAACAAGTGCTCCAGAAACTCCGTTTTCTTTAGCCATTGTTTCTCTCCATTCAACACCGTCTTCGATACATACTGAACAAGGTGCCTTACAGTAAGCTGCAGCCATTTCTCTAACAGTTGTGTATTGGAAACCGAAAGCAGGTGCATATACTACTGCAGTTACGTTAACTCCATTTTGTTTTAATGGTTCAAATAGGTTTCTTAGTCCTGGCCAGCAAGGTATACCTTCAAATAGGATTCTGTGTTCTTCTGGGTATTCCCAAGTAGAAGTTCCTTCCTTAACTGATTGTTCATATTCTTCAGCTAGAAGTTCAAAACCTTCTGCTGCGTCAATTTCACATCTTGCAGCAACAATGTCTGCCATGTGGTTAAATAGGTCAAATCCAGAAAGTGGAGATGGTTCGTAAGCCATGTATGAACAAGCCTTTAACCATGCAGCAGCAGTTCTGTTTGCAATTTGACAAGCTTCTTCGAATTTCTTTTCATCAAACTTCTTACCAGTAAGTTTTTCAAGTTGGTGAATAGCATATTCGAATTGGCCCATTAAGTAATCAACTTTTTCTTCAGGTACATCAACTGTGTTTTGGAATGGAATGTCAATCATGATCATTGGAATGTCGTGCATTCTTGCAATGTTTTCATACCATTTAGTCATCATGTTACAGATGTTGTTACAGCAAAGTACGAAGTCTGGTTGTGGCATTTTTCTTGAGTCAGTTGGTTCTCCAGCTGCGTAAGCAAGTGAAATTCTTGCGTAACCACAAATGTCGTTGTCATATCCCATATCTTCAGCTGTTTGACAAAGTCTTAAACCGTCTTTTTTAGCTGCAGTTGTAGCTGCGTGGTTTTCTGGATATACAGCGTGTAGTCCGAATGCCTTTGCAAGCTCAATAGGGAATTTAGATGATGACCATCCAACTAGTTCTCCTCTTTTTTTAGCATCCCATGCTGCTCCGTAAACTCTATCTACTACATTTCTTAGTGCTTGAGCTGCAGGAATGTTTCCTTCGATTGGTCTTGGTTTTTTACCAGGTATTTTTTGAATTTTTTCAGCCATAGTTTACCTCCTAAAATAAATTATGCATTAGCCTTTTCTTCTTTTAATTTTTCCAATTTACACTTTTGATATCCAAATAGTGCTGCTCCAAGAGCACCATTTAGTTGACATAATGGTGAAGTGTGGATCTTATGTCCTGTGTTTTCTTCAAGAGCTCTTTGCATGCCCTTATTTAAAGCAACACCACCTGTAAATACTATGTCATCATTTAAACCAACCCTCTTTGCAATAGAACCAACTCTTGCTGCTATTGATTGGTGAATCCCCTTAACTATATCTTCAATCTTCGTTCCACTTGCAAGTTGTGAAATAACTTCTGATTCAGCGAAAACTGTGCAAGTAGAAGAAATACTAACGTCTTTAGTAGACAGTTCGTCTAATTCTTCTAGTTTGGAAACATCCACTTCAAGAACCTTTGCGATAACATCTAAGAATCTTCCAGTTCCAGCTGCACACTTATCATTCATAACAAAGTTTTCAAGCATACCATTGTCTCCAATTTTTAGAGCCTTGGCATCTTGTCCACCGATATCAATGATTGTACGCACATTTGGGAATAAGAAGTACGCTCCCTTAGCGTGACAGGAAAGTTCAGACATTTGAAAATCAGCCTCTTCTAATGAAGTTCTGCCGTATCCAGTAGCCATAACATAAGATATGTCCTCTCTTGTCAAGTTAGCACTCTCAAGAGTTTCTTTTATTGTTCTTGACGGTCCACTTGTTCCAGCTCCTACATCTATACAAGAGCTTGAAATAATTTCTTTACCATCTTTTAAAATAATACTCTTTGAAGCAGTCGAACCAATATCGACTCCCATTGTATAAATAGCTTCTGCCATACAATCTCCTCTTTAATTAAAACTAATATCTTACTCTTCTTAATTCTACTATACTTATGTATCTTTGTCAAAAAGGCACAGGGCCAAGAAGTTGAGTTTTCTGGGCTTCTATGGACTTGAGACTTTACTATTTATATCTTTAGAATACTATTCTTTACTTATAGTAAGGTAAATTGTCATGTACAAAAATATTGGATAATCCTTTTGAGATTATCCAATAAAATTGTCATATTTTTATATTATTTAATATTATTTAGTCTGTCGTAATCTCTAATTATTCTTGGAGTAAGCATTTGGTGAACTGGACAAATAGATTCTGGATCTTGGTACACACTTTCAGTGAAAGCGATGATGTAGTTTCTCCATAGATTCATGTTTACTATTTCGTCTACTAGACCGTACTTAGCACAAGAGAATGGTTTTGATTTTTCAGCGTAGTCTTGAATTAAATCGTTCATCTTGTCAATTGTAGGTTGTAGGTCTTTACCAGCCTTTTTATCCTTAGCAAGTCTTCTAGAGTACATTGCTGTAGCTGCTGTTTCTCCATTCATTACGTTGATTTCAGTTGCTGCAGAACCAAGTGAGAATGCGTTAGTGTCGTTTCCTTGAGGTCCACCAAGTACATAGTGAGCTGCCGCAGTACCCTTTCTCATTGTAATTTCCATTTGTGGAAGGTTAGAGTTTTGGATTGAATAAATAAGTGATTGACCAAGTCCTAATAATTCAGCCTTTTCTGCATCATCACCTACGTCGATACCAGTAGTATCTTGTAGCCAGATAATAGGAAGTCTGTCTCTAGCACATAGTGTCACGAATTCGTTCATCTTTATTAGACCTTGTCTATAAAGCTTTCCACCAATAGAGATGTGTTTTGGATCATTGTAGTATTCTGGATAGCCCATTAATAGACCTTGAACGTTAGCTACAACACCAACTAAAAGTCCGTTAACTTTTGCAAGTCCAGTTACCATTTCTCTACCGTATCCCTTTTTGTATTCCATAAATTCAGAACCATCAAATAGTCTTGAAATTACGTCATAAACATCATATGCCTTTTTACCATTTTGTGGAATTATTGAGTACATATCGTTAGGGTCATATAGTGGATTCTTTGGATCGTCTACTCTGAAGAATTCTCTTTCATATTTAGGAAGCATTGAAAGATATTTTCTAATACCTTCAAGTACTCCTTCTTCTTCAACGTAACATTCTCTCATGAAACCAGTTTGTGCGAAGTGAACGCCAACTGATCCTGGAGGAGTTGTTTTCTTAGCATTTGCAGTTTGATCTGCAATTTGGTTAGCTCCTTCTTCGTCGATATATCCCTTAGGATTCATACCGCCAAGGATTCCAGCTCCACCAACAGCCATGTTTGCATCCTTGTGTGCAACAATAATTGTAGGTGAAATTGAGTGGTATCCACCACCTGCTGGGTTAGTACCATAGATACCAACAATTACAGGAACTCCACATTGGTTAAGTCTTGAGTTTCTGTAGAAAGGAGTACCGCCACCACGTCTGTTTGGATAAACTTTTTCTTGTTCGTCAAGTTTAACACCAGAACAGTTTAGGATATAAACTAGTGGAATTCTAAGTCTTTCAGCAGTGTCTGATGCTCTTAGAAGGTCATCAGCTTGTCCTGCAATCCAAGCACCTGCAAGTTTCTTGTTATCGCTGGCAACAATGTAAACCCATCTGTCGTCAACTTTAGCAAGTCCCTTTACGATACCAGTAGTACCGTGATCATTTTCACCAGGATTGTAAATTGTGTTTAGTGGGCACCATGTACCTTCGTCAATAAGTTCAGCAATTCTTTGAAGTGCTGTCATTTCGCCACGTTCATTTACTTTTTCATCTGGTTTACCAGCGGAAAGAGCCTTTTCAGCGTATTCTCTAATTTCTTCTTCAATTTCTCTTAGTTGATTGAAGTTTTCTTCATCTACTGCTTTTAAAGGATTTCCAATTGTCTTCATATTTTGGAAATATGAAGCAAGTGAATATTGTGCCATTTGTCCTCCTATATTATTCTTCAACAGGCTTCTTTATGAAAGCTTCGCCTGGGTCTATTTCTTCTCTGATTAATTTAATTACATCTTCGTCTGGTGCTTCAAGTTCAACTGCACGAGATACGTCAATGTCAAATCCAGTGTTTTCGATTACATCTTCTGGAGATGAAGATGGATAATATCCTGCAAGATACATTCTCTTAGTTTCTTCATCGAATTTTAAGATACCCTTATCAGTTACAACCATTTGTGGTCCAACATTTTCAGGAATACCTACTCTAGTTCTTCCACCAGGGCCGTCGATCCAACCTGGAGAAGTGATGTAGTCGATTTTATCCATGAATCTTCTCTTTTCGTGTTGCATCATGATAATTGTGTTTACATAAGTTGCAATACCGTTAGCTCCACCAGATCCTGTGAATCTTGTCTTAGGGTGGTGGTAGTCACCGATTACTGTAGAGTTAACATTTCCGTATGGGTCGATTTGAGCTCCACCGATAAATGCGATCATTCTCTTCTTGTCGTGTTTCCATTCGTTAGCTTGGAATCCAACGTATGTTGCGTTTGTCCAGTGAACACCACAGTGTGCCATAAATCTGTTGTCACCAACTGATCTTGGAACTTCGATTGGATCACAGTCCATTAGTCCTGATTCTACGATTAGGTAGCAGTTAGGAGCATAAACTGTCTTTGCAAGAGAAGCACCAATTAGTGGTAGTCCTGTACCTACAATTGCGATTTGACCATCTTTAATTTGTCTTGCAATTGTAACTGCTTGCATTTCTTTATTAGTATAGTTGTCGTATCTAGCCATTATTTTTCTTCTCCCTTCTTTAGTACGTCAGTTGCGTATCCAAATCCTGGAACATCCTTAAGTCCAATTACTCTAGTTGCGCCTAGTTTGTTAAGGTATGCATCGTGATCTTCAACTCCGTACACCCATTCGTCTAAGAATGCATTGAAATCTTCTTCTGTCTTTGATTTAACATTGTACATCTTGTAGAAATCAGCATCATAGTCGTAGTATTTGTAACATTGTGAAGGGTGAGCTCCAAATGGTGCGTGAACTACTGCGTCAACACAGAATCCTGGAATCTTGTTTTCGTCAGCATTGAATTTCTTAATGTATTCGTCACTTACAAGTTCTTCGCAAGTTACAATAACTTTTCTTGCTGCGATTGCAATGTCAACGTCGTGGAATGTGTTTCCAAGAATTCTTGTAGTTCCATCTGGAGAAGCCATTTGTACGTGAATTACTGCAGTATCAATTTCTGGAACTGGTGCTGCAACTAATTTTTCACCTTTTTTGAATGGGTTTTCAACATAGATGAATTTGTCATCTGGAAGTTTGTCGATTTTTTGTCTTTCTTCTTTAGAAATACCCCATTCGTCTACTAAACTTGAACCCATCATAAGTCTAACTGGTAGGTATGGAAGTCCAAGTGCAGCTGCGTGAATTCTTTGCATTTCAACGTCTTGAGAGTAGTCTTCCATTAGAAGTTCTCCCTTTTCAACTGCTGCTCTAAATCTTCTTGATACGTTTGTATATCCTGAGTTAGCAGTGTAGCAATTTATGTATGCTTTCACTCTGCCAGCTCCAATTAGTGTGTCCCAGTCCCCTCCTGCAGGTCCTGCTTCAACGATAAAGTCCTTTTGTCCTTGACGTAGGATTTCGTTTACTGCTGCGTAAGGCTTTCTGTTTGTTGTGAATCCCCCAAAAGAGATTACGTCGCCATCTTCAACATATTTTGCTATGGCGTCTTTAAGATTCATTACTTTACTCAAGTTAAAACCTCCTTATTGTTCCATATATAACTTGATTGCATAAATATTCAGCTCACGATGGAGCTGAATGAATTAATGACTAAATAGAATTAAGAATGTACCTGCTGCTACGGCTGAGCCAATAACTCCCGCAACGTTAGGTCCCATTGCGTGCATTAGTAAGAAGTTAGTAGGATTGTATTTTCTACCTTCAACTTGTGAAACACGCGCTGCCATTGGTACTGCTGATACACCAGCTGATCCAATTAGTGGATTAATTTTTCCACCTGTTGCTACATATAAAATTTTACCAAATATAACACCGCCTGCTGTTGCAAAACAGAACGCTAAAAGTCCAAGAGCAATAATTTTAATTGTTGCTGGTTGTAGGAAAGTTGTTCCGTCTGCTGTAGCTCCTACTGTTACACCAAGCATGATAGTAACAATGTTCATAAGAGCATTTTGTGCAGTGTCTGATAATCTATTAACTACTCCAGATTCCTTAAATAGGTTTCCAAGCATTAGCATACCAAGAAGTGGTGCTACGTCTGGAAGAAGTAGTGATGTGAAAAGTACAACTACAACTGGGAAAATTACCTTTTCTAGTTTAGTTACTTTTCTTAGTGATGTCATAACTGTTTTTCTTTCTTTTTCAGTAGTAAGTGCCTTCATAATTGGCGGTTGAATCATAGGGATAAGCGCCATGTATGAATAAGCTGCTACTGCTATTGGTGCAAGTAGGTGTGGTGCTAGTTGTGATGTAGTAAAGATAGCTGTTGGGCCGTCTGCTCCACCTATAATAGCAATTGATGCTGCTTCTGGACCTGTAAATCCAAGTTTAACAGCAATAATAAAGGCAACATAAATACCAAATTGTGCTGCTGATCCTAGAATAAGTGAAATAGGATTTGCAATAAGTGGACCGAAGTCAGTCATTGTACCAACACCCATAAAAATTAGACATGGGAATAGGTTGGACTTAACACCGTTATACATAATAGCTAGAACACCTGAAGATTGCCAAGGGTCTGCCACATCCATTAGGCCTGCTAGTGGTAAGTTTCTTAAAAGCATACCAAAGGCAATAGGAAGAAGTAATAGTGGTTCGTATTCTTTTTTAACTGCTAAATAAATTAATATGAAGGATACGATAAACATTACGACATTTTGCCATTGCAAGGCTGCGAACCCTGATTCGGCCAGTATTCCCTGTAATGTTTCAATTAACATAAGTTTTTGACCTCCCTATTATTGTACACTTGCTAGTACTGCGTCAGTATCTACTGTTTCTCCAGCTTTAACATTAAGTGTTACTTTACCTGCACATGGAGCTACGATTTCGTTTTCCATCTTCATAGCTTCAAGAATAAGAATTACATCTCCTTCTGCCACTGTATCTCCATTGTTAACATTAACTTTAAGAACAGTTCCTGGCATTGGTGCTACAACATCTCCTGCTCCGCCTGCTGGTGCTGCTGCTGGAGCTGCAGGTGCTGGTGCCGGTGCTGCAGGAGCCGCTGGTGCTGCTGGAGCTGGTGCAGGTGCTGCTGCTTGAGGAGCTGGTGCTGCTGGAGCTGCAGGTGCTGCTGTTAGTGATGCTGGTGTAAGTGATGCATATCCTCCACCAACTTTTTCAACTTCTACTTCAAAAACTTTTCCATCTACTTTAACTTGATATTTCATTAATTTCTCCTTTTCATAAATAATAGAATAATTTAAAATAATTTATTTCTTTTCGTTTATAGATACGATTCTAAAACTTTCAACTTTCGATCTTTCTTCCATGCTGATTGCTCCAACTATTGCTGCTAAAAGTGCAGGGTCCATTGAGTTATCAACTGGTGCTGCTGCTTTTGGTTGAGCCTTTTTAGCTCCTTGACTTGATTTTTTATCGTCTTCCTTACCTTGTATAGCTCCCACTACCTTAGTAATAACAACAATTGCTATTAATAAAGATATAAGAGCCAAGAAAACTACGCATAAACCTGTCAACGCTACTCCAAAGGCTTCCCCAAGGGTAAGACTAACATCTCCTAACATTATCACACCTCCCCAAGTGGTTTCATATTACGGAATCCATTCCAGCTTTTAGGAATATTATAACAAAGACCTTTAATTAATTCAATTAAAAAACTCTATGTATCATCGATTAATCAAAATCTTTTGCAAATTAATTATACATTAAATATTAATCAAAATAAAGGAAAGCCTTTTTAGGAAAATTCATAAGTTGAACAAATTTTAAATATTTTTAATTATTGATTACATTTGTTAAAAAAAGATTTAATTATAATTTATTTTCTCTTAAATTTTTATTTTATAGGCAAAATCTTTGACTAAGTGAAAATTCAAAAAATTTATTTTATCCTTTATCATATTGAAATCTGAAAATCTTATCTTTTTGTAAATTTTAATTGTCTTCTGATCTTTTTCTTTTTTCTTTCTATTATTTATAGATTATTTTTGCTTTTTATTGATTAAGCTTTGAATTTTTGATAAATTTTTTTTAATTTTAATTTACTTACTCCTCGTGAGTTTGTTTTATGCCTTTAATTCTCATAAAACTTTTTTCACAAAATGATTTTGAATTTTAATAAGATTGCTAGTGGCAAATTTTTTGATGTGTCACCAGTAAACTATAAAGTTTCAATAATTTGTAACTTCATAAAAATTTGTAAAGTTATAAAACTTTATGACTTTATAAAAAATTTTGAACTTACAAAAATCTGCAAGATTTAAAATAAAAATTCTCAACAAAAAAAACTCCCAAGATTATCTTGGAAGTTCTCATCATAATATTATTTTAAATTTTTCTATTAATGTATACTTTTTATAAGGTAAGTAAGCCTAGGTGTTCCACTAAAATTTTTGTCCCCAATAAAATCAAGATTACTCCACCTGCAACTTGGGCCTTGTCCTTTAAGGCTATGCCAAAGAACTTTCCTATTTGAACCCCAGCAAAGGAAATTATAAAAGTTGTAAGCCCAATCACTAGGACTGCAAGAGAAATTCTTATTTTTAAAAAGGCAAAGGAGACTCCAACTGCCAAGGCGTCAATGGAAGTTGCAATAGCAAGCATAAAAAGATTTTTTATGTCAAGCCTATCTTCTTCCACAGGACAAGTCTTGTCTCTCGCCTCTCTTATCATGTTAAGTCCAATTAGCCCAAGAAGGACAAAGGCAATCCAGTGATCCATTGCCTGAAGTTTCTCTGCAAAGATAGACCCTAGTTGATATCCAATAAGAGGCATAAGTCCTTGGAAGACTCCAAAGAAGAGGGCTATCACAAGGGACTTCTCAAGAAAGTTTTTCTTAATTGCAAGCCCCTTACAAATGGCTGCTGCAAAGGCATCCATGGAAAGGCCCACTCCTATTAATAATACTGAAATAAAATTCATCTACACCCACCAATCATCACTTGTCACAAAAAAATAGATGCCGCAAAGCATCTATTTTTATCTTATTTTAAAATTATTTTAGCAATTCGTCTAATCTAGCCTTGTCGAATCCAACGATTTGTTCGTCGTCAACGCAGATTACAGGAACTCCTGTATATCCCATTGCCATTAATTCTTGTCTTGCTTCCTTGTCTGTTTGCACATTTTTTTCTTCAAAGGCAACTTCCTTATCCTTAAGATAGTCTTTTGCCATTGTGCAATAAGGACAAGTGTTACTTGTATATACTGTTACTTTACTCATTTTTATTCCTCCTCATTACAATTTCATTATACTCCAAGGTCCTTTATAAAATCAAACCTTTTGACTTTCTTCTATAATAAATAACTTTTATAAGGTTTTATAAATTTTTATCTAAAAGCTACAACTTATGCTCAGCATGTTCTAGTCCATCCTTAAAAATGCAGAGGACGTGATCATCATCTAGGGAATAGTAGGCCCTTCTCCCGCGTCTCTTTACCTTGATTAGGTTTTGGGACCTAAGTAGGGCAAGTTGATGGGATATTGATGACTGGCTCATGCCAAGTAGTTCAGAAATATCGGATACGCATAGGGGACCCTTCATCAAGGCATAAATAATTTTTATCCTTGTTGGGTCTGACAGGGCCTTAAAGATTTGGGATAAGTTACTTATTAACTTTTCTTTCTCATTGAAACTAGATATATCCGTCTGAACTTCTTCAGGAATATCATCTATAAAATTGTCCTTCATAGTTCTCTTACCCCACACTTTTAAAGTTAACACTTAATACGATAAATTCTTCTAGGCTGAGGGTCTCTGCCCTTCTTCCTCCATCAATTCCACTGAGCTCAAGGGCTCTTTTTATTTCATCCTTGCTATAAGAAAGTCCTGAATTGGAAAAAGAGTTTATCAAAGTCTTTCTCCTAGTGGTAAAAGCTGCCCTAACTATTTTAAATAAGAAGTCTGTATCAAGGTCTTCTCTTTCCTTCATCTTTAAGTTGACAACTGCGGAGTCAACATTGGGCTTTGGCATAAAAACTGAGCTAGGCACTTGGAACTTGTACTTGCAGTCTGTGTAATAATTTATAAAAACTGAAAGTGATCCATAGTCCTTGTTACCAGGTTGTGCTGCTAACCTCTTTGCAACTTCCTTTTGAACCATTACTGTTATAGAAATTAAATTAACCTTTGATAAAATCAACTTTTCTATAATTGGTGTGGTCACATAATAGGGAAGGTTGGCAACGACCTTAAAACCCTCGTCACCAAATTCTTCTTCAGCTATTTTTTTGAGGTCAAGGTCTAAAAAGTCTCCGTAAATTACCTTTACATTGTCTATGTCTAAGGTTTCCTTGTGAAGTTCTCTTAACTTTTCGTCAATCTCAACTGCCAAGACTTTTTTTGCCCTTAGGGCCAACTCCTCTGTCATTGTTCCAACTCCTGGACCAATTTCTAGGATGTTGTCATCTTCAGTGATTTCTGCTGCATCAGCAATTTTTCTTACAATATTTCCATCTATTAAAAAGTTTTGTCCCAGAGACTTTGTAAATCTAAAGCCATACTTGGAAAGAATTTCTGAAAGTTTGCTGGGTTTATATAATCTATCTATGGGAGTTCACTTCCTTCATAGCCTCTTCAAATTCTTCCCTTGTTATGCCAAAGGAATTTAATTTGCTAAGAGTCTTTTTTCCATTTCCATATCCTATTTTTAGGATTTCAGAAAGCATTTCACGTCTACTGCTTGCATCATCAGAGTTTATTAGGTCGTTCTTTATTAAGTCAGCCATGGTAAATTCTGTTGATTTTTCTGCTTTTGTTGCCCTTGCAGCCTTTAGGGCCTTTAGGATTTCTTCTGGAGATGCATTTTCAACTCCAATGTCCCCATGCTTTGTAGAGACCCTTTGGGAAAGGTAGGCATGCTTGGCAGTGGGAATTTCATCAGCGATTCTCTTCCTAATTTGTGATCCAACATAGTCAGAGTCTGTGAAAATTATTATTCCCTTCTTATTGTCCATTTCCTTTAAGAGATTTATTAATTTTCTTCCGAAAGCAAAGCCGTGAGTGGTTATAATTTCTGCATCAACTGCCTTTTTAATGGCAATTTCATCATCACGACCCTCTGCGACAATTACTTCTTTAATTGTCATCTTCATATTCCAAAAAACCTCTTTGTATTTTCTGCCGTTATCTTTTCCACTTCTTCTGGGTCAATTTTCCTTAGGTCTGCAATGTATTGGCAGACAAACTTAACAAGCTTAGGCTCATTTCTCTTGCCCCTGTGTGGAACAGGTGTCATGTAAGGACAGTCTGTCTCAAGTAGGAGCCTATCAAGTGGGACCTTCTTTGCAACTTCC
Organism: Peptoniphilus harei; assembly: GCF_016726485.1. Taxonomy (GTDB): domain Bacteria; phylum Bacillota; class Clostridia; order Tissierellales; family Peptoniphilaceae; genus Peptoniphilus_A; species Peptoniphilus_A harei. The sequence continues at coordinate 863,166 of NZ_CP068103.1, forward strand.
TTTGGAGTCTTGGCGTTCTTAAAGGTAACAGCACCACCTAGGGCAATGTAGTCTCCCATCTTCACATACTCTTCCATCATCTCAACTGATTGGGAGAAGCAGTGGATTAAGGCTGTAAATTCATATTTTTCGTGAGCCTCTTTTAAGATGTCAAAGGTATCCTTAACTGCATCACGAGAGTGGATGACAATATTTTTGCCAAGTCTTGCCGCAAGTTCAATTTGTCTTTTAAAGACTTCCTTTTGCACATCTCTTGGAGAGTTGTCGTAGTAATAATCTAAACCAATTTCTCCAATTGCCATGACTTTTTCATTTTTTGAAAGTTCAATTAACCTTTCTTCAACCCCATCATCATAAGTCTTTGCCTCATGAGGGTGGACTCCAATGGCTGCATAAATATTTTCATACTTATTTGCAAGTTCCACCGACCTCTCAGATGATGGGAGGTCAGAAGAATTATTTATTACAAGTTCTATTCCATTATCGCCTAGGCTCTTGATTAGGCTATCTCTATCTTCATCAAAGGCCTGATCATCTAGGTGGACATGTGAATCTATCATCTTTTCTCCTAACTAATTTTTGCTCCTGATTTAAGGTCAGCTAAAGTTGATGCAAGGCTTAGGTTCTTTTCATCATCTTCTGCTGCAAGAATCATTCCCTTGGATTCAACTCCTCTTAACTTAATTGGCTTTAAGTTTACAATCATTAGGACCTTCTTGCCAATTAAATCTTCTTTTTTGTAGTAGTCCTTGATGCCAGATACAACTTGTCTATCCATGTCACCAACTTTTAATTTTAAAACAAAAAGTTTGTCAGCATTTGGATGGTCTTCCACATCAACAACTTCAGCCACTCTTATATCAAGTTTGTCAAAATCATCTATAGTAACTTCTTCTTTTATATCTTCTTTTTCTTCCTTATTTTCTTTCATAATTCTTGACTCTAATAGGGCTATGTTTTCTTCATTAAATCTTTCAATTTCAGCTTCTATATCAAGTCTTGGGAAGATAACTTCTCCCTTCTTAACCTTAGTTCCATCAGGAAGTAGACCAAATACTCTCGAATCTTCCCAGTTAATTTTTTCATCAAGGCCAAGTTGCTCCCTAATCTTAAGTGAAGTTTCCTTGATAAATGGATAAATTAGAACAGAAACAATTCTCAAACTTTCGGCCAAGTTATATAAAACAGTGTTTAGCCTGTCTTTCTTGTCTTCATCCTTTGCAAGCTTCCAAGGTTCTGTTTCGTCAACATACTTGTTAGTCCTTCTTATTAACTTCCAAATTGATTCTAGGGCAACAGAGAATTCATAGTGTTCCATTGCTTTTTCAACATTATCTACAACGGAAACTGCAAGATTCTCTAAATCGTCATCAACATCTTCCCTTACACCCATGTCCTCGATTACTCCGTTGTTGTACTTGCCAACCATGGAGACAGTCCTTGAAAGTAGGTTACCAAGGTCATTGGCCAAGTCAGAGTTAAGTCTTTGCATGAATTTTTCTATATTAAAGGATCCATCAGAACCAAAGGAGAATTCACGAAGTAGGAAGTACTTAAGAGCGTCAACTCCGTAAAGCTTGATAATTGGTTCAGGGTAAATAACATTTCCCTTGGACTTACTCATCTTGTCGTTGTCAAATAAAATCCAACCGTGACCAAATACCTTGTCTGGTAGAGGTAAATCTAGAGCCATTAAAATTGCTGGCCAAATAATTACGTGGAATCTGATGATTTCCTTTCCAACAAAGTGGACACCAGCTGGCCAATAGTCATTGAATTTTTCCTTGTCAGTTCCGTAACCAATTGCAGTCAAGTAGCAAGTTAGGGCATCAATCCAAACATAGACAACGTGTTTTGGATCAAAGGGAACTTTAACTCCCCAGTCAAAAGTTGACCTTGAAACAGAAAGGTCTTCAAGTCCACTTTCTCCTTCAAAAAAGTTTCTAACCATTTCATTTTTTCTAAAAGCTGGCTCAATAAACTCTGGGTGGTCTTCGTAATATTTTAAAAGTCTGTCCTTGTATTTAGAAAGTCTAAAGAAGTAGGACTCTTCATTAGTAAGTTCAGTTGGTCTGCCACAATCTGGACAAGTGTGACCTTCACCTAGTTGAGCTTCAGTCCAGAAGGATTCACAAGGTTTACAATAATATCCCTCGTATTCGCCCTTGTAGATGTCTCCCTTGTCATAGAGCTTTTGGAAGATCTCTTGGACATCCCTTTGGTGGTTCTCATCAGTTGACCTAACAAAGTAATCGTAGTCAATATCCATAATTTCCCAAAGCTTTTTGATATTTTTAACAATTCCATCAACATAAGCCTTTGGCTCCATGCCAAATTCCTTAGCCTTATCTTCTATTTTTTGGCCGTGTTCATCAGTACCAGTAGTAAAGAAAACATCGTAACCTTGCATTGTCTTAAATCTCTTTACGCAATCAACTGCCACAGTACAATAAGTGTGACCAATGTGAAGATTGTCACTTGGATAGTAAATTGGCGTTGTGACATAAAATTTTTTATTACTCATAAAACCTCCATAAAAAAACCCAATCCACTGGGATAAGGTCTTGGCATAAACTGTCAATATTCCGATAAATTTCTACATATATTAGAATAATTATAACTGAATAAGACTATAAAATCAATTTCAAGGTCTAATTTATCAACTTCTACTTAGTCCATAAAATAATTTTATATGCCAAATTTTTTATCTTGTTGTATAATAGATACTTGTTTCATAAATTATTTTTATAAATAAATTTTAATCAGGAGGTTATTATGAATAAAAATTTACTTAAGGGCCTAATTTTTTCTGGCCTTATTGGTCTTGTTGCCTACTTCTTAGGCAAGAGCTTTCCACTTGTTGGTGGACCTGTCTTTGGTATCTTACTTGGAATTATTTTAAATAATTTTAAAAGACCAGAGTCCTTTGAAGCTGGAATTAAGTTTACATCCAAAAAAGTTTTGCAATACGCCGTAATCCTTTTGGGTTTTGGACTTAATCTTGGAGAAATTATTGTTGTTGGTAAGTCATCACTTCTTATAATTCTCTCAACAATTTCCACTGCCTTAATTATTTCCTTTGTCGTTGCAAAAATTCTAAATATTGATTCCAACATCGCAACTCTTGTTGGTGTTGGCTCATCAATTTGTGGTGGATCTGCCATTGCTGCAACTGCACCTGTTATCAATGCAAAGGATGAGGATGTTGCAACTTCTATTTCTGTAATATTTTTGTTTAACATCATCGCCGCTCTAATCTTCCCAACTCTTGGGGTTAAGCTTGGCATGACTCACACAGGCTTTGGCATGTGGGCAGGAACTGCTATTAACGACACATCTTCTGTTGTGGCAGCAAGTGGAACTTGGTCAACTATGTTTAATGACGACACAGCTCTTAACTATGCGACAATTGTAAAATTAACAAGGACTCTTGCCATTATCCCAATCACTCTTGGTCTTGGCATTATAAAGTCAAAGGAAAGTACAGAAAAAGTTAGCGTTCTTAAAACTTTCCCAACTTTTATCCTCTTCTTCCTTCTTGCATCAATTATCACAACTGTCCTTCCATTACCTGACTCCTTCTTGTCAGCTATGAAGTTCTTGTCAAAGTTCTTTATAATTATGGCAATGTCAGCTATTGGTCTTAACACAGACCTTAAAAAATTAATTTCTCAAGGTGGTAAGGCAATCATAGAAGGTGCTCTTTGCTGGATAGGAATTATTTGTGTCAGCTTGTTTATGCAACACTTATTACACATTTGGTAAGATTTTTATAATTTATTTTGCAGCCTTAAGAGGCTGCTTTTTTTGTGGAATTCTTTCTATATAAATTAAAGCTTATAAAGATTAAAATAGTCTTATAAAAATAGCAAAAAAATAAAGGCCCTCTCGAGCCTTTTCTTTATAAAACCATGGACAAAAATTCCTTTGCCCTTTGTGTCTTTGGATTTGTGAAAAATTCTTTTGAGTCTTCGTCTTCTGCTATGACTCCCTTGTCCATAAAGAGGACCCTGTTGGACACGTCTCTTGCGAAACCCATCTCATGAGTCACAACAAGCATTGTGAGTCCCTCTTCTGCCAAGTCCCTCATAACATTTAGGACTTCTTTTACCATCTCTGGGTCAAGAGCCGATGTTGGCTCGTCAAAAAGTAGAACTTCAGGATTCATGGAAAGGGACCTTGCTATTGCCACCCTTTGCTTTTGTCCACCAGATAGGGATGTTGGTCTTGCGTCTCTAAAGGGATACATGCCAACTTTTTCAAGGAATTGGTCTGCAATCTTAACTGCCTCATCGCGAGACCTCTTTAGGACCTTGACTTGTCCTATTACACAATTTTCAAGTACAGACATGTTGTTAAAGAGGTTAAAGGATTGAAAAACCATTCCAACTTTTGTCCTGTAATTATTAATAGAAGAATTTTCTTCTAGGATGTTTTCTCCGTGGTATAAAATCCTTCCAGAGTCTGGTTCTTCCAAGAGGTTGATGCATCTTAAGAGAGTCGATTTACCTGATCCAGATGAACCAATTATTGAAACAACTTCGCCCTTTTGGACCTTAAAATTTATTCCCTTTAAAACTTCATTTGCTCCAAAACTTTTTTCCAAGTTTTCTATTTCAAAAATATTGGCCATCTCACACCTCTTCCTTTACTTCTATAACTTCTGCTGTTGATTGTGATCCGTAAATCTTATAAGATCCATCTCCGTCTAACTTCTTCTCAACAAGCTTCATAATTTGACTCACACTTACTGTTAAGACTAAATAAATTAAGGCTGTTATGAAGAAGACTTCGAAGTATCTAAGATAAGTTCCTGCAGCTGACTTTGAAATGAAGAATAGTTCTGAAACAGAAATTACATTAAGAACTGAGGAATCCTTGATGTTTACAATAAATTCATTTCCAACTGAAGGGATAATATTTCTCACAGCTTGAGGAAGGACAACTTCCGTCATTGTTTGCCAATGAGTCATTCCAATGGAAAGGGCTCCTTCAGTTTGTCCCTTGTCTACAGAAATAATTCCACCTCTTATTATCTCTGCCATGTAAGCTCCTGTGTTTACAGAAACTATAATTAGGGCTGAAGGCATAGCTGCCATATTTAAATTAAAATATTGAAGGGATCCGTAATAAAACATCATGGCTTGAACCATCATTGGAGTTCCCCTGATTACTTGGATATAAATACTAATGATGACATTTAAAACCTTTAGGCCCACCCTCTTAAATGCAGATGACTTTTTATTTACTTTTGTCGTTCTTACTATTGCGATTAAAAGACCTATTAAAAAACCAATTAAAGTACCCACAACGGCAATTATAATTGTATTAATAGTCCCCTCAATAAAGAGGGGGCCATATTCTTTTAATAAAAATCCAATCCATCCAAAAAAACTACTTGGCATATTTATCTCCTATACTTATTCACCTAGGGGTTGGTTAACAACCGCTTCTTCCATTATGCTTTGTCTTTCATCTTCAGAAATTTTTGAAAGAGCTTCGTTTACTTGGTCAAGAAGTTCTGTGTTTCCTTTTTTAACTCCTACTGCAATTGATGTGTCTTCAACAGAAGTTTGGAATCCATTAGCTTCATCAAATTCAACAAAAGTTAAGTCGTCATTTGCTGCTACAGCTGATAGGGCTCCAGGTCTTTCAGAAATGTAACCGTCAATCTTTCCACTTCTAAGAGCAACTATCATTGCTGGGAAAGTTTCAAGAGCAGTTGATTTGTTTACGCCTTCCATTTGATCAATAACATCGTAGTGGAAAGTGTTAAGTTGACCAGTTATATTTGCTCCTGCAAAATCATTTATGTTTTTTGCATTAACAAGAGGAGAGTCTTTTTTAACAACAACTACAAGGTCTGATGTGTAGTAAGTGTCAGAGAAGTCAAGAGTTTCCTTTCTTTCTTCAGTTGGACTCATGCCTGCTATAATAAGGTCGATTTTTCCAGATGTAATAGCTGGAGTAAGACCATTCCATTCAGTTTTTACAATTTCAAGATTTTTGTCCATGGACTCAGCAATTTTCTTTGCGATTTCAACGTCGTATCCACCAGCATATCCACCTGCTGCAATTGCATAGCCGTGTTCTTCACCAGTTTGTGTCCAGTTAAATGGAGCGTAGTCACATTCCATTCCAACTCTTAATGTGTCTGAGTCAGCTGGTGCAGCAGCTGATCCCCCATCACCCTTTGGGTTACAAGCTGTTAAAAGCATTGTTCCTGCTATAGCTCCAACTAGTAGTAATCTTCTTGCGTTTCTTCTTAAATTCATGATATACCTCCGTAAAAATCTTCGGTAACTATCAAAAAGTAATAAAAAAAACAGTTTGGGAAATCCAAACTGTTAAAATGTCTAATTATGTAAGACAAAGTATTTAACCTTAGATAGCTCCCCACTAAATCGTGACAGTCATGCAAATGTTGTTTGCATGCCCAGCATATTATCTGTTACCAATAATACACTTCGGCGAAATCTCCTTTCATCTCCCTTCATCGCATGGTCTTGCTCTGAGAGATTACTGATAGGTCCCGCGCCTCTATCGTATTTTTCAATACAATTTATTTAATTGTTTCATCAATTATATAGGGGGGATTTTTAAAAGTCAAGGACAATTTTAATTTTCTTGAAAAATTATTATGAAGTCTTGCTTTTTTATTACAAGAAAAATCTAGCTAAGATTGATAAATGAATCTTTAGACATGTTTTATTAATTTGTAAATATTTCTATAATTTTTCATCAAATTTCTTTAAAATTTATCTCTTTTTAATTTTTCGTGACTTTTAAAATCTTGTAATCCTTAGATCTTTTGTAAAATCATAAAAATTTATAAGGTCACAAATCTTTTTGAAGTAACATTTTTTTATTAAGTTACAGATTTTTGTAAGTTCATAAATTTTTATGAGTTTACATTTTTTTCGCACTTCATAAAAATTCTTTAATTATTAAAATTTTATTAATTAAAAGTTTTTTAGAACTTTATAGTTTTTTATCAAGTCAATAATTCTTACCTACCAAGAAACTTTTGAAGGCAATAAAAAAAGGCTCCCCTAAGGGAGCCCGTAAATTTTTTATTTTTATTTCCACATGTCAACTTCTGAAGTTGAGTTTAGTCTTTCTCTATCGTGAGTGTTTGCTGCGTCAAGAATGTTGTAGTAAGCCCAGAAGCTTTCATTAACATCAGAGAACTTGTTAAGTGATGAAGTGTTCACATTGTTAAGTGAGTTCTTGTTTGTGTTTCTGTTAAATACAGAGTTTAGGATTGTAACAGCTTCTGCTCTTGTGATCTTAGCATTTGGTTTGAAAGATCCATCTGGGTAACCAGTAACATTTTTGTTGCCGTAAAGTTTGTCAATTGCATCCTTTGCCCAGTGGTCCTTAACATCTTGGAAGTCTGATGATCCAGCTTTTTCATTTTTGATGTAGCCAGAGATCATTTGTGCAAATTCTGCTCTTGTGATGCTGTCATTTGGTTTAAATGTTCCATTAGGGTAACCAGAGATTAGTCCCTTGCCAACAACATAGTTAACTGCCTTTGAGTACCAATCGTCGCTTGCATCGGAGAACTTTGTTGCTTGGCTTGTTCCAAAGTTTGTTCCACCATTTAGAAGTGTAGCAAACATTTGAGCTGCTTCTGCTCTTGTTACATTTGCTTGTGGCTTAAATGTTCCATCTGGATATCCCTTGATGTAAGAAATTGCCTTAACTTCTTCTACTGCATTTTTTGTTACCTTGTATTCAATCTTAGTGATGTTTTTGTCCTTATCTTTGGCTTCAAGTTTAATTGTTTCGCCGGCGATTAGGGCTCTATCTAAGAAAGCTGTGAATACTCCAGCGTTATTTACATAAGTGTTGGAGATTTTTTTGCCAGATGCGTCATAAACTGTGATTTCATCATCAGTGTTTGCAGTACCCTTTACAAGTTTTTGTCCTTCAAGGGCTTCTGTAACTTTGAATTTTTTATTTTCAACTTCTTTTTTATCAGTGTAGAATCTTAGGTCGTCAAGGTCTCTTCTGTCTATACTTTTATTAAGTGATATTGAGAAGAATCCATCCTTGTTGGCTCTTGCTTTTCCTAATTCTTCGCCATCAAGGTAAACTGTAATATAATCAAAAGCGTGATTCTTTACAGTTCCTGTTAAAACTCTGCCTACAATATTTAGGCCTGTAGCGTCAACTCTTGTTCCCTTGATATTTTTGTAGTTGTCATTTTTAACTTCTACACTTCTTGAAGTACGATCTCCATCATCAGCAAAAATAGTTACACTTTCGCCTTCTTTGATGTCGTATTTTATTGAAAATTCACCATTCTTATCAGCTTTTCCAATAGATCTCTTGCTTCTAAATTCTTTATAATAATTATCTTGAACGTAGATTTCAGCATAAGCTGATGTTTCACCCTTGATGTGTTTTCCATCGTATCTTACATTTCTAAGAGTGATGTTTCCATGTTTTTTTTCTTCTTTTCTGTTAATAACATCAAAGTTAATTTTAATATCCTTCACAGAATTATCTTTAAATTTTACTCTTATTGTTTCACTTCTTTTTCCAGTTGAATCATAACTATAGTAGTTTTCTCCTACAACTGTTGCTCCTTCAGGAAGCTTCAAATTCTTAATATAATATCTGTCACCTTTTTCAATAGTAACATTTATATCTGATAAATCATTTTTTTGAGCTTCTGTTCTATTATCTACAGGTGGAGTTTCTGTTTCTGGTTTTGCTGGTGTTGATACTTCTGGTTGATTTGCTGTTGGGCTTCCATCACCATTTCCTTCTACTTCCGCAAAAGCAGATACTGGGATTGATGCTGCTAAAACTCCTGCTAAGGCTAGGGTTAAATATTTCTTGCTATATGGTTTCATTATAAATTTCCTCCTAAATTAAAATATAAAATATTTTTATACTTCTTAATTCATACTATGTTACTGAGTTTAAATCCTTTTTGTGATAGGAATGTGATAACTTAGAGGTTTTTATTAGATTTAATCTTTTCTTAACAATTTGTAATTTTACGGAAATAATTTTTTCTATTAAAAAAACTAATAAGTCCCTAAGTTTTTGCTAAAAATTCACCTAATTCCAATCACAAAATTCTAAAAAAAGGACCTGCCTAAGCAAGTCCTTATATTTATTTTACTTTGACAGACAAGTCGTCTGCTTCTACTTCAACAACAATTGTGTCGCCGTCCATTACGTCGCCCCTAATAATAAGCTTAGAGATAATTGTTTCAAGCTTGTGAGAGATATATCTCTTAACAGGTCTTGCACCGTATTGTGGGCTAAAGGATGCGTTCAAGATAAAGTCCAAGGCACCATCTGTAACTTCGATGTGGATGTCTCTATCTCTTAGTCTCTTTTCAACCTCTTCAATACTCTTTTTGATGATGCCATAAATCTCACTTCTTTGAAGTGGTTTGAATAAGACAATTTCATCAACCCTATTGAGGAACTCTGGCCTAAAGGATGCCCTTAAATCAGCCATTACATTTTCTCTTGCATCTTCTTTGATCTTGCCATCTTCATCGATTCCATCAATCAAGAAGTGAGATCCAATGTTTGATGTCATTATAATAACTGTATTCTTAAAGTCCACAGTCCTTCCTTGGTTGTCAGTAAGTCTACCATCATCAAGGACTTGTAACAAGATGTTAAATACATCTGGGTGGGCCTTTTCGATTTCATCAAATAGGATTACTGAATATGGTTTTCTCCTTACTGCTTCAGTAAGTTGTCCACCTTCATCGTAACCTACATATCCTGGAGGAGATCCCACAAGTCTTGACACGGAGTGTTTTTCCATGTACTCGGACATGTCAATCCTTATTAGGTTTCTCTCGTCATCGAAAAGTGTTTCTGTAAGTGCCTTGGCTGTTTCAGTTTTACCAACTCCAGTTGGTCCCAAGAAGATAAAGGAACCTATTGGTTTGTTTTGATCTTTTAGTCCAGCCCTTGCCCTTAAAACTGCGTCAGACACAAGTTCAATTGCCTTGTCTTGACCAATAACCCTCTTGTGGAGGATGTCTTCAAGACCAAGTAATTTATCTCTTTCAGTCTTATTTAATTTTTCAACAGGAATTCCTGTCCACCTGCTAACTACATAGGCGATTTCATCTTCTGTTACTTCTTCCTTCACCATAGATGACTCGTCCTTTGTAGATGTCTTTTCTCTTTCTGCAAGTTCTTCCTTTAACTTTGGAAGAGTCCCGTATTTTAATTCAGAAAGTCTTTCTAAGTCGTAATTTCTTTCAGCTTCCTCTATGGCGTGGTTGGTTTCTTCGATTTTCTTCTTGATATCCTTTGTTGAATCAAGTTCCTTCTTTTCTGCCTCCCACTTTGATTTCAACCTGTCAAACTCTGCCTTTTCTTCAGAAAGTTCGCCTTGAAGTTTTTTAAGTCTTTCAGCACTTGCTTCATCAGTTTCCTTTTTAAGGGCTTGATTTTCTATTTCAAGTTGCAAAATTCTTCTTCTAACTTCATCAATTTCTGTTGGCATAGAGTCGATTTCTGTCCTAAGCATTGCACAGGCTTCGTCCATTAAGTCAATTGCCTTGTCTGGCAAGAACCTGTCACTTATATATCTATCGGACAAAGTTGCTGCAGCAATAACTGCTGGGTCAGAGATCCTAATTCCGTGGTAAATTTCATATTTATCTTTAAGACCACGAAGGATTGCAATAGTATCTTCAACACTTGGTTCATTTACCATAACCTTTTGGAATCTTCTTTCAAGAGCAGGATCCTTTTCGATGTACTTTCTGTACTCGTCAAGAGTTGTTGCTCCAATAGCGTGAAGTTCGCCACGAGCAAGCATTGGCTTTAAAAGGTTAGATGCGTCCATGGCACCGTCAGTCTTGCCTGCTCCCACAATATTGTGGATTTCGTCGATAAATAAAATTATATCTCCATCAGCCTTTAAGACTTCGTTTAAGACAGCCTTTAATCTTTCTTCGAACTCACCACGATATTTGGCACCAGCAATTAGGGCACCCATATCAAGAGAAAAGACAGTTTTATTTTTTAAGCCTTCTGGCACGTCTTCAGAGACAATTCTTTGGGCAAGTCCACCAGCTATGGCAGTCTTACCAACTCCAGGAGGACCAATTAAAACTGGGTTGTTCTTAGTCCTACGAGATAATATCCTGATTACATTACGAACTTCTTCATCACGACCAATAACAGGGTCAAGCTTGCCTTCACGAGCAAGTTCAGTTAAGTCTTGGCCATATTTCTTTAGAGCGTCATAAGTTCCCTCTGGGTTATCAGTTGTTACGTGTTGGTTGCCCCTGATTTTCTTAAGGGCATTTAAAAATCCATCAGCATCAATCTTGTTCTTATTAAAGACAGAAGAAGAGTCAGTCCCCTTCATATTTAAAAGGGCAAGGTAGATGTGTTCAACAGAAAGGTAATCGTCGCCCATCTTTTCTTTAAAGCCCTCTGCCTTTTGGAAAAGGTCTCTATAAGAAGAGTCGGCATAAACTTCTGCACCTGATTGTTTTGGAAGTCTTTCAATAACCTTTAAGACCTCACTTTTTAACATATCAGGGTTTTTATACATATATGTCAAGACCCTAGGAATAAGGCCTTCCTTATCATTTAAGAGGGCGTAATTGATGTGAATTTCTTTTACCTCTGGATTGCCGTATTCCTTCGCAATATTGTAGGCGCCTTGAACGGCTTCAAGGGATTTTTGAGTAAATTTTTCAAAATTCATATAAACACCTCATTTATTATTTATTTAATCAATTTAATCTTGTTATTTACTTAATTTTTCTAATTCCTTATATAGTTTTACTTGTTCTTCAGTTAATTCTTCAGGGTTCACAATGTTAAATACCACATAGAGGTCACCTAAGTTTCCCTTTAGGTCCTTAAAACCCTTGGAAGGAATCCTCATCTTGTTTCCACCAACAAAACCTTCTGGTACCTTTAACTTGAGTTTGCCGCTGAGACTCTCAACAGTCTTAGAAGATCCAAGGGCAGCTTCCCATGGATAGATGTCCACAGTCCTAGTCACATCAAGGCCATCAAGAGCAAGATTTTTTTCATCTTTGATGTTAATCTTGAACAAGATGTCGCCAGGAAGACCAAACTTTTCTCCCCTTACCTTGACCTTCTTGCCCCTAGTGATTCCAGCAGGAACCTTGACAGCAATGTCATATTCCTTTTGCTTGTAAGTTAGGGAAACATTTTTTGTCACACCAAGAAAGGCTTCCTTAATAGAAATAGAAAGTTCAGATTCAAATTTATTCCTAGCCTTCTTTTGACTCCTTCCCCTTCCCTTAGAAGAGAAATCTCCGAAGATGTCATTTATGTTAAAACCACCAGAGAAGTTGCCGCCAGACTTAGATGAGCCAAAAATTGTTTCAAAGAAGTCTGAGAAATCTGCACCGCTTCCTCCTGTGGTATAAGTATAACCATATTGAGAAGGGTCAAAATCATAACCAGATGAAAAATCATAATTAGATCCAAAAGTATCATATTTTTTTCTCTTGTCAGCGTCAGACAAGACCTCGTAGGCCTCAGAAACTTCCTTAAACTTTTCTGCAGCTACCTCGTCGCCTTGGTTGACGTCAGGATGATATTTTTTCGCAAGCTTTCTATAAGCCTTCTTTATCTCCTTTTCATCTGCATCTTTAGAAACTCCAAGGATTTCATAATAATCTTTGTATTTCAAAATCTTACCTCCTCATATATATAAACATTTAATCTCTATCTATTTATATCCCAATAAAAAATATTGCAACATAATAGAAATTAATTAAATGGAATAAAATTAAGATTTTTATTTAATTTCATCTTTGGATTTATTTCCATTTCCATTTCCATTTCCATTTCCATTTCCATTTCCATTTCCATTTCCATTTCTGTTTCTGTTTCTGTTTCTGTTTCTGTTTCTGTTTCTGTTTCTGTTTCTGTTTCCATTTCTGTTTCTGTTTCTGTTTCTGTTTCTGTTTCTGTTTCTGTTTCTGTTTCTGTTTCTGTGAAATTAAGATAAAAATCATGGTCAAATTTAGTTTGACTATCTTTGACTATCTAAATTATACAACATCATTAGCACTCTTGCAAGTAGTCTGCTAATTTATTTTCAAAAATTTTTATTGTTTTATTTTTATGAAAACGTTATACTGTAAATGTAAGGCTAGAAAGTTATATTTTAGAGAGGAGTATGACATGAAGAAATTTAACATTAAAAAAATCGCTATCTATTTAACTTTTTTACTTGTATCAATGTTAATCTTTACTGCTTGTAGTGATAAAAATAATGTAGACGGTCCTACAATTGCAGTTTCTTGGTCAACTGATGAAGTTGATAAAGATTCAAAAGATAAAGTAGATATAGACACTCAAATGTATGCTGATGCTTTAAGAAAAGCTGGTGCAAATGTTGTGTTTCTTAATGAAATGAAATCTCTTGAACAAGCTAAAGAAGAAATCAAAGATGTTCAAGGTGTTGTTATAACTGGTGGAGATGACTTGAATCCTGCTTTATACAACGAAGAACCAATTCCTACTTTAGAAGATATCAATCCACGCAGAGATGAATCCGATGTATTTTTACTTAAGGCTTTATTAGAAGAAGATAAGCCTACAATAGCAACTTGCAGAGGAATGCAACTAACTAATATTTTATCAGGCGGAACTTTATATCAAGATATAATAGTTCAAAATCCAACTGACATAGTTCACAGAGATCCAAACAAGGAAATTTTTGTGAAACACGAAATAAATGTATTCCCTGACAATATCTTAGCTGAAGGTTTCGGAAAATCTGGTAATGTAGAAGTTAACTCTTGGCATCATCAAGCAGTTAAAGATCTGGGAGAAAACTTAGAAGTCTTGGCAGAAGCTTCTGATGGTACTATCGAAGCAGTAAAAAGAACTGACAAAACATATTTCTTATGTTTGCAATTTCACCCTGAAGCAATGATAATGGAAGATAATAATGAAGATGCGTTAAATCTTTATAAAACTTTCATCGCAAAAGCACAAGAATTATCAAAAGAAGAAAAATAATTTTATTTTTCTAGTTTTACTAAAGATTAGGGGAGCGAATAAGCTCCTCTTTTTTTATAAATTTTTAAATTTAACAAAATATTTTTAAATTTATTATTGTCTTATTCGTATTACTATGTTAAACTGATAACAGATTATTTAATACACTTTTTTAATTAAATTCCTTTTACTCGCCGAGATTATCTCGGCAATTTTTTTTGCCATTTTTTAGTCTATAAATTTTTTAGCTCTATAATTTCCAATAAAATCCCATCAAAAAAACAGGCCCTAGGACCTGTTAATTTTTATGAATTGAATTCTTTGTATTCTCTTTTGGCTTCTTCTTGTTCTTCTGGTATAACTTTGATGCTGGCTTTTATTATTCTTTTTTCTGCTACTGCTAGCTCTGTCAAGATGCAGCCTCCTGTCTTGACGCTAAGTTTTTTCTTTTGTTTTTCGTCTGGTATAAAGCCAAGTTTTTCTATTATCAAGCCAGAGATTGTCTCGTGATTTTCTGAATATAGGGATAGACCAAGGGCGTCGTTTATGTCTTCTATGTCCATGGATCCGTCTACTATATACTCGTTTTCGCCAATTTTTTCTACGCTGTTGTCTTCCTTGTCGTACTCGTCTTCGATTTCTCCAACTATTTCTTCTACTATGTCTTCTACTGTCACCATGCCTGAGAATCCTCCATACTCGTCAATTAGGATTGCTACATAGTTTTTTGATGCTTGAAGCTCTTTTAGGAGCATGTCAATTTTTTTTGTTTCTGGTACATAGTAAGGGGACTTTATGCAATTATCCAAGTTTATGAACTCGTAATTATTTTTTGCGTATTCAACAAAGAGGTCTTTGATGTAGACTGTTCCCAGTATATTGTCTGTGTTCTCACGATAGACGGGCATCCTTGAGTATCCCATCTTCAAGACTTCTGTTATTGTTTCTGTTGTGAACTCGTCATAATCCAGCATATAGATGGAAGTCCTTGGTGTCATTATTTCGTAGGCCAACTTGTCGTCGAAGTCCATTATATTAACTATCATTTCTTCCCCAGCTGAGTTTATTACTCCTTGTTGGGTTGAAACTTTTATATAGGATTTTAATTCTTCTTCTGAAATTTTTTCCTCTACATCTTCTGAATATTTTCCCATAATTTTTAATACTAATACTGTTGAAACTGAAAGTAATTTTACAAAGGGATAAAATATCTTTGATGCAAAGGCAATTGCACCTGATGATTTTAGGGCAACTCTTTCTGAATTTTGTAGGGCAATTCTCTTTGGCACTAGCTCTCCAAAAACAAGTGTTATATAGGACAGGATAAGTGTCACCAAAATAAAGGCTATAGTTCCGCCATAGGGTATCCCATATCCTCTCAAGAATTCTCCTAATACTTTTGATATAGATGTTGCTGCAGATCCAGATGAGAAAAATCCTGCCAAGGTTATTGCTACTTGGATTGTGGATAAAAATCTTGTTTGATCTTGTGATATATCCATAAGGGTCTTGGCCCTCTTATCTCCTTCTTCTGCCAATTCTTTTATCTTGTTGTTGTTTACTGAAACCATTGCCATTTCAGCTGATGCAAAGAATGCGTTTATGCTAGTTAGTATTGCTATTAATAAGAGCTTAGCCCACAAGGCGCCATCGTCCATAAAATCTTCCTCCATTATCTTTTTGCTTAATTATATCAGAGAATTTATATTTATGACAATAAAATAGTAAATCTTGTCAATGTTTTTTAGCTAATTTCTAAGGTTTAGGATTTTTTTCCCGTGGTAAAAATTATTTATAGACTAAAATGGAGGTTTTAGATGAAAAAAATTAAGAAAATCATTATTATAATTTTACTTATTGGTCTCGCCCTCTTTGCTGCTTTCTTCTATGGGAAGAAGCAAATGAAAAGCGAGATGGAGCCAGAGATCACTTCTAGCTTGATTTACAACAAGTTAGTTTCTGCCAAGGAGCTGACAACTTTAAAGTACCACTATACAAACATGGGCCACTTTGAAAATCAAAATACTTTTTACGGTTACAAGGTCCCCTTCACTTCTAAGGAGTTCATCGTATCTTATGAAGGGATAATAAATGCTGGCATTGACCTTAACAAGATGAAGGTTGATGTTGGAGACAAGTCTATCGAAGTTAGGATTCCAGCCGCAGAGATTTTGAGCCATGAAATTTATGAGGACTCTCTAAAGGTTTATGATGAGAGGGAATCTATTTTTAACAGGATTGACATCGAGGACTACAACGACTTCTCCAAGGACCAAAAGTCTGAGATAGAAAAGAAGGCAATAAAAAAAGGCCTCTTAAAGGAAGCTGATGAAGAATCTAAAAGGGCAATTGAAGAAATTCTTATGGGCGACACAATTTTAAGCAAGTACGACATAAAAATCATAAGAGACGAAAATTTGAAATAAAAAAGAAGGGTATTCAAGATGAATGCCCTTCCTTTATTTTAAACACCTAATAATTTTTTTATATCCTCGTCTTTCACATCTTCCAAGTTCTTATATTTCCAATCTGGCTCATTGTCCTTGTCTATCATCTTGGACCTTATGCCTTCTTCCATTTCGCCAATCTCTAATGAGTATCTCAAAATTTTTAGGTCTAGGTCCACCATTTCTGAGTAGGTCAAGTTCTTGCCCACAAAATATTTTTTAAACTGTACGGCCAGGCTAAATTGAGATTTGCCTTCCAAGTCTTTTAAAATATATCTTGCAAAGTCATCATCTTGATTTTCTTCTAGAAACTTATAAATTTCTTCCAAGCTATCCTTAGAGAAATATTTTTCTATCTTGTCCTTATTCTTCTCAACAAAAGTTTCGTGACCTTCTTTTTTATATTTTTCTGCTTCTTCTCTTAACTTGTCAATTAATCCTTGACCAGAATATTTTTCTGATAAGTCCAAAAACTTTTCTCTTATCTTTTCATAATCTTTTGAATCAATATAGACGTGGGCTAGTCCATGTTTTATCAAGTCAGGAGATTCTAAGACTCCACCACAAAGTCCTACATATTGGCCAAGGGCTTGGGGTAAGCTAGAGATATATTTACCTACGCCTACATCAGGTACAAAGCCTAGGTCAGTTTCGGGCATGGCCCACTTTACAGTCTCGTCACAAAGGATAAGATCAGAGTTTATGCTGATGCCAACCCCACCACCCATGACTATCCCCTTCCAATAGGACACTATAGGTTTTTTGTAAGCTTCAACATACTTATCTAGTTCAAATTCCTCAACGAATAGTTGGTCCTTGTCATGGCAATCATCATCCATTATGAAGTCCTCATAGAGGTGGACCAAGTCTCCACCAGAGCAAAATCCCTTGTCTGACTTGCTATCAAGAAGAACTGCTCTTATATTATCGTCATCTTCCCACTTCTCAAGTATCCTCTTTATATCTCTTACCATCTCTAAATTAAGAGCATTTATTTTCTCAGGTCTGTTAAAATAAATTACTCCAACATTTTTTATAACTTTCTCAATTATTAAATCATCTTTTTTCATTTTATCACCATCTCTTTAATCCTATTTAACTTGTACCCAATTAATAATTAAAGAATTGGTGATTCTAAAGAAAAGAAAATTTTCCAGTCTATCTTTCTTAATCTTTTGTCTTGGACTCAAAAATAGATTTTAAGATTAGATAATAAATTGGAAAAGATACGCCTGCAACAGGCCAAATAATCCAAGACCTATCCCAATTGTTTGTCAAAAAAGAATAGGCTACATAGATTGCAGTAACAGCAATCCAATAAATTCCACAATAAGGGTCTATTCTCCTCTTTAATTTTTTATTTTTTCTTCTAAAGTCTCCCTCTTCCAATATTGCATTAATAGAGTTCATATAAAGATTTGTTTTAACCAAAAGATTCACCCCAATAGCTATAAGAAGGAGCATAATAACCACTGAAATAATCATGGTCATGTCTTCCACTGAGACAATCATTCCAACAAAAATTGGAATAACTGACGCCACCAGGAGCAAAACTCCGAGTGTATTACTTCTCACATAGTAATCGTGGAAGCTTTCTCCTCTTTCCCTTGCCATTCCATCAACACCGTAAGCTGTATCTATGTCTTCATTTTCTATAAATTCATATTTTTTTAATTTCATAGACTCCCTTATAAATATTCCAACAGCAGCAATTATAAATAAGATTAAAACTGTAAGAGAGATTCCATCTACTACATTTTCTGGAGCTAATATGAGTTTACTTTCATAAGCTTGTGAAGAAAGCAATAAAAATATAGGCGAGATTATGCAAAGAGAAACTCCAAGTGCAATATTTTTGCCAGATATTTCTTTTAAGTCTAGATACTCATTTGCTTCTTCCATGCTAACTTTTATAAGCTTTTTGTCTTCCTCGAAGTCTTCATCCAAAAATTCAAGTTCTTCAATTTCATCTTTAAGCAAATAATCTGTTGTAACTCCAAAAATTCTACTTAACTTTAAAACTTTTTCCATGTCAGGTACTGCTTGGGCACTTTCATACTTTGAAATAGATTGTCTGCTTACACCAAGTTTTTCTGCAAGTTCTTCTTGAGACCAAGCATTTTTCTTCCTAAGATTCATAATTTTATCTCCTAAAATCATAATTCTACCTCCTTTTCTATTTGAATTTTATATATTTTTAAAGTAGCAATCTATAAATTTATCTTTGCAATTTGTAAACCCACAGTTGCAATCTCGCTAAAATCCTATTTTTATATATTTTACAAACCCCTATTAAAAGATTTGTATGTTTTTTATAAAGACCATGTAAATTTTTCATGATTTTAGACAATAAAAAAATCCCGACAATTGTCAGGATTCTTATTTTTTATTTTGTGAAATTTCTACAATTTGGTCTGCTATGCTTTCGAAATCAAAGGATGATGAGTTGATCAAGATGTCGTAGTTGGCAGGTTCTCCCCAAACTCTTCCAGTGTTTCTGGAGTAGTGGTTGGCACGTCTGTTGTTCTCACGTGTCATCTTTAATTCAAGCTTGTCCTTCTTGATCTTGTAGGTATTTAGAATTCTCTCTTCTTTAAAGTCTTTTGACGCGTATATAAAAATTGACAGTTTTGGGAAGTCTTCTAAGACAAAGTCACCACACTTGCCAAAGATAACTGCCTTTTTCTTTTTTGCAATCTCCCTAATTGTCCTTGAGTCCAGGAGGAAGGCTGCGTCATTTGTTGCTATGTCTTCTTGGGAGTAGGAATAATTTTGCCTATAAAGATCATAAATTGTCCCCTGCAAGAAGGAGTCGTCCTTCTTTATCTCTTCTGGCTTAACCTTTTTCTCAAGACTCATAAGCTCTATTAATTTTTCATCATAAAATTCGTATTTTAATTTATCGGCAACCTTCTTGGCAATTTCATTTGCCCCAGAGCCGTATTCTCCGTCTATAGTTATTAATTTCTTTCCAGGCTTTTGGAAAATTTTATTAAATAGTGACATATCTTCACCTCCCTATAATTATATCTTAGTAATGTGAAAGTTTTTTTATTCTATTTAAAATTCTTGTGAAATTTTATCCTCTCTTTAGCTTTCTCTTTAATTTTTTCTCAAGATAAGCTTCTATTGGGACTTGGGCAAGTAGGGTTGCCACAAAAATTATTATAGCCCCAAAGATTTCTCTCTCAGTCATTTCTTGTGACAAAATCATCCAACCAAAGAGGGCACCAAAAACTGATTCAAGGGAACAGATCATTGACGCTACTACTGGGTCTAGGTCCTTTAGGGCCATAAGTTGGATAGTAAAGCCAACTCCAGAAGAAAGAATTCCCACATAGAGGATAGTCACATAGGATTTTAAAATCCCATCCATGCTTATATCTTCGAGGACCAGGGCTCCCACAAGAGAGATTATTCCACAAACTGCAAATTGAACCAAGGAAAGTAAAACCGCATTGGTGTCTCTTGAATACTTTGTCATGAGTAAGATGTGAATGGCAAAGATAAGAGCCGATAGGATCACAACTAAATCTCCCTTATTTATGTTAAATCCACCCTTAATGGACAAGAGGTAGGTTCCCACCATGGCAAGGAAGATGCAAAGAATAACCTTTATACTTGGCCTTCTCCCAAAAAGCAGTCCTATTAATGGAATAAAAACTATGTATAGGGCTGTCAAAAAGCTTGCCTTGGCAGCTGTTGTATAAATAAGAGAAACTTGTTGAAGGTTGATGGCTATAGTAAAGACCAGGCCACAAATTGTCCCTCCCACAAGAGTCCTCTTCATATCAAACTTCTCTTCTCTATATGCCTTAGACTTTATCATAAAAAATTTATAGGTTAGGTATAAAAATACTACTGCTACAAAACACCTTGCAGCTGTAAAAGAAAGGGGCCCTAAGTGCTCCATGCCTGCTGCTTGTGCCACAAAGGCAAGTCCCCAAATTATTGCTGTTGCAAATAACATTATTGATGCTTTTACTTCTTTTCTCATTTTTACACCACCCAAAAAACACCAATTCAAAACTAAAGTCTAAATTGATGTTAAAGTTCTATAATTTAATATTATCACAATTTATCTAAGAAAAATAGTAATGCAATGCTTCTTAACTTATTTTTTTAAATTAGACCTTTTTACAATCTCATGTATAATTAGAGTAAGAGGTGAATTATGATAAAATTTAATTTGTATAAAGAAGGAGGACTAAAGGTCCACTTCGTAAAAAAAGATGGGAAACTTCCTAGTGAAATTAAGGAATATCTTGAAAAGAAAAAGTTCGCTTTTAAGTTTAAGGAAAGTTTATACCTTCCAAGCTTTGAAGAAGAATCAGAAATTTTTATGGGACTAGGCGATGATGAGCTTGACCTAGAAGATGTGAGAAATCTTTTCTTTGAACTTGGAAATATTTTAAGAGAAAACCAAGAGCACGAAGTTGAAATAAAAATGCCAGACCTTGGTATGTGCAACAAAAAAACTATTATGGCAGCTTATGAAGGACTTCGCCAAAGTGAATATGAATTCACAAAGAAAACTAGTGTAAAAGAAAAGAAGTCCGACTTTGAAATCACTGTCAACTACACTGCCTTCAAGGGACCTGAAGAAAAATTGAGACAAGGTCTTGATAAGATAGAAAACATTATGGATGGAGTCTTCCTTGCAAGAGACCTTGTGAACGAAAGAGCAAATGTAATTTATCCAGAAACTCTTGCCAATATTACAAAGGAAAAATTAGAAGAAGCTGGCGTTAAGGTTACAGTTTATGAAGAAGATGAAATCGAAAAAATTGGCATGAAGGCCTTTTTAAGAGTTGCAGCTGGTGCAGCAAACCGTCCAAGACTTATTGTAATGGAATACAATAATGCCGACACAGAAAAAGTTGCCCTTGTTGGTAAGGGACTAACTTACGATTCAGGTGGCTACAACATCAAGTCTCCATCTGGCATGAACTACATGCACTGCGATATGGGTGGAGCTGGCACAGTTATTGGAACAATGTATGCCCTTGCAAAGAACAAGGCAAAGACAAATGTTGTTGGTGTAGTTGCAGCTTGTGAAAATATGATTTCAGGTCATGCTTACAAGTCTGGCGACGTAATTGACTCCATGAAGGGACTTACAATTGAAGTTGCAAATACAGATGCTGAGGGAAGAATTACCCTTGCCGATGCAGTTCACTATGCAACAAATGACCTTGGAGCAGAAAAAATTATTGACCTTGCAACACTTACTGGTGCAGTTACAATTGCCCTTGGAGAAGTTTACACAGGTGCAGTTACAAATAACGAAGACTTCTACAATGAAGTCCTTGAAGCAGGAAAATTATCTGGAGAAAAAATCTGGGCCTTCCCTTATGACGAAGACTACAAGAAATTAAACAAGTCAGAAGTTGCTGACATCAAGAACACTTCTGGTAGACATGCAGGCACTGTTACAGCAGGACTTTTCGTTGGTGAGTTCGTAAAAGAAAATACTCCATGGGTTCACCTAGACATAGCAGCAACTGGATACAGGGACAAGAAGGCAGGCTATCTTCCAAAGAATGCAACAGGTATTCACGTTAAGACTTTAAACAATCTATTAGACCCAACAGATTGCTAAAATTTTTATATCACAACCACTGGCTGAGTTCACAGGCTGGTGGTTTTTTTGTAAGAAACTTTTATAAAAATTTTACAAAAATTTTAAAAGAAGCTAGAAAAAATAATATTTTCTTGTGCTATACTAAAAAAATATTAAGTAACCTTTAAAGTTTTCATACTTTAAGCATTAGTTAGTTTCTTAGATTTTATGTCTAAGTGGTTACAAATATTATTTTAATTGGAAGTGCAAAATGACCTTAGCAATAAATAAAATCATCAACAGTTTACTAGAAATTATATTATTTTCTCTCCTTCCCTTTCTTTTCTGGTACTTTTCAGCAAGAAAACAAGAAAGGTTTCCAGATTGGATAGGACTGAAAAAAATAAAGGGAGCTAAGAAGACAGCTCTTGCAATTATTCTTGTAACAGTTTTTTATTTGGCAATAAGTTTAGTTTTTCTAAAAGGCTTAAATAACATTGAAAGCGCAACTTCAGAATTCCAAGGACTTGGCTTTGCTGCCCTTCCTGCAATTTTTATTTATGCAGTCTTTAATACGTCTTTTCCTGAAGAAATCTTATTCAGAGGCTTTATCTTAAAAAGACTTGCCAATAAGCTAGGATTTACTAAGGCAAATTTTATACAAGGACTACTATTTGGTCTCTTGCATGGAGTAATGTTCTTTCCTCTTGTCGGGAATTTAAAAACTATTTTAATTATTTTATTAACAAGCCTTGCAGCCTTTGCTATGGGTTACGTCAATGAAGAAATTTCAGGTGGATCAATTATTCCCAGCTGGATTATACATGCAATTTCTAATTTTATTGCAGGCATCTATCTTGCCTTTTACATTTAAAAATACTAAAAAATTATTATGAATATATCTTAAATAAAAAACCCTGCCAGATAAATTCTGACAGAGTCCATAAAAGTTAATATAGTTTGCAATAAAAAATCTGCTAGAGATTTCTCTCTAACAGATTTTTTTTTATAGGAATAGTCCGCCGTATGCAACAAATAGTGGTGCGAATACAAGGGATACAACAGTTATAAGTTTAATTAGAATATTAAGAGAAGGTCCTGATGTATCTTTGAATGGGTCACCAACTGTGTCTCCAGTTACAGCTGCCTTGTGAGCTTCTGAACCTTTACCACCGTGTGCTCCACCTTCGATGTATTTTTTAGCGTTGTCCCAAGCTCCACCAGCGTTTGACATAAAGATTGCCATTAATACACCAGTTACAAGAGCTCCTGCTTGAAGACCACCTAGGGCTTCTGTGCCAAGTAGTAGACCTACAAGGATTGGAACAATTACAGCGATTAGTCCTGGCACGATCATTTGCTTAAGAGCAGCACCTGTTGAGATGTCAACACATCTTGCATAGTCAGGAGTAGCCTTACCTTCCATGATTCCAGGAATTTCTTTAAATTGTCTTCTTACTTCGTCGATCATTTCTGATGCTGCGTTACCAACTGCTGACATAGTAAGTGCAGAGAAGGCAAATGGAAGCATACCACCAACGAAAGTTGCAGCAATAACTTCTGGCTTAGAAATGTCAATTCCTGTTAGGCCAGTAGCGTTAATATAAGAAACGAAAAGTGCAAGGGCAGTAAGTGCTGCTGATCCAATTGCAAATCCCTTTCCTATAGCTGCTGTTGTATTACCAACAGAGTCAAGTGAGTCTGTAATATCACGAACGTCTTCTGGTAGTTCACACATTTCTGCAATACCACCAGCGTTGTCTGCGATTGGTCCATAAGCGTCTACGGCAATTGTCATACCAGTTGTTGAAAGCATACCAACAGCTGCAAGAGAAATTCCGTAAAGTCCTACGATTGGGTCAGCGTTTCCGCCAGCTCCAATGTAAGCTGCAATAATACCAATAGCGATAACAATGATTGGTCCAACTGTTGACATCATACCAACAGAAAGTCCAGCAATAATATTTGTTGAAGAACCAGTTTCTGATTCTGCTCCAATTCTCTTAACTGGTGCATAATCTTCAGCTGTGTAATATTCTGTAAATTTAGAAATTATTAGACCAACTGCAATACCAATGATTACTGGTGCAAATGGTGCAAAACTTCCAAAGATGTAGTTTGATAAAAGTGCTGAAGCTATCATTGTAACACCAGCTGCTACATATTCACCTGCGTTAAGAGCTTTTTGTGGGTTCTTGTCTCCCTTAACAAAGAAAGCAGCTACAATTGATGCTAAGATACCAATTGTTGCAACAAGAATACCAAATTTAACACCTTCTTCTCCATAAGCTACAACTCCAAGAGTGATAACTGAAAGAAGTGCTCCAACGTAAGATTCAAATAAGTCAGCTCCCATTCCAGCAACGTCACCAACGTTATCTCCTACGTTATCAGCGATAACTGCAGGGTTTCTTGGGTCGTCTTCTGGGATACCAGCTTCAACTTTACCTACAAGGTCAGCTCCAACGTCTGCAGCCTTAGTGTAGATACCGCCACCAACTCTTGCGAAAAGTGCAATAGATGATGCTCCAAGTGAAAATCCTGTAATAATTTCAGTTTGTCCACCTGTTATGAAATATGCGCCAGTAATACCAATAATTCCTAGACCAACAACGCACATTCCCATTACAACTCCACCTGAAAAGGCAACGTCAAGGGCTTTACCTAGGCCACCCTTCCATGCTGCGTTTGTTGTTCTAACGTTTGCTCTTGTAGCAACCTTCATACCAACATAACCAGCAGCTACTGAAAAGATAGCTCCTACTACGAAACAAATAGCAGTTGGAATTGATCTAAGTCCTACTGCCAAGATAATTGCAAGTACAATTACAAATACAACAAGAGCCTTATATTCTCTTGTTAAAAATGCCATAGCTCCTTCTGAAATGTAAGAAGAAATTTCTTTCATTCTTTCATTTCCGGCATCTTGTTTTGACACGAAACTTGCCTTAAATGCAGCAAATAATAGTGCCAAAACGCCGACTATAGGAGCTAGATATAACATATCCATTCTAATCCTCCTTAAATTTTAATTAAATTGCAGCTAAAATAATAAGTGCAAGTGCAAAAACGATGCTTGAACCAATAACAATTCTGTTTTGGATATCTTTTTTACTAGAACCCTTGTGAGATCCCCACATGCTAGTTTCTTCGCCTTGAAGAGTTCCTAGACCAGCTTGTTCTGATTCCATTTGTGCAACTACACTTATTACAATTATGCTCGCAATAATAATTATAATAGATAATAAAGTTTGCAAACTTATACCTCCCTTAAATTTCTATAACATATAAATTCTAACACAGCAAGGCTTGCTAATCAACGAATTTATAGGATATTTTGGCATTTTTTAATAGCTTATTTCCCTTTTTAAGGCTTCTTCAATAATATTTTCCATCTCCTGCATGGCAAGAAGAGTTTTTTCTATTAGCTCATCAAGTTCCCAACCCAGCTTTTCTGCTCCTCTTTTTATTACATCACGAGAGCAGCCTTCTGCGAACTTCTTGTCTTTAAATTTTTTCTTCACGCTCTTTAAGTTCATATCCTTGGTGCTCTTTGATGGTCTCATAAGAGATGCTGCATAAATTAAACCTGTAAGTTCATCAGTTGCAAATAATATCTTCTCCATGAAGAGTTCTGTTCGACATCAGAACATATCCCAGACCCGTGGGCCATAATGGCATGGATGAGTTCATCGCTTCCACCTGCTTCTCTTAAGATTTCTGGCGTATTCTTTAGGTGTTCTTCAGGATATCTTTCATAGTCCACATCGTGGAGTAGTCCTGCCATCTTCCAAAAGTCTACATTGTCCTTGTCATACTCTTCTGCAAAGTATCCCATTACATTTTCAAGTGTAAGGGCATGTCTTATGTGAAATTGTTCCTTGTTGTATTCTTTCAAAAGTTTTAATCCATCTTCTCTACTTAATCCACTCTTCATGTGATCCACTCCTTTTGCCTAATTTTATCACAATAATTTTTGAATTTCACTTTTATCTACTTGTGTTATAATGAAGGTAAGAATGCAATGAACAATGGAGGTTTTTATGAAAAAAAATGTTGGCATAATGGGCTTTGGTAGAATTGGTAGAGATGCTCTAAGGATCTGGGCCCTAAGAGACGATGTTAATTTTGAAGTTACTCACGTAGCTGTTAGAAATTTAGACAAAACTCTAAAAGAAAGAACTCACCTATTTAAATACGACTCAATCTATAGAAAGTTCCCTGGTGAAATTGAATTCACTGACGACGGAATGATTATCAATGGAAAGAAAGTTACTTTCGTTGAATCAAAGACTCCTGACAAGATGAACTGGAAGGACCTCGGTGTTGATGTTGTTATTGATTCATCTGGTGCCTTCAAGGACGAAGAACAAGCAAGAGGTCACCTTGAAAGTGGTGCAAAAAAAGTTGTCTTAACTTCTCCAGGCAAGGGCAACATGCTTACAGTTGTTATGGGAGTTAACGACGACAAGTACGATCCAGAAAAACACGACATTATCTCTAACGCGTCTTGTACAACAAACTGTCTTGCTCCAGTGACTAAGGTTATCTTAGAAAACTTTGGAATCAAGAAGGGACTTATGTCCACTGTTCACGCTTACACTAACGACCAAAACATCCACGACGGTGTTCACAAGAAGGACATGAGACGTGCAAGAATGGGAGCAGAAAATATAATTCCAACTTCAACTGGTGCAGCTAAGGCTGTTGGAAAAGTTATTCCAGAAGTTGACGGAATCTTAACTGGCTTTGCCCTAAGAGTTCCTGTTCCAACTGGATCATTAGTTGACGTAACTTTTGAACTTGAAAAAGAAGCTACAGTTGAAGAAATCAACGCAGCTATCAAGAAGGCTTCTGAAAATGAATTAAAGGGTATCCTTGCTTACTCAGAAGACGAACTTGTTTCTTCTGACATTATTGGCGACGAACACTCTTCTATTTTCGACTCACTTCTTACAACTGTTAACGGAAAAATGGTTAAACTTGTTTCATGGTATGACAACGAATGGGGTTACACTGAAAGAGTTATTGACCTAACAGAAAAAATTGTTGAATCTCTATAAGATTTTAATTACAAGGCTTGCTTAGGCAGGCCTTTTTTGTTTGCCTAAGTTTTTATTATAAGTTATCATTGTTTTATAAATTAGTAGAAAATATTTTATGGACTTAAATAGGAGGTCTTAATGATTAATAAATATAAAATAAGTGGCAAGAAAATAAAAATAGAAGACTTGGAAGAAAAAATTGTAAGTAAAGAAAAAGATGATGAAATAAAAAGGGAACTTTATGAAGATCTTGTCCCAAGATTAAGAGGGCTTCACGAAAAACTTTTTGCAGAATCAAAACAGGGAATCCTTGTTGTCCTCCAAGCAATTGACGCTGCAGGTAAGGACGAGATAATAAAATATATTTTTTCCAACCTTGAACCCCAAGGCCTAAAGAACACATCCTACGGCAAGCCAACTGACGAAGAAAATGCCCACGACTATCTTTGGAGGATGGCTAAGGGCCTTCCTAAGAGGGGCGAAGTTGCAATCCTAAACCGTTCCTACTACGAAGATATTATTTCGCCAAAAATTTATGACACTCTAGGTCATCTTCCAGATGAAATTAAAAACGACGAAAATCTTTGGGAAAAGAGATACAAGCACATCAACAACTTTGAGGAATACCTTGTTGAAAATGGCTTTAAGGTCGTGAAATTTTTCTTCAATGTTTCCAAAGATGAGCAGAGAAAGAGACTTCTTGAGAGAATCGAAGACCCAAAGAAGAATGCCGACTTCTCCTTTTCCGACTTAGATGACAGGGACAATTGGGACAAGTACCAAGTTGCCTTTGAAGAAATGTTAAACAATACTTCAACAGAAACTGCCCCATGGTATGTACTTCCAGCAGACAATCCTTGGCTTGCAAGAAAAATTGCAACTCTTGCCCTTATTGAAACAATGGAAGAAATAAATCCAAAGTACCCGACTTTCACAGGCGAAGACAAGAAAAAGGCAGAAGAAATTGCTGACAAGTTAAGAAATAAAGAAATTTAATTTTTTAACTTTCAAAATTCACAATATAATAGAAGAAAAAATTAAGACCAAGGTGTGCAAGCCTTGGTCTTTTTTTTAATCCTTTATAATTGTTCCATGATTTTCTGGATCATTGGTGTTTAAAATTTTTATAGTTATATTTTTCTTGGCAACGGGATTTATGGCATCCTCTTGATAAACTTGGGCTCCCTCTCCAATAATTTCCTTTAATTCTGTGTAGGAAAGCTTGTCAATAGTCTTGGCATCTGGGTCACTATTGGGGTCAGATGTCATGATTCCATTTACATCAGTCCAGTTCTCATAAACCTTGGAGTCAAGGGCATAAGCGATGAGGCTGCCTGTGTAGTCGCTGCCTCCCCTTGTGAAAGTAACAATGTTTCCCTTCTCGTCGCTCCCATAAAAACCTGGGACAACTGCCTTTTTGTTTTCTCCAATGTGGTTTTGGATGGCCCTCTTGGACTTTTCTATATCAACTTGTCCCCTATCATCAAAGATGATTAGGTCCTTGGCATCAATAAAATCGTAATTCAGATATCTTGCAAGGAGCTTGGCATTAAGGTATTCGCCCCTGGACACAATAAAGTCCTTGTCCCTGGACTCCTTTATCTCATCAAAAACAAACTTCAATTCATCATCCCAAAAATCTTCAAGACTTAGGTCTTGGGCTATGGATAAAAACCTATTTTTAATTTTTTCAACTTGCTTGTCACGACTTAAGTTCTGAACTTCTAATTCTTCCTCAAGAGATTTTATGATTTCTTTCACTTCTTCAATCCTCAAGTTTTTGTCAGAAAGAGAAATCAATTCGTCGGTGATTTTTGTGTCCTTCTTAAATCTTCTTCCCGGTGCAGAAACCACAATCACGTCCCTGTCTTCCTTGGAGAAGATAATTTTCTTCACCTTGGCAAATTGTCCTGCGTCCTTTAGGGAGCTTCCGCCAAATTTTGAAACTGACTTTCCCTCAATACTATCAATGGCAAAGGGAGTTTCTTGGTAGACGCAGTAGTTGAGCCAGTTGGAGAAGAAGAGGTTGCCCGCAGACCTCCACCTAATTTTTATATCCTTCTTAGGGTCGTTGTCTTCATAATAATTTATTGGCGGAGCAATCTTCTTGCCTTGAGATAGGTCTCTGATGTATTCATTGTGGAGGGTGTTCTTGTCATATTCCCAGTGGCCAAAGTTAAAGACAAACCTGTTGTCCTTACTTGTCACAAGAGAAACTCCAGTGTCGGGCCTTGCTGCAAGGACTTCTAAATCTGAAAAGCCTTCAAAGTCTTCAAGGTCAACATAAGTGTGCCTTGATGTTGGGACCAAGAAACTGTCATCAAAGCCCTTGACGATCTTATTGTCCCTTAGCTTGTCAAATTCAAAAACCCCAAAGATTTTTTCGTCGCTAAGCTTGTGCTCAATCTTGTAGTAGTGATAGAGGGCAGCTTGGGCAGACCAGCATATAAACATTGTTGAATAGACATTTTTCTTGGCAAATTCGAAAATCGTCTTTAGCTCATCCCAATATTTTATCTTTTCATAGGCTAGGGTCTCAATAGGGGCCCCAGTAATTATCATGGCGTCGTACTTATTGTTTTTTATATCGTCATAAGTCTTGTAAAAGGACTTCAGCCTCTTGGCATCGGAGTTGTTTGGATTGTAGGACTCCATCCTCACAAGGTCGATGTTAATTTGCAAGGCAGTGTTTGAAAGCATCCTCAAGAGTTGAAGTTCAGTTTCTTCCTTCTTGGGCATCAAGTTTACAATGGCAATGCTAAGGGGTCTTATGTCCTGCTTAATGGCAAAGGAATCCCTCATTGTAAAAATATTTTCTCTTTGCAAAACTTCTTCAACAATTAAATCTCTAGGTATTATTAATGGCATTTTTATTCTCCTCTTTTTTATTTGTACTTGAGGAAGGAAGACAATAAAAAAAGCTTCCATCCCTAAAGGACGAAAGCTATTTCGTGTTACCACCTTAATTCTCTTCCAACTCGCGATGGAAGACTCTTCAAGTACTATCATACTCTATCGCTGTAACGGGCGCGCCCGTGCCTACCTAAATATCGATAGACCCTCAAGAAGGACCATGTTCTCCCAATCTTCCTCTACTTCTCTCACCAAACGAAGCTCTCTTTAATCAGTCAAGAAGGATACTCTTCCTCTTATTGAGTTATTTTTCATTATAATAGCACCAATATTCATTAATGTCAATTGCAAAAACCTTGTGGAATTTTTAATTTTTGCCAACTTGTAAATTCTTATAACTTGATAAATTTTTAGCACTTCATAATTATCTCTAACTCTCTTATTTTTTATGACTTAATAAATTTCTATCACTTAATATATTTTTAGCACTTCATAAATTTCTATCATCTAACATCTTTTTGTGACTTCATAAGTTCTTACCACTTTAAAGTTTGTTATCACTTCATACGTATTTATCACTTCATAAGATTTTATCTTTTCATAAATTCCTTTCATTTTTCCATTTGTTATCACTTGGCAAGTTTTTATAGCTTCATAATTTCTTCTCAAGTCGTAAAATCTTATCACTTTATAATTTTTTGAAACTTATAAATATTTACAAGTTCCAAATTTTCTGCAAAAAAAGAGAGGCTCTTGCCTCCCTTTTATGAGTATGGTTATATTTTAATTTTTAAGCTTCCTTCTTAATTACATCGATTATAGAACCGTCTCTGTATTCTACAACTGCAACTACTTCGTCAGAGAATTCAACTTCTTCAGGTTTACCTGTAAGTTTTTCTGCCATTTCTTGTAGTTCCTTGATGTCCTTAAGTTCAATTCCAGCTTTTTCGAATTTTTCGATTAAGTCTTTTCTCTTTGGATTTACAGCAATACCGTAGTCAGTACAGATTACATCAACAGCTTCGCCTGGAGTACAAACTGTTGTAACCTTGTCTTTGACAATTGGATTTCTTGATCTTACAAGTGGTGCTAGTATAAGTGACATTTCTGCACCTGGTGCTGTATCTTGGTGACCACCAACTGCTTGGTTGATAACTCCGTCTGATCTTGTCATTACGTTTACGTTGAAGTCAGTGTCAACTTCAAGGGCTCCAAGTAATACAAAGTCTAGAGTGTTAACTGCAGGTGTTGGGTTGTTAGGGTTTGCGTATGAAGATGCAGTTTGTTCAAAGTGTTTTGTGTTTTCACGGATTGATCTTACTGCGTCAAGGTCAAAGGATTGTGTATCATAGATACCGTCAATTAAACCTTCTTCAAGCATTGTCACCATATATCCAGTGATTCCACCAAGGGCCATTGATGCCTTGATGTTATCCTTCTTCATTTCTTCACGAAGAAGTTTTGCAACTGCAAGAGTTGAACCTGCTGCTCCAGTTTGGAATCTAAAGCCGTCCTTGTAAAGTCCAGAAGCCTTGATCGCCTTAACTGCGTTGTTAGCAATTAGTAAGTCACGTGGGTTGTCGTTGAATCTAATTGATCCAGAAACAATTCCCTTTGGATCTCCAATTGCGTCAACTTCTACAACATAGTCAACATACATCATGCCAATTGAAGCAGGAATATTTGGGAATGGTACAAGGTTGTCTGTAATTGCAACTACACAGTCAGCGTACTGTGCGTCAACAATTGCATAGCCAAGTGATCCACAAGCTGCCTTTCCTTCTCTACCATTTATGTTTCCATATTCGTCACATGCTGGTGCTGCTAAAAAGGCAACGTCAATGTGAAGCTCTCCATCTTCAATTGCTCTTGCACGTCCACCGTGAGAACGGATAATGCAAGGTTTTTTAAGGATACCTTGTGAAATTTTTTCTCCAAGTTCTCCTCTTAGTCCAGATGATTGAATTCCAGTGATTACACCTTGTTCAATTAATGGGATTAACTTGTCGTGACATGGTGAAAGTGATGATGGAGCAAGAGTTAGATCCTTGATTCCCATATCAGCAATAACTTGCATTACCATGTTTACAACATAGTCACCATTTCTTAGGTGGTGGTGGAAGGAAATTGTCATTCCGTCCTTAAGTCCACTCTTCTTAACAGCTTCTTCAATAGAACCTAGAAGTTTTTTCTCGTCCCTATTTCCGTATCTAATTTTTGGAGAAGCCTTTCTTTCAGTTCTAAGATATTTGCCTTCGCCTTTGAAAGGAACAAGTTCGCCAATGCCTTCAAGGGATTCAGGGATATCTCTTCCTACTGCATTTTTATTATAGTTCATCAATATCCTCCTTCTTTAGCACTCCACTTGCAACTGCAAGGTCTAGAACTCTTTGTGCACCAGCTATAACTGGATAGTCAACCATCTTGCCGTCAACTGTAATAACTCCAGATCCCTTTCTTTCAGCTTCCTTAGAACCTGCAATAATACGAAGTGACTTCGTAATATCTTTTTCAGTTGGTGTGTAAACTTCATTTACAACTGCAATTTGTTTAGGGTGGATAACAGATTTTCCGTCAAATCCTAGGTCCTTAATAAATTGAACTTCTTCCCTAAAAGCATCCATATCATCAAGGTTTGTGTTAACTGTATCGAAGCAAGCAATGCCTGCGTTTCTTGCAGCTAAAACAATTTGACTTCTTGCTGCGAAAAGTTCCCAACCATGAGTTGACCTTTGAGTCTTTAGGTTAGTAACATAGTCAGCTGCTCCAAGTGCAATACCCATCATTCTTGGTGATGCCTTTGCAATATCAACTGCGTTAATAACTCCAGTTGGAGATTCAATAGCTGCCATCATTAGAGTTCTTCCTTGGCATCCCATTTCTTCTTCAACTTCTGTTATGATTTCATCTACATCAATAACATCTTGTGCAGTTTCTGACTTTGGTAGTCTAATTACATCTACCCCAGCCTTAACAACTGCCTTAATATCTTCACGTCCATAAGGTGTATCAAGGGCGTTAATTCTTACAACAACTTCAGTATCTCCGTAGTCTAAAGTTTTTAGTGCATTGTAAACTAAAAATCTTGCCGCGTCTTTTTGATTTATGCTCGTAGCATCTTCAAGGTCGATCATAATTGAATCAGGACCATAGATGTGAGCATCAGTGATGTTTGCAGGGTTGTTACCTGGAAGAAACATCATTGTTCTTCTTAATCTCTCTTTCAAAATATCAGCTCCAATTATATTCTGTGCTTTCAGCTGCTCTAAAACATGCTGCTGCTACTCTTGCTTTAATTGTGTAGTCCAAGGCACCCTTGTCTACTGCAGTAACTTTTGCATTCTCTACATCTAATTCTTTTAAAGTTTCTCTTATAACTTTTTCAATTTGTTTACCAAATTGTTTCTTTACTGAACTTTCCAGTTCAATAGATATGCCTTCTCCATCGTCAACAGTGATTAAAATATCATTTGACTCAAGAGTTCCGGCCATGGCTTCTTTTTTTAGTTTCAAAAAAATCCCTCCTAGTCTACATGAGCGTTCCAAAGAGTATTGATCCTATAACAAGTATTATTCCTCCACCAAGTCTTGATGAAAGTTGTGCATAAGAAATTAAATCCATTCTGTCAGCTGCTCCAAGAACTGCTAAGTCACCAGATCCACCTCTGTTAGCCATACATAGGCCTGCTGTAACAGCAGAGTCAACAAAGAAGAATCCTACAAGGTGTCCAACAGCACCTGAACCAATAACAGCACCAACAACAATTAGGAATGACATAACAACATTACCAAAAGTAATGGCATCTCTAAGTTCAATTAAGTCAGTTTCAACACCAACACCAACCATGATTAAGATTACAATGTTTTTTGTGAAGAAAGATTGAACTTCCTTTGCAGCTTGTCTAAGTGATCCTGGAACAAGTCCAAGTCCATTAGCAAGAGCAACAATGATAATCATAAAAGCAAATGGGTGAATTGGCACTGAAGGAACAAGTGGATCCCAAATCTTATCAGCTACAAGTCTACCTAATTGATAGAAAGTAAGACCCATTAAAATTGCTCCAGCGTAATCCTTTAATTGTGTTGTAAACTTTTCTTCATTTTGTTCAATTTCAGGAGCAGATCTCATAAGAGTTTTCTTATCTCCTGTAAGTCCTGGTTTACTGCTTCCAAGTTTATTTAAAATACCACCAGCAATAATAGCAAAGATATTAGCAATTGTAAGAATTGAAATAGCAAAGCCATAGTAGTTTGCAGCAGAATCTCCTGTAACTCTTTCATAAATTTGACTTAGAGGAACAGCACCTGCACCGTTACCTCCACCCATTACAGGAAGAACGTATTTTAAAACAGTGTTAGCTGGAGAAACTCCAAAGAAAAGTCCACCAATAATACCAAGAATGGCAGCACCTAAAACTCCACCAAGGATTGCTGGGATATATCCTGCAAAAGACTTGATCATTAGGTCTCTATTTAGTCCAAGAAGTGAACCAGAGATAAGCATAATGATAAAGAAGTTTAGTAGTCCCATTGGTTTTGAGTTAACAGATGAAATAAGTTCTGCATATTCTTCTGGGATAACATTTAGATAAACTAAAACCGCTGTACCCAAGAAGGCAAGAACAAGTCCACCACCAACATAAGTGTTCCAAATTGGAATTCTCTCACCAATTTCATATAAAATAATACCTATTGCGAACATCAGAGCAACTCCGCCCGCTAAATCTTTAGACAAAACTCCCAAGTAAGTCGCTATAAAAATAATTATTGATAAAACCAATAACATTGGAAGATTAAGTCCAAAATATTTTTTCTTCATAGAAAAAACCTCCTTTTTACTTATAATACCCTAGAAAGGGTTTCCTATTCAAGATATTAAAGGCCTAATACTGGCGATCTTAAGCAAATATAAAATTGTTAGTATAACAAATTTAATTTGTAGTTAGTCTAAGTCCTAACTAATTAATTTGGTGAAAACAGGGATTTTTCATCATTTTCTTAATAGTTTATTACAAAAAAAATAAGAGATCTATTGATAAAGATCTCTTATTAAAAATTTGTAAATATCTTATTATCTTCCTAAAACTTATGTACCTGGTCTAAGTCCTCTATAATAATCTCTCTTACCTTATCTTCAAGTTCTTCTTGCTTATGTCTTTCTTCCTTTATACAGGTCCTCGCTGTGTCTCCACAAATTATGCACTTTCTCTCTGGAAGTCCCAAGGATGATCTTGAGATTTGTGAGAAGTCCTTGTCGTAGATGTCAAGGTCTAGGAGCCTTCCTCCAAGGGATTCTTCTTCCATTTCAATCATGAGTTTTTTTATCTCTCTCCCATTCCCCTCAAGGACTCCAATATATTCCATGCCTGTGATTAAATCTTCGTAGTCTTCAAATAATATTTTTATTTTATTTTCTTCCAAAAGTTTTTTTATCTTTTCTATATATTTTTTGTGAAAGTCAACAGCTTCTTTAAAGTTTTTATCTTCGCCTGGAATGTTTAACATAAAGGAAAGAACTGGAGATTCAAACTTTTCTGTCAAAGATTTTATCTTGTAGTATCTTTTTTCTTTTGCCTCAAGCATCCTATTCATGGCAAGTATTTTAGAGTCTATCATTTATTATCCTCTGTCCTTCTTCTGATTTCAGGGCCTTGATTGTGGCTTCTGGCAAAAATTTGTAAGCTTCTTCAAATTTTCTTTCTTTTAAAAGGGCCCTGACCTTTGATGCCGAAATTATTTCACCATCCAAGCTTGTCCTTGGAATTTCTACCACTTCAACCCCATATTCTGGCAAAATTCTTTCCATGGTTTCGTTGTAATTTTTTGTCACAACATCCTTGTCTTCGCTTCCCACAAATCTCTTTTTTATATTTAGGGCCTTGGCAAAGTATCTGCCAAAGATTTTTGTGTCTAGCTCTGAATAGGCTTTTAAAATAGTTTTTTCATCCTTGTAAAAATATGTTGGGAAGGTGTTTTTTGAAATTATATAGTCATTACCTTTATGAACGACCACATCTTCAAAATTTTCCAGCTCTTCCTTTACAATCTTATACCTAAAGTCGTAGGGAAAGGTTGATCCGTCTTCTTCCACCATAAAAATGTTCAAGATGTCAGTTTGTTTTCTTGCTTCATTAATTAAATAGAGATGACCCTTGGTCATGGGGTTGGCATTTATTACAATAGCACCTGACTCTCTCTCATCTTCGATATTTTTCAAGAGTTTATGGAGTTCATCTATTTTGTTGTCTAAGAGAGCAACATCCTCTGTCTCTTCAACTAGGGAAAACCCAAAGTCTGTAAAAATCTTGATGTTTTTTGGTTTTGTAAATATAAAGAGGTGATTGTTGCCAAGTTCATATTGGTGGTCAAGTAGCCTTGTGATTATTGCGTTGGTTATTCCCATGCCTTGGTAGGTCGGGTCAATTGCAAAGCATTTTAGGACCCTGCCTGCACAAGACCCTGTCCCAACAATTTTGTCGCCATCAAAGGCAGCAAGAGTGTAGTCCACATCTCTCTCATACTTTATGTCAAAGTCTTCCAAGAATTTTTCAATATTCTTTTTTTCAAATTTCATAACTTGTCTGTAATCAATCAACGTTAGCCTCCAAGAGATAGAAATACAAGGTGAGGATCAAAAAGTCGGCACAGCCACCTGGACTTAGGTTCCTCCTCTTGTATTCTTCATTTATTTTTTGGATCTCTCTCATCCCATCTTCACTTTCGTACAACTTGTTTTCAAGGACATAGGCTGAAGTTTCTTTTAAAAATTCTAGACCTTCAAGCCCTCCTCTCTTGATTATGTTAGAATCCTCGATAAGTAACATGAAATAAAATAGGGTACCAGTAAGAGCATAGTCAAAGTTTGTTTCTTTCTCAGCTTCCTTTAAAAAGTCCAGTCCCATAAGGGCCTTCTTAAAACCTTCTTCGGCTTCTTCTCTTATCCCCTTTAGGCCATATTTTTTGTAGTTTTTTTCGCCATGAGTCTGGGCCTTATCTATTTTTAATTCATTGCTTATGCCACGATTGAGATAAGCCACCCTATCAATTACCTTTTCAAAAGAAAAATTTTCTCTCCTAATTTCTATTGCAGTAGCGTAAACCATAAGTCCTAGAGAAAAAATAATTCCCTTGTGGGTGTTGACTCCACCTGTTGCTTCTTTCATCTTGTCTTCATAAAGTTTTCCATATTCTCTAAGTTCCAAGAAGTCTTCTCCCTTAGATTTTTCTCCAAGCTCATAGGAAATTTTGAAGTAGTCGTAGAGGACAATTGATGATTTTAAAAAGTCCATGTAGTCCATGTCGTCGTGGGCGCCCACATCTATTAGGCTAACAAGTCCTGGCTTGGGACTCAAAGATACCTCGTAGATGAGAGCATAAGTTGCAAGTCTTGCGATTTTATCTGAATTTAACATAATCCCTCCGCCTTCATTATAATAAATAAAAAAATTTTCATCTACTTTTTATTTTTGTTTAAGGGACTTCATATTTTTGTCGCCTGCCGTTCCAAATTAAATCAAAAAAGAGAGGTCAAGCCTCTCAATTTTTCTTAATTTTTAATTGTTTAATTTCTTTTAAGTTTGATTTTCAAAATTTTATTTTTAATCTTAATTAAAAGTCAAATTAAAATTGGGCGTCGTTGTACCTCGCCTTATATACATAGGAATTTTGGTTTAGGGCTGTTAGGATTTCGTCTTGGTGGTTCTTGTCCTTGGTGTCAATAACAACGCTGACAATCATGGAATCAATTGTGTCGCCAACTAGGTCGATGTTTTGATTGATCTTTACTATGTTGGCTCCTTGCTTTTCAAGAAGTGCTGACATCTTGGATATTTGTCCTGGTTGGTCATCTAATTTTATCTTAAGTTCCATTCTCCTATTAGTCTTGTAAAGTCCCTTTTGAATTACTTTTGAAACTCTTGTGACGTCAATGTTGCCACCAGAAAGAATACAACAAACCTTCTTGCCCCTGTGGTTAAACTTCTTATACATAA
This sequence comes from Peptoniphilus harei, assembly GCF_016726485.1. Taxonomy (GTDB): domain Bacteria; phylum Bacillota; class Clostridia; order Tissierellales; family Peptoniphilaceae; genus Peptoniphilus_A; species Peptoniphilus_A harei. The sequence goes on from NZ_CP068103.1 coordinate 901,063, forward strand.
GGGCTGCAACTGTGGAAGCTGCTGCTCCTTCTGTTATGATTTTATTGTCCTCAAGAAGGGTTAATATTGCAGAAGAAATCTCTCCTTCAGTTACAAGAACTATGTCATCCACATATTCCTTTACCATTTCATATGTAATTTCTCCTGGAGTTTTGACTGCAATGCCATCGGCAATTGTGGACCCACCTGTCACTGTTAGACGCTTGCCCTCTCTTATTGATTCATACATTGATGGGGCAATCTTTGTTTGAACTCCAATTATTTTTATGTCTGGATTTATGGACTTGGCTGCTAAGGCAACACCAGAGATTAGTCCGCCACCACCTATTGGCACAACTATTATGTCAAGGTCAGGAAGTTCTTCTAGGATTTCTAGTCCAACTGTCCCTTGGCCTGCAATAATTTTTTCATCGTCAAAGGGTGCAATGAAGGTGTAGCCTTCCTCTTCAGATAATTTTTTTGCAAAGGCTGCTGCATCATCAAAGGAATCTTTTACTAGTTCAACTTCAGCCCCATAATTTCTTGTGGCCTTGACCTTAGAAAGAGGTGCGTGATAAGGCATGCAGATAACAGACTTTATCCCCCTCTCACTTGCTGACTTGGCAACACCTTGGGCGTGGTTACCTGCCGAGCAAGCCACAACTCCCCTCTCTGCTTCCTCATCTGATAGGGTTGTAATCTTGTTGTAGGCTCCCCTTAACTTGAAAGAGCCTGTATCTTGGAGAACTTCAACCTTGAGGTAGATGTCTTCTCCAAGGTTTGGTGCGTAAACTACAGGAGTTTCTTTTATGTGACCCTCGAGTCTTTCCTTGGCTTCGTAAACTTCTTTCACGTCCATTTTACTCACCTTCTTTTTTATGATGGACAATACTTACAAATTTATCTCCTTCTAAAATTTTTCTAACTCTCTTTTCAAAATCCATACGGCTCATCCAAACTACCCTGTCGCAACCCAGGCACTTTAGTTTCATATCTGCACCCTTTCTTGCGATTTCCCACTTGTTTTCACCACATGGATGTCCCTTCTTTAGGGTAACTATATCGCCTAACTCATAGTAAAGCATCTTCAATTTCTCCTTTTATAAACTTATTTCTAATCATAGGGGGATCAATATTTTCTCTTTGCATTGTTTTTATAATCTCGGACCTAAGGGCAAACTCAAGATCATACTGTTGTCCCTGCTTTGTGTAATAGACAAGGGCCATCTTGTAGAAATCCCTTCCATTTTCAGTAACTCCCCAGAAGTTTGGTCCCATGACCATATCTTTGTGGTCCCTGTATTTTTCTATGGCTTCTTTTATTTTTTCTTCGGCAAAGTCTGGGTCACAAGAATTGTCTAGGTAAAATTCAATTTTTGTCCTTATATTAGCCCTTTCCTTGTTGGAAATAATTGAAATATTGCTGTTGGGAATTACGTGAAGAATCTTGTCAAAGTCACGGATTTTTGTGACCCTAAGTCCAAGGTCTTCAACAATTCCTTGAATGTCACCAATCTCAACTAAGTCCCCAACAGAATATTGGTCTTCAAAAATTATGAAAAACCCATTGATAAAGTCCTTAACAAGACTTTGGGCGCCAACACCTATTGCCAGTGAAAACACACCTAGAGTTGCAATAATTGGTGCAATTGAAATGTTAAAGACACTCATGATTATTGTAATTCCAATAAAAATTAGGACTACCTTAATTATACGTCTGATTAAATTTGTAACTGTAACTATCCTGTTGTAGGATCCCTTTTCCTTTATCTTATCTGAATTTAATTGTCTTCCTATAAAGGAATCGATTAACTTTAAAATTATAAAAGTTCCTACAATTATAATGGCAACCACAAGTAGTCTTTCCCAAGACTCTAGTCCACCGAAGGTTGATCTCAGGGCCTTGTCTGCCTCACTTGCAACAGCGTCTGTATTTTTTTCTATGTTCACTTTTACACCTCTTTATAAGTTGTCTCAATTTTACTATCTTCTTCTCTTACTGTATTTGTATTTACAACGGAGTAAAGACTTAGGTCCCCATTTCTCAAGGCCCCAATCAAAAGTCCGTTGATTTTAATTTTGTCTAGGGAGTAGCCCAACCTTGTGTAAAACTCTCCAGAATTTCCAATTTCTCCACCAACATCACTTGGTCCATAGACATAAATTGATCCAGAAATATTTTCCATCTTGTTGACATTGGCTGCAATTATTTTTTTCTTGCCTGGCTTTAGGATGTAATTGTATTCTGTGATAATTCCTGAATGGAGAAGGTAGGTCTTCTTGCCTTCCACCAAGATGTCAGAAATATTTGGGACCCTATCTTCATATATTGTGCCAGAATTCATAAACCTATAAATTGTCTTGTCTGTAAGGGCCAATACTGACCTCTTGTCCTTCTTTAGGTACATGACAATTTCGTGGCTTAGGCTTTTAGAAGTTTTTTCTCCCTTGTTTAAATTATAAACGATAGAAGTATAACCACTTGTCTCATTTTTTATTTCTGCAACAGAAAGATTTTTATCATCAACTACATCGTGAGTCAATATTTGATTACCTGTCCTATAAATCTCTGTGAGAGTTGAGTCGTTGCCCATTAAATATAAAATTTCATTTTTCTCATCGACGACGTGAAAAATTATATTTGCATTTTCATAAGTGATGTTAAAGATATCTCCCTTTACATCTGTGGTTGAAAGAAGCTCGCCCATCTCTGAATACATGTGGACCTTACCTAGGTCTTTCTCATACAAGAAGGCGTAGTTATTGGCGAAGAAGGCCTCGATGTTTTCATCTTCTCTTTGAATCTTCTTTACAATATTCCCTTCCCTGTCTGTTATATATAGAACTGGGTCAGCCCACAAAAATACAGACTTAGATGCAAGGCTGAAGTCCTCTATGGGCTCATTAACACTTACCCCCTTAAGTCTTACTATGGTCCTATCCTTGGAAAAGTTTTTATGGTTAAAATATATAAATCCTAAAAATATAAGTAATAAAAATAAAATTATTGCGTGATTTTTTTTAATTCTCAAAATACCACTCCCGACTTCATTATAACATTTATACTTTTAATTTTGCATTGAAATGGCATAAAAAAAGAGGGGTCAAACCCCCTTTTTAGTTTGTTTTTTGTTTAAGATTATCGCCCCTGCTAGGACAAAGACAAGTCCCAAGACAATATTTATTGTTAGGTCTTCTCCAAGGACCAAGATGGATAAAATTGTCCCGAAGACTGGAATAAATAATTTGTAAATTCCAAACTCACTGGCACTGTGAGCCTGGAGGACAAAGGTCCAGATGGTAAAGGCAGTTGCCGATATAAAGGCCCCATAGGATAGCATTAAGAATAAGACGAAGTCAAAGTTCACATTAGACTTGTGAGTGATGGCTCCAAGGATAATTAGTGGCATCGCCCCAAGGACAAATTGTGACCCCGTAAGGAGAAAGCCATTTAGATTTCTTCCGTACTTTCTTATTAGGACGCTGGAAAGGGCATTAACAGTTTGGGCAATTAAGACAAAACCTTCTCCAGTAAACTTAAAGTGGAAGCTTCCCTGTGAGTTTAAATTTGTTATAAGTAACCCAGTTGAACCAACAAGTAGGGCTATGACCTTTTTCTTAGTAAGTCTCTCATCACTAATTAAGAGGACTGAAAACAAAACTGTGATAAAAGCATTTGACGATTGTATAACTGCAGTAAGAGACCCCAAGGTGTTGGAGAGTCCAATATAGTAAAAACCATACTGTAAACAGGTCTGCAACAAGCCAATAATTACAATAAATTTAAAATTTACATTTTCTCTCTTTACTTCTTCCTTGTTGAAAAGAAAAAAGTATATGAAGGTCAAAAGTCCTCCCATAAAAAATCTTATCCCGGCAATATAAATTTTCCCACCAGGATCATCTGGCAAGATGTTGGCATGAATGTAAGTTGTCTTTATTAGGGGTATGGCAGAGCCCCAAAGTAGCATTGCCAAAAGCGAAAATACTATTGCCCATCTTTTTTCTTTTATAAGTTTCATTTCTCCCTCCAATCTCAAAATTTTTGTATTTTATAAAAATAATTTTTTAAAAATATTTAGTCTTACTAAGAACTATAAAAAATAAATCAAAAACGCAAATAAAAATTTAAATTAAAAAAGGAGGTCGCCCTCCTCTTATATATTCTATTAAAATTCTTGAATTTTTCTTCTGATGTTTTCTTTTGTGAATCCAAATCTTTCAAATACTTCAGAGCCCTTTCCACTTGCACCAAAGGTATCAATGGAAATTGCCATTCCCTTCATGCCAATGTACTTGTGCCAGCCAAAGGATGATAAGGCTTCAAGTGAAATCCTCTTAGTGATATTTGATGGAAGAATTTCTTCCTTGTAGTCAGAGGATTGGGCATCAAAAAGTTCCATAGAAGGCATTGAAACCACACGAACTCCTTTTAATCCGTCTGCTGCTTCAAGGGCAAGAGAAACTTCTGAACCTGTAGCTATTACAATTTTTTCAAGTTCTCCTTCTTCCTTCTTAATTATATAAGCACCCCTGTAAATGTCTTTTGAAGAATTTTCAAGTTGTGGAAGACCTTGTCTTGATAGGGCAAGGACAAAAGGCGTGTTCTTTGAATTGAAGGCAAGATTAAGTGAAGCTGCAGTTTCACGTCCGTCAGCAGGTCTTAATACAACAATTCCTGGGATGGACCTCAACATTGCAAGATGTTCAATTGGTTCGTGAGTTGGTCCGTCTTCTCCAACTCCAATGGAGTCGTGAGTGAAGATGTAGACATTTGGAATATTCATAAGGGCTGCAAGTCTAATTGTTGGCTTTAGGTAGTCACTGAAAACCAAGAAAGTTGACGCATAAGTCCTTAGGCCTCCATGAAGAAGGATTCCATTTGTGATTGCACCCATGGCATTTTCACGAACACCAAAAGTTATATTTCTTCCAAGTCTATTGTCAGCTGAGAAATATTCTTCTCCCTTTAACATAGTCTTATTTGATGGTCCAAGGTCAGCTGATCCACCAAAGATGTGGATGTTGTCCTTGGCAATCTTATTTAAAACTTCGCCAGAGATCGCACGAGTTGCCATGTCTTTATCAAAGGAATCGTAGTAGGAATCTTCTAATAATTCCTTCTTTTCTAATTTAAAGGCAGCAAGATAGTCTTCATATTCTTTAGGATATTTCGCTGCATATTCTTCTTCAATTTTTTTCTTTTCATTTACCTTTGCAGTATTTTCTTCAACGATTTTTTGGAAGTGAGCCTTCACATCTTCATCAACATGAAAATCTTCATCAGGAAGTCCAAAGAATTCACGAGTTGACTTTCTATCTTCCTTGCCTAGGGGTTCACCGTGAGCCTTTGCAGAGTCTTCTCTCGGTGAGCCGTAGCCAATTTTTGTCTTAACTTCAATAAGAGCAGGCTTGTCAGATTTTTTTGCTTCTTCGATTTTTGCATTTATTTCATCTAAGTCATTTCCATCTTCTACTACAAAAGTGTCCCAGCCAAGAGCCTTGTACCTGTCACAAACATTTTCTGAGAAGGCAAGATCAGTTGATCCCTCAATGGAAATTTTATTTGAATCGTAAAGGACGATTAGTTTATCGAGTTTTAGTGTGCCAGCTAGCGAAGATGCTTCGTTAGAAATTCCTTCCATCAGACATCCATCTCCAACTAGGGCATAAGTATAGTGATCAACAAGTTTTAGGTCTGCCTTGTTATAGAGGGCAGCAAGTTTTTCTTCTGCAATTGCCATACCAACTGCCATGGCAATCCCTTGGCCAAGAGGTCCAGTAGTTGCTTCAACACCCCTAGTGTGACCGTACTCTGGGTGACCTGGTGTTCTAGAATCAAGTTGCCTAAAGTTTTTTAAGTCATCAAGACTTATACCGTAGTCAAATAAGTAAAAAAGTGAATATAAAAGTGCAGATCCATGTCCTGCAGAAAGGACAAACCTATCCCTATTTTTCCAATCTAAATCCTTAGAATCTCTCACGAGATGATTCTTAAAAAGAGCATAGGCCATTGGTGCAGCACCAAGGGGTAGGCCTGGGTGACCTGAATTTGCATTTTCAATTTGATCAACAGACAGCATTCTCAAAGTATTAACTGCTTTATTTTCGATATTCAAAATTCCTCTCCTCACTCAACTGAATTTTTATCTCTCATTACCGCCAACAAAAACTTTGGCAAATCAATTTGCCTCTTAATCCTAGATGGGTTTTTTATAAGCCTATAGAGCCACTCAAGACCAAGCTTGATAAAAATATCTGGGGCCCTGTTTGCCCTGCCAGATAAGATATCTAGGACTCCACCATTTCCAATTATAACCTTGGCCTTTATTTCATCCTTCCAAGCGTCAATCCACTTTTCTTGACGAGGAAAACCAAAGCCAACAAAGACAATGTCAATGTCCTTGGAATTTATTTCTTCTATTATTTTTTCTTCTACACTAGACTTCTCACCGTCTAGCTTGGAATTGAAATAGCCATTGTGAAATCCTGCAACATTTAAGTTTTTATATTTTTCATTGACAGCTTCTGCTGCATCCCTTGCAACACCTTCCTTGCCACCTAAAAAATATAAGTTGAGACCCATCTCATCAGCAAGCTCAAGTAGCTTAATAGAGGTATCAAAACCTGTGACCCTTTCTTTTAAAGGCTTATTCCTAAGTTTTGATGCATGGATAAGACCAATCCCGTCAGCAAGAATTAAATCTCCTGAGTTGACAAGATTCTTTAGATCTTCATCTCTCTTAGCTGCCATTACGATTTCAGTATTTGGAGTGTAAATCTTTTTAAGAGAATCTCTCTTTAAGAAGTCCCTTAAAATATTCTCACACTCAGAATTATCAATGTTAAAAATTTCAACTCCAAAAATTTTTACTTTTTCCATAAATCTCTCCGGTAATAAGTTTATCACATAGGCGAGAGCATTTCTATTGTTAATGATTTTTAAAGTTTAAATTTTTGCAAGTATTATAAGAAACTATTTAAAATTTTTAAACAAAAAAAGACTACCTCTTACGAGATAGTCAATATGTATGTTGCCCAATTATTTTATCGCCAAGCTAACTTTTATTGCTGCATCAATCTCTCCTATGACATCCTTGTCGAATCTACCGATTTTCTCTCTCAACCTTTTTTTATCTATCGTCCTCAATTGCTCTAGAAGAATTACAGAATTCTTGGGCAGTGGAACATCTTTAGCTTTCACATTAACGTGGGTTGGTAACTTCGCCTTGTTAAGTTGAGATGTAATTGCAGCTATTATTATTGTAGGCGAATATTTGTTTCCAATGTCATTTTGAACAACAACTACGGGCCTTACTCCTCCCTGTTCTGATCCAATAACTGGCGACAGGTCGGCATAGAATATGTCCCCTCTTTTTATCATCATAATTTTCACCTTTTAAGGCAAGAGAGAATTAAAAGATTGATCTATGAGCAACCTTTATATCATTCTATCACAATTCTCCTTTTTATTTTCATTTAGATGGCAATTATTTTAAAAAATCATTACAAGTACATTGGCATTACAAAATTTATTGCAATCATAACTAATAAAGGAATGGTATATTTCTTTGTTTCCTTTAAATTATATTTTGTTCCTCCTGGTAGGTAGTGAACAATTGCCGGTGCAAAAACTACTACAAACCAAAGAACTTGTACATAGATTGGCCCTCTAAACCTGTGAAAAAATTCTGCCACTCCTGTGATTGCGAGATATGTATAAAATATATCTAGAGCAAATAAAATTATAAAAAGTATTTTTCTATTTTTAAACATAATAACTCCTTTAAAAATTGTCTGAGAAAAGTTAAGGCTACTTCTTTACATTGACATTTTAACCATGAAAATTGTAAATAAAATTAAAACTACTACATAAATACCCATGGCTATTTTGTATCCCTTGCTCCAATTGTCCCTTTCTTTTTTTATCCAAATCAAATTTAAGACAAGAGCCAACAAGGCAGGCAAGGCTACAATTATTGGGCTTCTATTATTTTTTACAGACTCGGACATAGTTATTAGAACAAAAAGGTTTAGGATCTGCCAAAAGGCATGGACTTTAAATGGATATGATTTCATAAAATTTCTTCATCTACCTTCACTTTTTTAATAAATCAATTTCGGCTCTTTTAATATTTACATGTAAACATCTAATTAAGCTTCGGATAACATTGCTTTAAATTCATTATAACTCAAAAAAATCAAAAAAAACAAATTTAGTTTTCTTCAAAAAGTTTAAAAACTTGGTCAAGGCCTTCTATTAGGTCTCTTGCCCTTAGGCTGGTCTTTGAATTTTTTCTTGCAAAGATGTCACCTGAGAGTCCGTGAATATAAACTCCAAGCCTTGCCGCATCAAATAGGTCATAATTTTTCATCATGGCAGAGATTATCCCCGTCAAGACGTCACCTGATCCTCCACTTGCCATGCCAGAGTTGCCAGTCCTATTGGTGTAAGTTCTCTCTCCATCTGTGACGATTGTTTCGTGACCCTTTAGAACTAAGATGACCTTATATTTTTTTGCAAATTTTTCTGCAACTTCTTTTCTATTATTTTTAATTTCTTCTATAGATAAGTCAGTTAGTCTTGCAAATTCTCCCTCATGGGGCGTTAGGATTGTTGTGAAATCTTGTCTTTTTCCTAATGAATATAAGTTTTTTGACAGGATATTTAAGCCGTCGGCATCTATTAAAAGGTTTTTTTCTATTTTTATTGTTCTCTTAAAGACTTCTTGTCCGTAAGTTCCAAGTCCCATGCCAGGTCCCATGGCAAGGACATCTAGACCTTCAATAAATTTTTCCATTTCATCTAAATCATCAAAGTTCTTTGCTATTGGCTCTACAAATTTTATGGACATTATGTCAAAGATTTCTCTTGGGACAATATTATAAACTAGACCTGCACCAGCTTTTAAGGCAGCATTTGATGATAGGTAAGATGATCCCGTCATCCCCATGGACCCACCAAGGATTCCAATTTTCCCAAAGTCTCCCTTGTGGCCAAAGTCGTCCCTGTCCTTCCAAAGGGATTTCATTTCTTCATCTAAAATTATTTCTTCTTCATGATTTTTTCCCATAAAATTATCTCCCCTGATTTTTGCAACAGCCACTGCATAATCTCTTTCATGACTGATAGATAAATCAAATTTCATATCAAAGACTTCTGCATAAGGGGCATCTCCATTATATTTTATTTTTATATCTTTGAAAGAAATTCTTCCAAGACCTGTCCCAAGAGCCTTAGCCACAGCTTCTTTGGCAGCAAAGATTCCACTGGCTCTTTCGTAGGGGTCTTTTCTCTTTTTTATTCTTTCTATCTCATCTTCATTATAAAATTTTGGAAGAAAATTTTCCTTTTCCTCCATTAGTTTTTTTATCCTAGAAATTTCTACTATATCTATACCAAGCATTTTATCACCATTGACATTTATTTTATTTTCGATTATTATATCATAAATAGTATGAATATAAGACGTTGAAGATATACAGTAAGCGAAAGCTGAATTACAATATTGGAGTCTATTAATTTTTGAGGCCTCGGCGAAGAAAGGTGGTACCACGAATGCGTCCTTTCGTTCACGGGGCCCTTTTTATTTTTTTGGAGGAATTTATGGAAAATGTATACGATATTTTAAGCGAGAGAGGTTACTTAGACCAATGCACTTATGAAGACGAGCTAAGGGAAATGCTTGGCGAAGAATCAGTTCCTTTTTACGTTGGCTTTGATGCAACTGCTGACTCCCTAACTCTTGGTCACTTTATCCAAATTAGGGTTATGCAACACATGCAAAATGCTGGCCACGTGCCTATAGCCCTACTTGGTGGCGGAACTACAACTATTGGCGACCCATCAGGCAAGTCTGACATGAGATCACTTATGGACAGGGAAACTATTGACTACAACGCAAGAAGATTTAAGGAACAAATTTCTAGCTTCTTAGATTTTTCTGACGGCAAGGGCTACATTGAAAACAACGTCGACTGGTTAACTAAGTTAAACTTCCTAGAATTTGTTAGAGAAATTGGTATCCACTTCTCTGTTAACAGGATGCTACAATTTGATTGCTACAAGAACAGGATGGAAGAAGGACTTACTTTCTTCGAATTTTCTTACATGCTTATGCAATCCTACGACTACCTATACCTCTACAGGAAGTATGGCTGTAAGCTAGAAGTTGGTGGATCTGACCAATGGTCCAACATACTTGGTGGTTATGAACTTGTAAGAAAACTTGAAGGCGACAAGGTTTATGCCATGACATTTAAGCTTCTTACTACTGCAGCAGGAATCAAGATGGGTAAGACTATGGCAGGAGCAATTTGGCTTGACCCAGAAAAGACTACACCTTATGAAATGTTCCAATACCTAAGAAACTGTGACGACAGAGATGTTATTAAGTTCATGAAGCTTCTCACTATGCTTCCACTTGATAAGATTGCTGAATACGAAAAATTAGAAGGGGCAGAAATAAACAAGGCTAAAGAAGTTCTTGCCTTTGAAGTTGTAAAAGACATTCACGGCGAAGAAGCTGCTAAGTCTGCTCTTGATGCTTCTCACTCCCTATTTGGTGGCGACAAGGCATCAGAAGACATACCTTCAACTGAATTTGAAGCTAATAAGTTTGACGAACCTGTGGGAATCTTAAACCTTATGACTGAGCTTGGACTTATTAAGACAAACTCTGAAGGTAGGAGACTAATCCAACAAGGTGGAGTTAGCATTGACGATGAAAAAATAAATGACCCTAAACTTGAAATCACAAAAGACAGCTTCAAGGATGGAGAAATTATTATTAGGAAGGGTAAGAAAGTTTACCACAAGGTTATTATAAAGTGAGGTTAAGATGAATTTAGAACCAAAAAAAGTTTTTGATTATTTTGAAAAACTATCACAAATTCCAAGGGAATCTGGTAATGAAAAGGGAGTTTCTGACTTTTTAAAGAAGTTTGGAGAAGAAAAGGGCTACGAAGTTGTTCAAGATGACAGCCTAAATATTATTATGGAAGTGCCTGCAACAAGTGGCATGGAAGACAAGCCTAAGGTTATTCTACAAGGTCACATGGACATGGTTTGTGAAAAGGGCAAGGACTCTGACCACAATTTTGAAACTGATCCAATTGAACTTATTGTTGATGGAGATTCTCTTCACGCCAATGACACAACTCTTGGAGCAGACAATGGAATTGGTGTTGCCATGGCAATGGCTCTTGCAGAGGAAGAACACGGTCCCCTAAAGATAATCGTAACTGTATCAGAAGAAACTGACATGCACGGTGCCAAGGACCTTGATGCAAAGCATCTTGATGGCAAGTACCTTATAAACATCGACTCTGAAGAAGAAGGTGTCCTAACAGTTTCATCTGCAGGTGGAAAACTTCTTAAATCAAAATTTGTCTTTAAAGAAGAAGATTATTCTGGCAAGGCCTTTGACCTTCACCTTCACGGCTTCCTAGGTGGCCACTCTGGTATGGAAATTGCCAATAACAGGGGCAACATGATCAAGGTGATGGCTGAGATCATCAACAAGCTTGATGGTGCAAAATTAATTGACATCAACTGCGGCACAAAACAAAATGCCATCCCAAGAGAGGGCAAGCTTTCTCTTGTGGCAGATGAAAAAGCTCTTGAAGAAGCAATAGCCTTTGTAAAAGATAAATTCAAGGATGTGGCAGGAGAACTTGTAATAGAATGTAAGGAAATTTCTCACGATGGAAAAGTTTTAACTGGTGATGACACTAAAAAACTTGCAAACTATTTATTAGAACTCCCAACTGGACCACACACTTTCTTAAATGAAGAGAAAAAAGTTCTTGAATCATCATCAAACCTTGCTATTGCAAAAAAAGTTGATGACGCAATTGAAGTTTTTGTTTCACTAAGATTTGCATCTTCTTCACTTTCAGAAGAATTTGGCAAAATTTACTTGGATATAGTTGAAAAATATGACTGCCAAGCAGAATTTATCAACCCTTATCCAGAATGGGAATACAGAAAAGAATCTGACTTTAGAGAAATTGTAAAGAAAATCTACAAAGAGATTACAGGAAAAGAAATGGAAGAAGAGTTCACACATGGTGGACTTGAATGTGGTGTCTTCTACAAGAAAAATAAAGACTTAGATATTATCTCCATTGGACCAGACACTGTAGGAGCACACACACAAAAGGAAACTCTTTCAATTTCTTCAACTAAGAGAGTTTATGACCATCTTGTAAAAGTTTTAAAGGCTCTTTAATAAAATAAACTAATGGCTGTCACAGGGCAGCCATTTTTTCTTGCAAGAAAAAAGAAACCCCTAGAGGTTTCTCTATAAAAATTATTCTATTATTTATAAATTAATAAATTACATAAAATTTCCATATATATAATTTATCAATTAATAAAGTATCAAAGATTTTTAATTGCGATGACCTCGTTATGATTTAGGATTAGCTGGTCAGTTAAGGCCTCAACAATAACTAGACCCCTGCCATTGCACTTTTTTTCTCCACAATTATAGGAGGAAGTGTCGTGGTCAACGCCCCTACCCTCATCTGAAACAATAATTTTTAAAAAATCATCTTTTATAAGCAAGTTCAAATAGACCTTCTTTCTAAGGTCTTCTTGGTTACCATGGATTGCTCCATTTATTACAAGCTCATTTAAAATAACTTTTATATCAAATAATTTCTCTTGGTCGGCAATATAAGGATTTAAATCTCTCATGGCTGAATCCAAAAAACCCTTTATTAGAGATAAATCGCTATATACAGAACCATTAAATCTATATAAAGTATCCATAATTCTCACTCCATCTATTAGAAAATTACCCATTACTTCTCTCATTTAAACTCCAAAAACTATGAAGGTATTTAATTTTAAAATTTTACTGTATTATATTTAGCAATTTGTTATAATGTATTTAAGCTTGGAAAAAAGCATAAATTTTAATAGGAGGAAGATAAAAATGAAAAAATATGAATGTACACTTTGTGGATACATCTATGATCCTGAAGTAGGCGACGAAGATAACGGCGTTAAGGCTGGTACTGCATTTGCTGATCTACCTGAAGATTGGGTTTGCCCTCTTTGTGGAGCAGAAAAATCAGACTTCGAACCTGTTGAATAATAATAATATTAAAGAAGGCTTAGGCCTTCTTTTTTTGTTTAATTTTTATAAATTTTAAATTTTTATCCACAATTTTCTTTTTTTATCTACATTTGTAGATTCATAACCACTATTTTATAAATAACTAGGAGATTTTTTCTATAATTTCTTTTTATTTATCCACAGTTATAATATTTTTTTAAATCTCAAATAAAAAAGTCATGAGCCTTCTTTTATATAAAACTCATGACCTCTTTCTCATATTTATTTTTTCTTAATCAAGCTTCAGATAATCTATAAGAGCTCTTGTGGTATTTTCTAGATCTTCTAAAACTATATACTCTTCCTTTGTGTGGACCTTTTCCATTCCAACTCCAACTATAAGAGAGTTGAAGCCCTCTTCAGCGAAGAAGTTGGCATCGGATCCACCACCAATTATTACTTCTTTTGCATCTACCCCTACATTCTTGTAAGATTTTATAACTTTTTTTGCAAATTCCATATCACTTGGAGCAAGAGCTGGATAGTCCAAAGTTTTTTCAAAGTCAAAATCTTCTGTTAAGTCCCCTACAATCTTTTGATATTCATCAAGAATTTCTAAGACATGGTCCTTGTCGTGACCCCTAATCTCTCCAGAGAATTCAAGATAATCTGGAACGACGTTTTTTGGAAAATCAGAATTTATCTTAGATACATTTGCTGTTGTGAATTCATCAATCCTTAGATTCTTAAACTTAGAAATAGCTTTGGCTGCAAGCATAATCGCTGATATTCCCTTCTCTGGCTCAATGCCTGCATGGGCAGACTTGCCTTTTATCTTAAAACTATAAGAATAAGATGTAGGAGCCTTGTAGGCCACCTTGTCGCAAGATCCTGCATTATCAACTACAATCATATTTTTGGCAGGGTCCATGTTCTTATAGACTTCTTCCCAATTTATATTTCTAGCACCAAGCATTCCCACTTCTTCTCCTGGTGTGAAGATTGCATAAATATCTCTGTGCTTGTGGTTCTTTGTCACAAGATAGTAGATTGAATATAGGATTGCTGCAAGACCACCCTTGTCGTCGCCACCAAGAGTTGTATTGCCATCAGTCTTCCAAACTTCATCTTCTTTTATAATTTTTAAATCCTTGTTGGGTTCAATGACGTCCATGTGGGCCGAAAAAGTTACTCCTTCTCCCTGACCTTTAAACTTTGCAAAAATTGTAGGAGCCTTTCCCCCATATTTATCTTGTGACTGGTCGAGATAGACCTCTCCACCAAGTTCTTCTACAAAATTTATTATATATTCTGCCACTTTCTCTTCTCCATAAGAAGGAGAGTGGATCAAAAGTAAGTCTTCAAAAATTTCTAAAAGTTTTTCTCTTTCAAAGTCCTTCATATTTCCTCCTATGAGTTCTTATTGATAGTTTCCAGTTGTGTTTTTGCAAAGTAAATTGATGAGAAAACTGTAACAAGAGTTATTAAAAAAGTTGCATTAAAAGGTATTAGAGCAACAATCTTTGACATAACAAAGGCAACAACTAAGGCAAAAACTCCTGTCTTAAAAGATTTGACAGAAAATTGTGCAAAGATTCCTCCATAAAGTGCTGGAATTATAAGAGTTAAAACTTCTTTGACATGGTCTGGCAAGTTGACAATTACAGTTTGAGCAAAAATTGTTGATATAATTACAAAAAATGTTGCAACATAAATTGAAACTGCAATGCCTATTGTTCCCATCATTGAACCTTCATCTGTACCTTGCTTGTAGCCTGAACCAGAAATTGCTGATACTGCCGCAGGAATTTTTAAATTGACACTGTTTCCTGATAGGGTTGACATGTATAAACCTGCTGCCCCAATGATTGGATAGTTGGCAATTGGTTCTGAAAAGTAAAAGGCTCCTGATACAGACATTTGTGAAATTGCACCTGCTATTATGGCTGCTAGACCTGGATTATATCCATAATAAAAAGTCATAAGCATTGGTGGAAGAAGTACAGCAATCATGCCAAGAGCCATTGTAAGTCTTCCAAACTTGTGAATTGATTGAGAAAATTTTTCGTAAGCTGTCATTTTTTCCTCCTTAAAATATTAATTGAGATGCAATTGCACCAATAAACATTGCAAAAGTAAGTCCCCAGTCTTTTAACCAAGCGTACTTCTTGCCCAACTTTTGGCAGATAAACATAATTATGAAGCCAAATACAGTTGCAAAAGTAACCTTTGGATTTGTGTTTACCTTTGATAGGTTGTCTACACAAAAATATGCAAAGGCTCCAAGCATAGCTCCCACAGAAACTGCAGGAAGAAGTGCCTTCCTACCACCAGTAAGGATGTGGTTTACAGATTCCATCTTGTGGCCAAAAACTATCATAAAGATTAACCAACCCATTACACCAAGAGCAGGTGTCCAAAGAGCATTGGCATAAACTGTTGGGTCCATTGTTGTAGCAAGTTCTGAACCCATTGCCTTGGCACCAAAGTTTGCAGCCATGGTTTCGTAATTTGTTCCACCAATTACTGACATCCTAAGAGCTGTGACTGGTGCACCAAGAGTAACAATAAGTGCAAGTATGGATCCACAAATACCAAGTGCAGGTCCAATAGATGAAACCGCCGCTGTCACTATTCCCTTTTTGATTTTCTTCTTATCCATGTTCATTTCCTTCGTAGCCTTTAGGGCCCTTCTCAAAAGATAAGTCCCTTGGAAAAGAACTAAGATGATACCAACAGAACAAACCATATACATAAGTGGACTGTTGGCAAACTGCCATTGATCTTTCATAATTATTCCTCCCTTTTTTGAATAAATTATCGACAGTATAACACAATCCTTTTTCCTTGTAAATCTATACTTAAGTACAATACTTGTGAAAACTATACAAAAAAAGACTCCGTAAAACGAAGTCTTTATCACACTTTGATGGTCTTTTATAAAATTTCCCAAGAAAAAAACTTTTAATTATTTTTTAATTTTCTTCCAAGATTTTTTTCCACTTGTCCAAACTTTCTAATTCTTCTTTTGAAAGTTCAGGGTACTTTGGATCCATTTCTTTTAACTTTTCTAAGATAACTTCTGAGACAAGATATCTTGAGAACCACTTCCTGTCTGCTGGCACAATGTACCAAGGAGCAGCTTTTGTAGAAGTGTTAATTAGCATATCTTCATAGGCCTTCATATAATCATCAAAATACTTTCTCTCTGTTATGTCTGAGGATGCAAATTTCCAATTTTTTTCTGGTCTTTCAATTCTCTCCATAAGTCTTTCTTTTTGCTCCTCTTTAGAAACATGGAGGAAAAATTTTACAATTTTTATTCCATTATTTGAAAGATACTCTTCAAAATTATTTATTTCTTCAAATCTTTTTTCCCATATATCCTTAGTGACTAAGTTTTTTGGGAAGGGTTAATCTAGGACTAATTTGTGAACTCTTGATACAAGAACATCTTCATAATGACTTCTGTTAAATATCCCAATCTCTCCACGAGGAGGCAGATCTTTTGCCACCCTCCAAAGATAATCATGATCCAACTCATTTTCACTTGGCTTTTTAAAAGAAACAACTTTTGTACCCTGTGGATTTATTCCAGTCATTATATTTTTTATTAGGGAATCCTTGCCAGCAGCATCCATAGCTTGAAGAACAATTAAAAGCGATTGATTGTTTTCAGCATAAAGTTTTTCTTGATACTCACGCATCTTTATAATATTTGCAGGTATCAATGTATCTTTTACTTCATCTTTTTCAAGTTTTCCATTGTATGAAGTTGGAACCTCATATAAGTTTAGCTTTTTCTTTTCTTTAACTAAATATTTTTCAGTTTTCATTAAAATTTGCCAACTTCCTTTGAAAATTTAATTGCTTCTTCCAGCATTTGAGTTGTTATTTGGTGGTAGGTCATGTCAAAAAGTTTAAAGCCCAAGAGTTTTTTGTCTTCGTAAACTTTTTCAACTTCCTTGGCAAAGGACTCCTGACCAGCTGGGTCGATTATATCGTCGTTTCTTCCGTTAAAAAGAACAATAGGCCTATCCTTAAAAGCCTCTGGACTATCCATTGGGTTCATGTCTAGGAAAAATTCGTTAATCCTAAATTCTCTCTCGTCAATATTGTCCTTATTTTTAAGTTCATTTACACCACGGACAAGTTCTTCCCAATTATTTATTCCGTTAAAGACAAAGGCCATCTTGAGGTCCTTCTTAAAGGCATAAAGGCCTCCAGCAGTAATGGCACCCATGGAGTGACCTCCCACTGCGATTTCATTTCCTGGATAATTTTTTTCAATATACTTAAAGATAGAAGGAGCTTCCTCGATGTTGTGCATAATTACCTTTAAAATATATTTTCCTTCAACAGCCTTGTCTTCGTGGTCAATCTTTTCCACATTCCTCTCACCATGATATCTGGCTTCTGGGAGGATAACCCTGTAGCCATAGGCTGCAAAAATATTTCCCCTAAAGATTTGACTTTCATTGTCTGATCCCCAGCCGTGATAAAAAACTAAGGTCTTATTAGTCTCTTCTTTTGGCTCAATTATCACTGCAGGGACTTTACCTATCATAACTTCCTTTATATCTGAATAGCTTGTTTTTAAATACTCCATAATTCACCTCTCCTACATTATAGCAAAGAAAAGAAAAAGATTTTAGCAAGGCTTACTTTCTTTTATTTTTAGTATTTATTGTTTCTGTATTTTTTAATTTATAAATTTTGTGAATTGATAAACCCTTGCAAACTCTTAACTTTTTGTGACTTCTCATTTTATTATGACCTAGAAGTTTTTTATAGCTTTATATTTTTTTAAGACTTCTTATTTTATTAAGACCTGAGAAATATTTGTGACTTCACAGTTTTTTATGATCTCGAAATTTCTTATAACTTCATAAATTTTTATAATCTTATATTTTATTACAAAGTCAATTTTTTTATAAGAATTCAAAAAATTTGGTCAATAAAAAAGCAAGGAATAGTTTCCCTGCTTAAATCTTTATTATTTAATTTCCCAAGTTGGAGGTGTCACTCCATTTTCTTTTAAAAATTCATTGGCTCTTGAGAAGGGCCTTGATCCAAAAAATCCCCTCGATGCTGAAAGTGGAGATGGATGAACTCCTTCAATGATGAGGTGGTTGCCTGATTTTATAAACTTCTTGCGCGCCTTGGCATGGTTGCCCCATAGTATAAAAACTACTGGGTCTTCTTTTTCGCTAATTTTTTCTATGACTGCATTGGTGAATATCTCCCATCCAATCTTTGAGTGGCTCATGGGTTGGTGGGCCCTAACTGTTAGGGTGGTGTTAAGAAGCATTATCCCCTGGTCTGCCCATGATTTTAAGTAACCTGTTCGTGGAATTTCTATTCCCAAATCAGAATTTAGTTCCTTGTAAATATTTCTAAGTGAGGGTGGAATTGCCACACCTTCCTTGACAGAAAAGGCAAGTCCATGAGCCTGGCCCACATTGTGGTAGGGGTCCTGTCCCAAGATTAAAACCTTTAGGTCCTTGTAAGAAGTGTAGTGAAAGGCATTAAAAATATCTTGAGCCTTTGGAAATATTTCATAATTTTTATATTCTTCAATTAAAAGTTTTCTAAGGTCCTTGTAGTAGTCCTTTTCAAACTCTTCTTCCAAAATGTCTTGCCAATCATTTTTTAAAATTTCCTTCACAAAATTACCTCCTGAAGAAGTCAAAGATACTCTTCTTTAGACTTGGGTCGATTAACTCTTCAAGTTCCTTTCTACTTTCATTAGTAGAGAAGATGACAAGCCTGTCGCCCTTTTCAATTTTCGTATTTCCCCTTGGGATAACGGCAGAGTTGTCGTACCTAATTATCCCACCAATAATAATTTCTTTGTGGAGATTGATTTCAGAAAGCTTCTTGCCAATGTAGACAAAGTCGTCTGGAATTTTTATTTCATAAACTTGAGCCTTCCCGCCAAACATATAGTTGATCGAAACCTTCATGTCAGTATTTATTGCCTTGATGATTTCGTTGGCAACAATGACCTTTGGATCAATGACCCTATAAATTCCAAGGCTCTCCAAGATTGTGTCGTAGTTATTATCCTTTTGAATGATAATATTTTTTGCAATCCCATGACTTCTTGCTAGTAGTCCAAGGACAATATTTAGTTCATCAGAGTCTGTCATGGATATGAAGACCCCATCCTTAGAAATGGCTTCTTCCTTAAAAATTTTGTCGTTTCTAAGTTTTTTATTAACTACAAAGGCCCTGTTTATATTTCTCCTGTATTTTTCAAATTTTTCTCTGTCTGGTTCAAGAATTTTTAAATTTATATTTTCAAGGTTTGAGATAAGTTTGTTGAAGTTGTAGTCTCCCGATGCAATTACAACCTCTCTCTCCTCTTCCTTTTCCTTGATTTCAAAGTGGGCGTGCTTAAAGTTTCTTATGTCAAAGGAAAGGCCCATAAGGTAGATATAGTCACCAGACTTTAGGACAGTTTCTCCGTCGGGTACAATTAAGTCCCCTTCTCTTAGGATTCCAACAACAAGGATTGTAGAAAGAGACCCAATGTCCTTTATCTTTTGATTTTCAAATTCCTCATCCATGTCAATATAGTGGCCTGTGACTTCTATCTTGCCCTTGCCAAAATAGTCTGCCTCATAATATTCTGTAGACCCAATTAACTTGGTCACAAGTTTTGCAGTTTCAAGGCTTAGGTTAAATACATTTACAACATTTGGAAGAGAATTTTTTATAATTCCTATTTCAGAAATATTTTCCATTTCATCGAGACGGAGAATTATTTTTACATCTAGTCCCTTAAAGATTGAGGCCATTATTAGGTTAGTCTTGTCGCTATCTGTAGCTATAATGGCGTAGTCGTACTTGTTAAGGTCGTGGTTAATGACAAATTCCTCTTCCAAGACGTCGGCCCTTATTTTATTTACGCTATCTGTTATCTCTTCAAAATTTTTTTCGTCCCTATCCACTAGGTCAACTTCATATTTTTCAAGACTCAAGGCCTTGGCAATAGTTGAACCAACCTTTCCAGAACCTATAATTAAAATCTTCATTATAACTTAATAATTTCCTTTCTATGTCTTCCTCTTGTAAAAAGTGCCATTATTGTAAAGAATTCAAGTCTACCCAAAAGCATTAGGACACTGAAGTAGAGTTTGAAAAAGTCGCTATAAAAATAAAAGTTTTTCGTAGGACCAATATCTCCAAAGCCTGGACCAACATTTGATAAAGTTGTAGCAACTGAAGAAAATCCTGTTATAACATCTACTCCAGAAAGCGTAACTAAAGCTGTAGATAGGACTGCTATTACAAAATAAGTTCCTAGATAGGCGTTAATACCTAGGACAACTTCGTCTGACAAAGACTTGCCATCTGACATCACAGGAAGAACTGCCTTAGGGTGAGTGGCCTTCTTCATTTCCCTTTTTATTAATTTTAATAAAATTGAAATCCTCACTATTTTCATCCCGCCACCAGTGGAACCTGCACAACCACCAAAGAGCATCAGGATTAACAAGATGAATTTTGAAAAACTTGGCCAAAGTTCATAATCTGCATTGGCAAAACCAGATGTAGACGATATTGATGTTACTTGGAAGGCTGAGTCCCTAAAGGCCATGAAAAGTGATGGATAACCCTTGGAATATAGGTCTAGGGTTATTAGGGCAATGGCTCCTATGATTATACAAATCCAAAGTTTTAATTCATCATTTTGTAGAACTTCCTTAAACTTCTTTTTAGAAAGAAGGGCATAAATTACAAAGTTTGTGGAACTCAAAAACATAAAAATTGCCAGGATAAAGTGAACTGAGTTCCCTTCATAGGACATAAGTGAGTCGTTGTAGGAAGAGAATCCACCAGTACCTAGGACACCGAAAGTGTGAACTAGGGAATCAAAAATTGGCATGCCAGCAATCTTTAAGCAAATAAATAGTATTAGTGTCAAAATAAGATAAATTATGTAGAGCCTCTTAGATGATTGGGAAATCCTTGACTCTATTTTTCCGGCAACTGGTCCTGGTGACTCTGCCTTAAAAATTTGGAAGGCCCCAACTCCAAGCTTGGGAAGAAGTCCCACAGTAAAGACCAAAATTCCCATACCACCTATCCAGTGAGTGATAGACCTCCAGAGGACAACTGACCTTGGGAAAGACTCTATGCCTGATATAACTGAAGCTCCAGTTGTTGTAAAACCAGATACAATTTCAAAGAAGGAGTCAACATAAGTCATACCTGCGGAGATCCAAAGGGGAAGTGCCCCGACAATGGAGACCAAAACCCAGGATGCAGTAACTGTTAAGATTCCGTCTCTTGGTGACATGGAGTTCTTTTTTATTTTTAAATTAATTAAAATTAATCCCAAAAAGACTGCTATAGCCATTGGGATTAAGAAGCCATAAGATGACCCATCTCTTTCAACTAAACTCAGGATGAGAGATGGAGCCATAAAGGCAGTTTCTATTAATAAAATATAGCCTAATAATTTTGAAATAAGCTTATAGTTCATCTTTCTTTCCTCTCTTCTTAATTGACTTAATTGCGTCCTTTAGTTTCCCTTCAGAAGAGAAAATCTTTTGAACCCTTGGAGCAACTTCGTGCATGGAGAATAATATTATCCTGTCGCCAGATTCAAGGACTGTCTTACCATTAGGGACTATCATGCTTTGGCCCCTAATTATGGAAACAATAAGAGTTCCATCAGGTAGACTCAAGTCTTCTAGGGTGTTGCCACAAACTAAATGGCTTGTCCTTATAATTAATTCGACGCACTCAACTTGACCGTTTAAAAGCAAATGTAGGGCAAGGGAGCTTTTTCCCCTGATTTCCTTTAGCATTTCTGCAGCTGTTATATAAGAAGTGTTAAAGACTGCATCTATGTCAAGTTTGTCTAGGACCTTGTCATAGTTTGTCCTAGAAATTTTGGCAACAGATTTAAAGATTCCACTTTGCTTTGCCACAAGACTCATGAGGAGGTTGGCCTCATCAATACCTGTTGCTGCTACAAAGGAATCATAAGTGTGGACCATTTCTTCTTTAAGGATTGCTATGTCTGTCCCGTCTCCATTTATAATGTTGGCTCCTGGAACCATTTCTTTTAGTTCAAGACATCTTTCCTTATTTATCTCAACAATAGTGACATCCACATTTTCTTTTAAGAGGAGCATGGCTAGATAAAGTCCAGTCTTTCCTCCACCAAGGATCATTGTACTCCTAAGAGACCTTGTCCTATTTACTCCTGTGTGGTCCTTGTCAAAGGCCTCAATATTTTCAGACTTGCCTGCAAGGATTATAACATCATTTTCTTCTAAAACAGTACGACCATTTGGGATAATTGCATCACCATTTCTCGATATAGCTGCAATAAGAAGGTCTTTAATGTTATCAATGTCCATGATTTTTTTGTTAATAAAGCTTGTGTCATTTCCTATATTAAATTCAACAAGGGAAACTCTTCCACCAGCAACCTCATCAGAGTAAAGTTGGTATCTCTTCATTAGGTATTTAAAAATTGATCTTGCAGTTGCATTGTCTGGGTTTATGATCTTATCTATTTCAAGTTCCTCTGATATGAAATCAAGGTGCTTCCTGTATTCAGGGTCCCTTACCCTTGCAATGGCATACTTTGCTCCAAGTTTTTTGGAGATTGTGCAAAGAATTACATTGGCCTCGTCATTAGTTGTGGTAGCAACTACATAGTCAAAGAGAGAAATATCAAGTTCTTCCAAGACGCCAAAATCCAAAGCATTTGCACAAATACTAAAAACATCTAACGAATTGGATATGTTTTCGATTACATCTTCATTGTTGTCAACTACAGTCACCTCGCAGTCTTCATCTAGTAATGACGCTGCAAGTCTGTATCCTAGTTTTCCGGCACCTACAACTAAAGCCTTCATATATTCCTCCTAAAAAATCGCATCAAGAGTTACATCAAATTCGTAATCTGGATAGATGGATTTTAACTTATCTCTTATCTCTTTTTTCAGAGCATCCTTTTCTTCTCTCGTTTTTACAGAATCGGCATTATAATCAATGTCTATATAAATTTTCTTGCCTTCAAGGACAATGTCGTGGAAGGAGTAAATGTTTAGGGACTCCCTCACAATTTTTTTAAGGTCCTTGGAGACAGAGTTGATTATCTCATTGCTACTGCCTTTTGGGTCTGCGTGAATGATTAATTTTATCCCAAGTAAATCAGAGATTTCCCTCTCAACCTTGTCCACAATATTGTGGGCCTCTTCAAGGGTCAAATTATAATCTAGGGCTGCATCAATTATCACAATCATATTGTCTGGACCAAAGTCTGTCACCATCATGTTGTGAACATTGGATATGCCCTCATAGTTTGAAACCTTGGACTTTATCTCGTGTTTAGTTTCGTCACTAAGACCACGTCCAAGTATAATTGAAATAGTCTCGTATATTAGTGAAATAGCTGTGTATAAAATAAATAAAGCAACTATTAAACCAACATAGCCATCTAATATTTTTCCTGTGAACTTTTCTATTAATATAGAAATAATTACAACAGAAGTTATAAGTGTGTCGCTAAGTGAATCCTTCTCTTGGGCCTTCAAAGTTACAGAGTCAATTGCCCTTGCAACCTTTGAATAAAGAGAGGCCTGCCAAAATTTTATTGCCACAGTTACAATCAAAATCACAAGAGTGGATTTTGGATAAGAAATGGCGACTGGGTGAAGGATCTTTCCCACAGAAGTTTTCAAAAATTGAAAACCAACGGAAAGTACAATACCAGAAACTACAAGAGAAATCAAATATTCAAGCCTGCCATGTCCATAAGGGTGGTCTTTGTCTCTTGGTTTTGCAGCAAGTCTTATGCCCAAAATAGAAATAATAGAGCTGACACAGTCTGTGATGTTGTTTACTGCGTCAGATAAAATTGAAATTGAGCCAGTAAAGATATATAGAATCACCTTTAATGCAGCTGCAAGTATATTTGATATAAGGCCAAGAAGAGAAGTCTCTTTTGAAATTTTTGCCCTGTCATATCCATAGGCAGATTCTCCCCTCTTCAAAATAAGTTTTGCGAACATTTATCCTCCAAAATTTATAATAATAAAAATAGGCTAAAAGCCCACTTACTTAGATTTCTTAAGTTAAAATAATTATAACACTAGTATATTAGTAATAAAAGGAAAAGAACTTTCCTATATTCTGGGAAGTAAGTTAATAATTTTAAAAATAAAAAATGCACCAGCTTTACCTGGCACATTTTCTAATCTTATCTTAAATAAATTTTTTAAGTTGTGGAAGTAGTAAGCCTTCTGCAACTTCTTCTGCCTTTTCCTTTGAAACTAAAATTTCAACTAGCTTAACCCCAAGTAGGATTGCAAGGGCTGGCCCCATAGCAGTTATTATGTTGTCTTCAACAACTACTGGTGAGTCTTGTGGGTCCTTAACCTTTAATCTATTTTCAACTCCTGGATAGCAAGTGAACTTTCCGTCTTTTAAAAGACCTGCTGCATCAAGAACTTGTGGTCCTGCACAAATTGCTATTACTTTTCTCTCTTCATCATTAAAGACATTGGCAAACTCAAGAACTTTTTTGTCATTCATGAGATTTGTAGCACCAGGTTGACCTCCTGGAATGTACATTGCCTTGTAGTCTTCGATGTTAATTTCATCAAAAGTCTTGTCAGCAAGAACTGTCACACCGTGAGCTCCCTTTACCTCAAGTCTGTCCTTAATTGAAACTGTGTCCACCTTTAGGTCGGCCCTTCTAAGGACATCAACAATTGTTAAAGCTTCAATTTCTTCAAAACCTTCTGCCAAAAATACCAATAAATCTTTCATAATGACCTCCTATTTATTCATAATAGAATCAACTGCATTTATAATTGCAGACCTAAAACCATCCTTTTCTAAAGATTTTACTCCCTTAATAGTTGTTCCAGCCGGTGTTGTAACTTGGTCCTTTAATTCACCTGGATGAATTCCAGACTCCCTCACCATTTTTGCTGATCCAGCTACTGCTTGAGATATAACCCTGTAAGCCATATCCCTTTGCATTCCATAAGAAACTGCTGCGTCTGCTGCTGCTTCAATGTACATGTAGACATAGGCAGGCATGCAACCTGAAACTGCCTCATAAATTTTTATGTTCTTTTCTTCTACGATTTCAGTTTCTCCAAAGTTGGACAAGATCTTTCTTATCTCTTTAACCTCTTCTTCTGAAATATTTTTGCCAGGGCAAATCCCTGTCATGGAATTCAAAATTTTTGCCGGTGTATTTGGAAGAGCCATCATAAGCTTTTTATTTGGAAGGCTCTTTTCAAGTTTCTCAATGTCAAAAGCTGAAGTAATAGAAATAATGATTTGATCTTTTACTTCATCTTTTATTGCCTCGATTACAGCTTCATAAACATAGGGTTTAACTGCAAGGATAATTGCATCTGCACCCTTCACTACGTCTACTTCTGAATCAACTACTCTTGCTACTTCATTGCCCTTAAAGGCATCTCTCTTTTCTTCGCTCCTGTCGTAAAGAAAAGTTTCTATATTATTATCTAAAAGACCGTGTGCCATGGCAGCACCCATGTTGCCAAGGCCTATAATTCCCATCTTCATCACATCACTCCTTAAGTAGATTATACACGAAATTACTTAAAAATTCATTTTTGTGCTATAATTTGATGAGGTGATTTAATGAAAAAAATTTCTATCTCAAAGTTATTTTTAACTTTTTTTAAAATAAATGCCATAACCTTTGGAGGAGGCTATACAATTGTCCCTGTTATAAAGGACATTTTTGTATCAGACCTAGAACTCATTGAGGAAGACCAGATGATGGATATAGTTGCCATTTCCCAAGGTGGACCTGGGGCCATGGCAATCTCTTGCTCAGTCCTTACAGGTTACTACTTGAGAGGGCCTCTTGGAGCAATAACTTGTCTTGTTGCATCGGCTCTTCCCTGCCTTATAATTTTGTCAGTGATTTCAAATTTCTACCAAGAATTTAAGTCAAACTTTTTTATAAACGCAGCCCTAGAAGGCATCAGTGGAGTGATCTCTGCAGTCTTATTTATAACAGTGGCCCGCATGGGGATTTCTTCTTACAAGAACAATCCACGTTTTAGTGCAGCCATGATTATCCTAGTCTTCTTGGTTGCCTTTTTCACAAGTATCAACACAGGACTAATAATTTTATTCTGTGCTATCGCAGGAATTTCTTATTTTAGTGTTATGGAGAGGTACAAAAATGCTTGATTTATTCTTAATTTTCTTTAAAATCGGATGCTTCGCCTTTGGTGGCGGTTACGCAGTAATACCCTTGATATCAAAGTATGTTGTTGAAGAACACGCCTGGATCTCTACAAGAGAATTTATAGATTTGATTTCCATTTCACAAATGACTCCAGGACCAATTGCCATTAACTCGGCAACCTTTGTTGGACAAAACGTCCACGGAATCCTTGGCTCAATTCTTGCAACAGCAGGACTTGTCCTTCCTCAGTTCATCCTAATGATGATCTTGGGATACTTCCTCTTTAGCAAGGGCAAAAAATTTAAAATCATGGACTACTCCCTCCTTGGTATCAAAGCAGGAGTTGTGTCTCTCATCTTTATAACAACCTTAAAACTCTTCCAATCATCAGTATTCCCTGAAGGACTTAAGCTTGAAGGCATGAGCCTGGCAGCACTTATCTCCTTCGTCCTAGGCTTCGTCCTCTACATGAAGAAGGTGGACCTCTTTAAGCTAATAGGACTAGGGGCAGTGATTGGGATTGGAGTCAAATACGCTTTGACTCTTATGTAAAATAAAACTCCTTGGATTTTTCCAGGGAGTTTTTCTTTATTGTTTCAATTTTTAAATTTTCTAAAATAAACACTCCTCAATCATTTCTTTGTTCTTCAATTCATCCACCCACTCTTTTGGAAATTCATCAAAGCCATAGATAATTCCTGCCAGTCCTCCAGTCACTGCTCCAGTGGTGTCTGTGTCATCGCCAAGATTTATTGCCTTGAGGACAGCTTCCTTATAAGAATTTGTATTTAAAAGACACCAAAGAGAGGCTTCGAGAGTGTGAAGGACAAAACCTGTTGACTGGATCTCATCTTCAGATTTGTTTTTTATATGGTCAAGGCCAAGGTCTTCAAGTTTTTCTCCAGCAATTAACTTTCTTGCAAGATGGACATAATCTAGGCAAGCCTTTTTAGAAATCTCGTGAGCGTGAGTTATACTTGATACACTTTCAATTTCCTCATCACTGGCATCGGTAAAGGCAAGGGGCAAAATCCTCATAAGAGACCCGTTGCCATTGGCATAAAAATCATCAATCCCATGACCTTCTGCCAAGGCTTCTCTTGTCGTCATACCAACATCAAATGTCTCTCCATGACAAGCAAACCTTCCTTCAAATAGCCAGGCCTCAAAATTTTTTCTAATATCCTCGACATCAACTTTGTTTTTATCCTTTATGGACTTGCAAGTGGCAAGGGTCATGCTAGTATCGTCAGACCAAGTTCCAGCAACTTGGTTCCAAGTTCCAAAACCCACCATGCCTGTGCAAGTGAAAGTCCCCCTTTTCTTAAACTCAAAAGGAACACCAAGAGCATCGGCTATGGCAAGTCCATAAATTCCATCCCTAAGCTTAGACATAAATATCCTCCTTCTTGGTTTACTTTTGTAAAATGTTAAATCAATTATATAAATAAAAGGCAAAAAAATAAAGACTCCCCTAAGGAAGTCTTATGAATAAATACTTTTTCTATGGCCTACATCAATGGCGAAGATTATTAACTTGTCGTCGTCAATTTTTGCAAGGAGTCTATAGGCACCAATCCTACACCTCCTACGGCCTTACCATAAAGTCTTTTAAATAATTAAAACATTCTAAATAAATTTTACTTTACTTTTGATTTTTACTATAATTAGACTAAATGAAAACATTAGCAAATATTTATTTAAAAAATTAATTATAGGAGGTTTAAATGAATTATAAAAACTCAACAGTCCGAAAAGTATTGTTAGGAGCTACTCTTTTTTCTGTATTAACGACTTCATTGCCTAATAGTGTGGTAGCTGCAGATACATATGTTACAAATAATGTGGAATCTACTTCTACTGTCGATAAAGATGAAAATCAATGGGAAGCAGATGACTTTGTGTATGACACAATCTTTATTGATGAATTAGGTAAAAATATAGTTTTAGTCAAGGGTTTCTCTGAGAAAGGTCTTAAAAAATTAGAAAACACTACAAGCCTTACTATTCCGAAGTATTCTGCTTCAGGTGATCTAATAACTGGTATAGGTGAAAATGCATTTTCAAATACAAATATAGTTAATCTGAATTTACCTGATTCTATTGAAATAATCTGCGATGGAGCTTTTTCCAATTCACCTAATAAAATAAAAATAGAAAGTATTAAATTGCCAAAGAATTTAAAAATAATAGAAGAATATTCTTTCTTTGGTAATGGCATTTCTTCTATCGAATTACCAAATAATCTAGAAAAAATTGGTAAAAATTCTTTTTCTCAGAATGCACTTAGAGAAATAGAGTTACCCGATTCTGTAAATGAGATTGGAATAGGGGCGTTTTCAGGAAATATTATAAATTCGGTTAAACTTCCTAAAAATATCCAAAAAATAAGTTATGGTGCATTTAGCCATAATAGGATAAAAGATATCATTTTACCAGAGTCTGTTATTAAAATCGAAGAAGATGCTTTTTCTCATAATCGAATTGAGAATCTTACAATTCCTAAATCAATAAAATACTTGAGTGGGTTCTCAAACAATAATTTAACTAATATCAAACTTCCTGATACTCTTGAAATAATTGGTGAAAGGGCTTTTTCTAGTAATAATATTAAAAAATTAAATATTCCTAATTCTGTTAAAGAAATAGGTCCAAATTCTTTTTCTATCAATAATATTTCTGATTTAGTGCTTTCTAGCTCTTTAAAAACTATAGAAGCTCATTCTTTTTATTACAATAAATTAGAAAATGTTAATATACCCAACTCTGTAAATCTTATAGGTGCCAATGCTTTTTCTTTTAATAAAATTTCTAAAATAAAATTGTCTGATAATTTAAAAGAAATTGGGAGAGATGCATTCAGGAATAATCTTTTAGAAGAAGTGGATTTTCCAGAGTCAATAATTAAAATCGGAGAATCTGCTTTTGATCAAAATAGTTTTACAAGTTTTAAAAATTTCCCAAAAAATCTTATTTCTTCAGATTCTAATAACATTACCAAATATGAAGGATACTTAGACCAAAGAATAGTATTAACAGCTGTTAATGGTAATTTTAATCTTAGTTTGGAAGACGCTGAAAAAAGTTATGAAATTAATGATCCTTCAATTATAAAAAAATCTGATGGTACTTATTCTTTAAAGAAAGATCCTCAATTTAATTATAGGAGATTACGTTTAAAGGTTGAACCTTATTGGGATGTTGAAATTAATAATATTATAAACTTCAATATAAGCTATGATCCTAATGGTGGAGTAGGTAAAATAAATAACGAAACTATAAAAATTGATGATTTCTATAATCTAAAATTACCAGAAAATAAATTTACTGCTCCTCAAGGTAAAAAATTCATTGGTTGGAAACCTGTCGTTGAATATCATAGCGATTATCATGCAAACAAAGATGAATTAATACAAAGAAACAGACTGTTCTTACCAGGTTCACGAGCTGCTAACGCAATTAATGGAGATTTAAGATATATGAAAAGCATTAAATTTATTGCTCAGTGGGAAGACATTAATAAAGACACTAATCCTCCAAGAAGACCTGATAACAATAGACCAAATATCCAAGATGTTAATTTAAATAATACTAAAGACTATATTAAGAGACTTTTAAGAAATGAAGGAATATTAACTCCATCTAAGTCTAATCAAATTGATAAGGCACAAACTGTTGATGAGCTGATTTATCTTAACAACCTGTATTTAAAAGATAAATACAATCAAAATAAAAACACACAAACAGTTGTTGAAAAACATTATATAGAGAAACCTGTTTACATTTATAATAATGAGACAAGATACATTGATAGGAATACAAAATCTCATATAGCTTCATATGTACCTAAATATATTTCTAACGATTTTACAAAATCCGACGAAAAACAAAATGACGTTAAGGATTCTAAAGTTCAAAAAAATAATAATACTAGTAAGTATTTTAAATTCTTAATCGGTATGAATTTATACTACAAAAATATTGATGGAAAAGATGAGCTTTTTGAAATGGATGTAGCTCCTTTTATTGAGAACGACAGGACTATGATGCCATTGAGATATGTTGCCGAAGCTCTATCATGTGATGTTAAGTGGGATAATAAAACTAGAACAGCTTCCTTCACTAAAGATGGAGTTACCGCTTCAATTCAAATTGACGGGGATGAAATAGTTCTTTCAAATGGAGAAAAAGTAAAAATGGACTCTAAACCAATAATTAAAAATGACAGACTTTGTGTTAGTTTAACAAATGTTGCTAAAGTATTTAATTTAACTAACGGAAATACTAAAGATAAAATAGACCAAGATATTGAATGGGATCAAGAATCCAAAACCGTAACTATTAATTTAGATTAAACATATAATTTAATATTTGCAAAAAGTCACATGCATTGAGCATAGTGACTTTTTTTGTTGCATAAATAAAGACTCCCTTAAGGAAGTCTTATGAATAAATATTTTTTCTGTGGCCCACATCAATGGCGAAGATTATTAACTTGTCGTCATCAACTTTTGCAAGGAATCTATAGGCACATAGGCAAATATCTTACAATATTCAAGCCTACAAAATTTTTCCAAACTTAAGCTTCATCAATTACTGCAAGAGGTTTTGCATAATAAACAAAGATCATTGCATCATATAAATCTTTTGGGACTTCCTTTACTCTATAAGTTCTTGGTATGAATTTCATTAGTGGAGAGTATCCTTCGCCCAAACTTATCATGTTGATTTCTTTATTTATAAGGTCAAAAGTTTCCCCATCTTTAACTTTTGTAAAATCTAAATAATATTTTCCTTTAAATTTTCTAGCACTGTTAGCTAAAGGATCAGCAGAGACAAAGACATGGTTTGACCTCTTGTTATCTGGACCAACTTCGTTTATGTTTACTATTCCCTTATAAAAGTCAGTGCCAATAATAAAATATTCTTCGCCAAATATTTTCTTTAAGTGAGACCCCATTGGCTCATAAAACTTTTCACTTTTTGCGATGTGACCATTATGACCAGAAATTAAAAGCAGATCATTTCCCTTTGATTTTTCAAAATCACTTATCCACTTAACATTCTCAGCCATAAGCTCATCTCTCACATTGTTTACTTTTACATAATCATTAAAATCTAATTCGTAATACTTAACACTATCCAAGACATTTGTAAGAGCTCTTGAAAGAATTTTTGCCTTAGGAGAAGATAAGGCGTCTGTGTGAGCTTTTATTTCCAACAACAAATCTTCTTTATCTTTTATCTGTGAAATCTTAAATTTTTCATCTTTAATAAAGGAAAATTCCTTTTGTAAGTCTTTTTCCTGTAAAATATTATTTTCCTTACAAAAATCTAAAATTAACTCCATGGATTTTTCAGGATTTTGCATGTCAAAGCCGTAAAAAGAAAGTTTGTCCTCATCCTTTGCTTTTTGGTTGTAGTCAAACATATAGTTTATAAGGTCATTCATATTCTTTGTGTGATAAATATTAAAAGAAAGAATTCTTGAAATATTTTCATCTCTCTTATTTCCATGAATGTAATTATTTATTATCATTCCTTCGCCAAAATCAGCTTCAATGGCAAAGCTCTTTAAATTATTTTTTTCAACTAAGGTCTTTAAAACTTCTAATTTTAAATTTTGAAAATCAGAGTTTCCGTGAGTCGCTTCCCCAAGTCCAACAACTTTCACATTATCATCTAAATTTATCTGGCTTACCTCTTTGCCATATTCTTCTATATCTGAAATATTTTTTCTTGCACTTAACTTCGGAAGATTAATCCACAAAAAATCTCCAATCCCTATAAGAATAATAAGGGATACTAAAAAAATTAAAATTCCTTTGAATATTTTCTTTATCATTTTCTCACCTCTTACTACATTATAAATTGTATAAAAAAATAAATCCTTTTATTTACATAACAAATAGAGCTTTAATGTGACATTTTTGTAAGATATAAAAAAAAGAGTGCTAAACACTCTAATCCAAAATATTTTTTAAATTTATAAACATCTTTGTGCCAACCTTTTGCTCTGACTCACACCTCAATGTCACTCTTAAAGACTTCCCAATATTCTTTGAGAGATTTAGTCCCAGTCCCGTTGACTTTTTCTCCAACCTACCGTTGTAACCAGTGTATCCTGCATCAAAAATTCTCGGCAAATCTTCTGGCATTATTCCAATTCCATTATCTTCAATTACAAGTTCATTTTTCTCTAAATAAATTGCAATCCTTCCATTATGCGTGTACTTGATTGCATTAGAAATAATTTGTTCTAATAAAAAAGAAAACCACTTGGCATCAGTTAAAATTATTTTCTTAGTTTCAAAAAAGTCTACCCTATTATTTTTTCCAATAAACTGAATCGAATATTTCCTAATTACTCCCTTAATAATTTCATCTAAACTGTATTTGCTAAAGACATAGTCTGTGCTATCTGCATTCATCCTTGCATAGCCTAAAATATTTCCCACATACTCTTCGATCTCAAAAATCTCTTTTTCACAATCTATTTTGTTTATTTCATCTTTTTTGAGTAAAAGTTTTAATGCAAATATTGGAGATTTTATTTGATGAGTCCAAATAGTTAAGTAGTTTTTCACATCTGCTTTTTTCTTTTCTCCAATTTCTTTAATTCTTTTATTTTCTTCTACATTTTTATAAAGAGCCTTTGATAATGGAGACTCATAAAGTTCTAATATTTTTTCGTAGTTTTTTCTATTTAAAATATCTATTTCTTTTCTGTAATTCTGATCCCTTATGGAGTAAAGAATAATCATATAAATAAAAAATAAAAATAGATATAAAAAAGCTATGTAAGTTGACTTATCTCTATCAAATTCAAAAATTAAATAAGTTCCCAGGATATAAAAAAATATGAAAAGTCCAAGAATTAATGTGAATTTTTCTCTCTTTAAAAAACTTTTAATTGGCAGGTGGGACATAATAGCCTACTCCTTTCTTAGTCTTTATTAGGTCAAAAATCTTTATATCTTCTAGATTTTTTCTCAGACGCATTACATTTACTGTTAAGGTGTTGTCGTCAATATAAGAGTCAGTTTGCCAAATTTTATCAATAATTTCATCTCTATTAACAACTTTACCTGGCTTTTCCAAGAGAATTTCTAAAATTTTAAATTCATTTTTCGTGAGCTCTATTTCTTTGTTTTCTCTTGATATAATCATCTTGTCGCAGTCAAGGCTTATATCTTTGTAAAGAATATTTCTTGTCTCAATATATTCGTAAGCTCTTCTAAGCAAGGCTCTTATTTTTATTTGTAATAGGTCTAGTTCAAAGGGCTTAGTCAAATAATCATCTGCTCCAAGATCCATTGCCATTATCAAATTTAAGTTTTCATCAGCAGCTGAAATAAATAAAATTGGAACTTTAGAATTTTTTCTAATAATTTTGCACCAATGATAGCCATTGTAAAAGGGAAGAGTCACATCCATTAAAACTAAATCAGGATGAAAGTTTTTAAATTCATCAAAAATATTTTGAAAGTCCTCTGCAATTTTTATCTCATAATTCCAAAACTCCAGGTGTCTTTTAATTTCTTCTGCAATCACCTTGTCATCTTCTACTAAAAAAATCTTCCACTTTTTCTTTTCCATATCTTATATAACCTACTCTTTTAACTAAATTTTACTTGACATCATTATATAAACAAAAGGCAAAATCATAACCACCGGCTGAGCCGGTGGTTTGTTTTGCCCCTATAAGGGGCTGTTACCGGCAGCATTCCATGCTTCGAACTTTCTTTCTCGTGCACCAATTTTCACAGCTGGTGCTAAAGCACCTTATTTTTTGCTTTTGTTTACTTGCTCACCCGTAAACGGGTCAACAAATTCTTTAATGCTTATTTGATCTGCCATGTAATCTTCTTTTAATTGATTTTTTATATATTCTTGTATCTTTTTCACATTCTTTCCTGCTGTGTCTACATAGTATCCTCTGCACCAAAAATGTCTATTTCCATATTTATATTTTAAGTTTGCATGCCTATCAAATATTATTAGACTGCTTTTTCCTTTTAAATATCCCATCGTTTGAGATATGCTGTATTTTGGTGGAATTTCCAACAACATATGGATATGGTCTGGACAGCATTCCGCTTCTATTATATTTATTCCTTTTCTATCACATAAATCTCTTAATATTTTTCCTATATCTTGTTTTAATCTTCCATATATTAATTGCCTTCTGTATTTTGGAGCAAATACTACGTGATACTTACAATTCCATGATGTATGTGATAAACTATTTTTATCCATTTTAGGATACCTCCCTTTTCTATTTATGCTACTGCCAGTAACATTAATAGTTTATCACGGGAGGTTTTTTGCTTGAAGCTAAAGCTTATTTTCCTACCACCAGCATAGCTGGTGGTTTATTCATACTAAAGCGTACAAAAATAAAGACTCCCCTAAGGAAGTCTTTAAGTCTATTTTTTATTAAAGAACTGCTTGTGCTGCTGTGATGATAGCTAGTGCGTAAGCTTCGTCTTCTACACAACCTCTTGAAAGGTCGTTTACTGGAGCGTTAAGTCCTTGTAGGATTGGTCCTACTGCCTTAAAGCCACCAAAGTATTGTGCAAGTTTGTAGCCAATGTTACCTGCTTCAATGCTTGGGAAGATAAATACATTTGCGTGACCTGCTACCTTTGATTCTGGTGCTTTTTTAGCTGCAACTCTTTCGATGAAGGCTGCATCAAATTGAAGTTCTCCATCAACTGCCATTTCTGGATTTCTTTCTGCTGCCATCTTAGCTGCGTCTGCTACCATTGTTACTCTTTCGTGAGAAGCTGATCCGTGAGATGAGAAGGAAAGCATTGCAACCTTTGGATCAATGCCAAATTGTTTTGCAGTTTCATTTGATACTACCGCTACTTCTGCTAGGCCTTCTGCATCAAGGTCTGTGTTAATTGCACAGTCTGCCATTAGGTAAAGCTCGTCATCTCTAATCATGATGAAGGCACCTGAGCATCTCTTGTATTCTGGTTTTGTCTTTATGATTTGAAGAGCTGGTCTTACTGTGTCTGCAGTTGTGTGAGCTGCACCAGATACAAATCCCTTAGCTTTTTCCATATATACAAGCATTGTTCCAAAGTAGTTGTTGTCTTTTAGGATATCTGCTGCTTGTTCTTCGTTTACTTTTCCTTTTCTTCTTTCTACGAAAGCCTTGATCATTTCATCTTTTCCTTCGTAAGTTTCTGGATTAAGGATTTCTAGATTTCCAAGTTCAACGCCTTCTTTTTCTGCAAGAGCTTTTAGTTCTGCTTCGTCTCCAAGAACGATTGGCTTAATGTCGCCTTCGTCGTTAAGTCTAATTGCTGCTCTTAAGATTCTTCTGTCGTTTCCTTCTGGAAATACTATTTCTGGTTTTGCTTCTCTAACTTTTGTTTTTAATTCTTCTATTAGTGCCATAATTTCCCCCTAATTCTATTAACAAATAATATTATATATCTTATGAAAAATAATTTAAAGTGAATAAGCCTTAAAACTTACATCTTCTATTACTTGGTTAAGTCTAACTGAATCTGCAACTAGCTTTGCAAGACGGTGGTGGTCCATTGTGTGGACTCTTAAAACTTCTACACCCTTGTAAGCTGCAATAGTCGTAAGGGCTGCTGAAGCTTCGTCCCTATTTTCAAAGCCTTCTTCATTGTTGCCGTCAGCATCAATATTGTTTTCACTTAAAATATTTGTTATAAATCTCTTTCTTGAAACTCCAAGGAAGCTAAAGCATCCCATGTCTCTTAAGACGTCAATTTTATCAATCAACTTTAAATTTTCCTTTTTTGTAAGGGCAAAGCCAATGCCTGGGTCAAGCATAATTCTTTCTCTTGAGATTCCATTTGCTTCTGCACGTTCAAGTGATTTTGATAAATATTTTTTCATGACTTCCACAACATCCATCTCTTCAAAGGATTTTAATTCTTCTTCAGTGAAAGCTCCTTCGCCCCCAAAAGGTGGGAAGTTGGCAGATGACTTGTGGTTTGGCCTTGCAATCTTTGGGTTAAACATTAGGATTGCACCAACATCACTCTTGCCCACAACTTCTGCCATTCTTGGGTCTCCCATAAAGCCTGTGATGTCATTTACAAAGTCAACTCCTGCTTCAATTGCTGCTTCAGCAACGTCTGCCTTCCATGTGTCAATAGAAAGTGGGACATCAGTCATTGTCTTTAATTCCTTTATAACAGGAACAACCCTTTCTATTTCCTCTTGAATCTCAACATAGTGGGATCCTGGTCTAGTAGATTCACCACCAAGGTCGATCATGCCGGCACCAGCTTCTATAAGTTCAAGAGCCCTCTTAATGGCCTTGTCCTTGCCATACCACTTGCCTCCATCAGAGAAGGAGTCCGGTGTAACATTTACAATTCCACAAAGAATAGTTTCTCCGCCAGATTTTAAAACTTTATCCTTATATTTACAAACTAAATTTTCCATAATTCACTCCAAATTTTATTTCTTCCAATTATTTACTTACTAATCCATAAATATTTTATGACTTGTAGCTTCTTAAATCAAATAAATTTTACTTTGCGTAGTATAAAAGGACTCCGTCATCAGTCCACTCAAAGTCAGCCTTGCCTATGGCCCTTAGATGTTCAAGATGGGCGTGGGCTTCTCCAGCTGCGAAAAACTTTTGAGTATTAGGGAATTCAGAAAAGTCTCTGGCCCTCATATCCCAAGTCATGTTCATGGCAATATCCCTAACAGTGCACTTGCCCTTTTCCTTTAAAGTCTTGTAGGCTTCATCCACCCTGTGTTGGTGATGGGCCTTCAATTCATCAATCCTCTTTGGCACATCTTCAATAAGGGCCCTGTGAGAAGAATACAAGTGATCAATTGGCAAGTCTCTTAACTTTTCAATATTTTTAAGATACCTTCCTAGACTGTCGCCCACTGTGAAGTTCCAAAAAGTTATATTTGGAGTGATATCTCCCAAGAGGTGGTCGCCACAGAAAAGAATTTTTCTTTCTTCTTCATAAAGACCAACCATGCCAGGAGTGTGGCCAGAAAAGTCCATTCCCTTAAAAGTAAAGTCCCCAACTTTTAAAATATAGTTTGGATTAAAGGACACATAGGGGAACTCTGACTTAGGTCTGTAAATAAAACCAGCGTGCTCTTCGATTTTTAAGTTGTCTTCTTCAAGTCCTTGGATGTGAGTAGTATCCATAACTTCCTTCCATCTTTTTGAGTTAGCATCAGCCATAGAAGACATCATCCTGTAGTCAATATCTCCCATGTAAATATCAATGCCAAGCTCTTCATGAAACCATGAAGCAAGACCTGTGTGATCAGAGTGAAGGTGGGTCAAGAATAAAATTGTCTTGTCATAGTCAACCTCCATGTCCTTCATAAAAGAAAGCATCTCATTTCTAATTTCTTCTGTGTTAAAGCCTGTGTCCACAATCATGGCTTCGCCCTTGGACTTGACCATGTAGATGTTGATGCTCTTTAGGGGGTTGCCCTTAAGTGGAACAATCTTACAATAAACGCCATCTGAAAGTTTTTTAATTTTTGACATATTACCTCCCATTGCTCATTTCATGTATAATAAATACGAGGTGAAACATGAGCGATTTTTTATTAAAACTATTTGAAGTTGAAAGCATTAATAAACTGCCTATAGATAGATTATACCCCATTGTGGAGGCTTTAGACCAGGACCAGAGGAAGCTAATCGCTTCTTCTTATGATCTTGGCCTTGAAGGACTAAGCGAAAGAGAAGAAATTGATGCAATCCACGAAACCATTTTGTCTAAGTTTAAGGACACTCTACTTTCCTTTGATGAGAAGGAACACAAGTCCTTTTACGACTTTTACAATGGAGCTGTAGACTATTCAGACGAGAACGTCTACGTCAATATGAAAAAATTCACAAGACTTGGACTAATGTATCTCTTCTTGTCTAAAAGTGGCGGCTACTTTAACTTTGTAATACCAGTGGAGTTAGTGGAAGAGTATGAAAGACTACTAAAGTCTTCATAAGATAATTTTATTCGGCAAATAAAATTAAGAATACAATTAAAAATGTATAAATACGGAAAGGGACTTAAATTATCTTAAGTCCCTTTTTGTGAGTTTACGCAAAATAAAAAAGCCATTCACATGAATGACTTTGCTTTGGTGGAGGCGGTGGGAGTCGAACCCACGTCCGAAGACCTCTTACAGAAAGATTCTCCGAGTGCAGACTCCTCTTTAGTTTTCCCCTGTATTACTAGAGTGTCAAACTCATACAGGGTATCGCCATAAACCCCCTCTGCTATGACGCATCACAGAGTTCGTTTGCCCGCTAATTTGAAACCCGGTTGCAGATCGCGGTGTCTGGCCGGATTGCTACCTAATTAGGCAGCTAGTGCGAAATTATTTTCGTCGTTTATTTTTTAATAGACCATTTTTACGTTGTGTGATCCATCAACGACTCGCTACTTTAAGCTCAAAATCCCCGTCGAAACCATTTTCGCCCCCATATTTACTTAGACTAAAATTATACTAGATAGCCTGGTCTTTGTCAATTTTAGAGGGCCTTGGTCTTCTCTTTCTTCTCTTCTTCTTGGCAAATTTATATCTTAAAATCTTATCCCAAATAAGATAACCAATAAAAGATCCCAAGACATTTAAAATTAAATCGTCAATGTCCACTGACCTTCCAATAAAAAATTGGATGAATTCTACAAAAAAGGATGTGGCAATGGATAAGCTTATAATTTTTAATAATCTTCTAAACTTTGGAAAAATTTCTGGTACTAAAATTCCAAAGGGGATAAAAATTATTATGTTCCCAAGTATATTTGTAAGTGTGTGGGTGAAGCCTGAATATTTTATATAGTTTTTCATAGTCCTAAAGGGAACTAGGTTAACTCCCCAGGCTCCTGATGATAATCTATCTTTAAAGTTGCCAACAAAGTCAAAGTTCTCGTTGGTCAAATTTATTCCAGAACCTGCTATGTAGGAGTTGGGCATAAAAAGCATTATGGCTAAAAAAACCAGGTAGGCTGCGAAAAGGCTAAGCAAAAATTCTCTAAAGCCTGTGGAATTTTTCTTCCTGTGACTAAAGAAGTTAACTCTTATAAGGGAAAAGCCTAGGAAAGTAATTATAAAGGCAGGTACTATTCTTACTGCAAAAAATAAAAATAATCTCATAAATTTTTCAATTCTAATAATCTCTTTACAGAATTTTTATTTTCACTAACAATTGTTGACCAAGTGTCCTTAGAGTTCTCGTCATAGATGCCAATAGTTTTAAGTCCTGCTCTCTTTCCTGTCCTTAGGGCAAGGTAGGAATCATCTACTAAAAATACATCTTCTGGCCTTTCTCCCAGTTCTTCTGCAATTGATGTGTAAAATTTTTCTTCTGCCTTTAGGTGCCCCACTGAATCTGCTGTGTAGAGGCCGTCAATAAATTTATCTATCCTATATTTTTCTATAACTATGTTGGCGAAGTGGGCTGCAGTTGATGTTCCTATTACAACCTTCATCCCCTTGTCCTTAAAATATTTTAAAATTTCAAGACATCCTTCTTTAGTTTCAACCTTGTTTCTATAAAAATCTTCAACAGTCCTGCTAAAGTCTCTCATAAGTTCTTCAAAGCTTTCTTCTAATTTATAGTAGTCTTTTAAATACTTTAAGGATGCGTCCAAGTTCATAGTTGTCATCTTGTGCTGGACTGCATCTTCTATATCTATTCCCTTGGTCTTCATGAAGTTACGAGAAACACTTCTCCAATATTTCATAGAATCAACTAGGGTTCCATCTAAATCAAAAATAATAGCCTTCATCTTAGCTCCTTTCCCATAGTACTATTATTTTAGTTGTATTTTTATTAGATTTCAAGTAAAATGAATTAGATAGCTTTTGAGAGATTAAATTTTTTGTAAAAAAAGCTTTGACAAATATTTTTTACATGCTATAATAGTATTTGTTCGAAAATAAAATACAAGTTTTCACTTATGTGAATCTGTCGTCGGGGTGTAGCGCAGTTTGGTAGCGCACGTGGTTTGGGACCATGGGGCCGGGGGTTCGAATCCTCTCACCCCGACCATTTTTTTATCTGAAGGTTTATGCCTTCTTTTTTTTTGCAATTTTCTGACTTAGATTTTTCCTAAACAATCTTAACTTGTTGTGATTTATTTTTAGACTTATAATTGAAATAAGATTAATTATATGAGTTACTTTTTTAAGTATAATCTACAGGACTTTTTAAGGAGGTCTTATGAATTTTATATTAAGTGATAAGGCTCTGTCCTTTTTAAAAAAGAAAAATATAAGTAAAATTTTTGTAAATCCTGATGTGGACGTCAAGGCATCTTGCTGCTCTGTGGGCACTTTTGACTTTGACATTTCAATAAAGGATAATGGAGACACAAAAAGGTATAAAAAAGTAGAAGTCTCTAATATATCTATTTTTTATAACCCAACTATTGATCTCTTTTTTAAGGGTCATGAGGACATAGACATTATTATTTCTGCCATAGGTCTTGGGAATTTTAAAAAATTGTATGTAGAGAATGAAATTAATTCAATTGAAAAGTGATAATATGAATAATAAAAAAATTCAAGACTTTATAAGGTCTTACGACTTAGATGAAAAATATAAGGAAAGGATACCTAAGCCACACTTTCTATATTCTGGTGACGAAATTTTAGATATGGCAACATCTGCAATCTTGGCGGGAAAAAACATCCTCCTTGTTGGAGATAAGTCTACAGGTAAAAACGTCTTGGCAGAAAATCTGGCCTACATCTTTAAAAGGCCTCTTTGGAACCTATCCTTTCACATAAATATAGACTCTTCTGTCTTAATTGGTGACGACACCTTAAGAGATGGAAATGTCCTATTTCGAAAGGGCCCTATTGCAAGAGCTGCAGAGGTTGGTGGTTTTGTTGTACTTGATGAAATAAACATGGCCAAGAACGAAGCCATGGCTGTCCTTCACTCTATCTTGGACTACAGGAGGGTAATTGACATACCAGGCTATGACATAATTAGGCTTCACCCTGCCACAAGATTTATTGCCACAATGAACTATGGTTACGAAGGCACAAGAGAATTAAACGAGGCTCTCTTGTCTCGTTTTGTAATTATTAGGATGCCCCTTATCTCTCGCGAAAGACTTGAGGATCTTATTAAAAAAGAATATCCGTCAATGATGAAAGATTGTGTAAGGGATATTTCCAATTTTTTCTACGACTTAAAGTTAAAAGCTGAAGCAGGAGAAATTTCTACAACAGCACCAGACCTCAGGGGGATTTTTGATGCAATTGATCTTGTAAGAGAAGACCTTTCCCTTACTTCTGCCCTTGATTTAACTATTGCCAATAAACTTTTTGATCCCTTTGAAGAAGAAATTTTAAGAGACCTAATAAGGACAAGGTTTAAAGAAGACTTATATTTTGAAAATATTTTTCAAGAGTGACTGCTTATTATGGAAGATAAATTTTTAATAAAAGAAAAAAATCGAATAAAAAATATAATTTGGGACGGGTCCATGGACTATGACAGTGAACCCTTTATCACAGGCCAAGATATTTCTGGCAATCCCGACTTTTATGTAAATTTAATAATTGGCCTTTCTGCAAAATATTTTGGGTCTAAGAGTCTCGAGGACTTATTTTCTAACTGGGAGTACAATCTCAATAGGGATAAATTTGACTTATTCGCAGTCTATCTATTAGAAGATTTTGTCTATAAAAAAGAATTATCCTCTCGAAGAGTCTTGACTTCCCTAAGGGAAACTTACGCAAAGAAATTTTCAGAAGATAAATATGACTTGCAGCGAAAGAACCTGGCACTAAAGGAAAATTTATTCTTTGATCTCCAGATGAAAAAAATAAATACGATTTTGGGGAAAGACTATAAACTAAGTCCTAAAAGAGAAAAAATTTATAATAACTTAAGACTTTGTTGCGACACAAATGAAAATAATGTAGAAGAAAGAGTCCTTAAAATCTTTAGAGAAAATTTAAATTACAAAGAAAATGAACTTTTAAAATTTTCTCCCCTAAAAAATTTTACCTTCTTTGACTCCATGGGCTTTGTAAAACTTGAAAGATCTAACAAACCAACAATTTTTGGCGACTTCAAAAACAATAAAAGCTCTGGGCTTTCTGGACTTCTATATTCCCTTGCTGCAAAAAGACGAAGAGAGAGGGAAAACTTTATTGAAAAAAATTTTGGCAAATCAATTTATTCAGAAGACCAAATGAAAATAATCGAAGAAAAATATTTATTTGGAGCCCACAAAAAATCAAAACTCCATTTCACAAGAGGACTTGATAATAAAGACTTAAGTAAAGAAAAACTTGAGGAGTCAACAATAGAAAGGCACCTCTTAAAATTTAAGAAGGATAAAAAGTTTTACGACAAGGAGATTAAAAGCCTGTCCAAAAAAATTAGGGTGGCCCTCTCCCTCCAATATGGCGAAGAAGAAGTGGTGACCAAGAGGGGAAGGCTAGTTT
This sequence comes from Peptoniphilus harei, assembly GCF_016726485.1. GTDB lineage: Bacteria > Bacillota > Clostridia > Tissierellales > Peptoniphilaceae > Peptoniphilus_A > Peptoniphilus_A harei. The sequence continues at coordinate 943,780 of NZ_CP068103.1, forward strand.
CACGCCTGGCCTATAAGTCCATGATTACTGAAAGGGCAAATATTTTTTCCAAGAAAAATTTAAAGCCTCGCTCCATTATGAAAGTGGACCTAGTCTTAGACGCTTCTGCTTCTCTTTTAGAAGTTGAATCAGACATAGCAATTGAGGCCTACATAGTCTCCAAGTCCCTCGAAAACAACGACATCTTAAACAGAGTTATTTCCTACCAAAGTGTGGGCGACTATACAGTTATAAGCATCTTAAAAGATTATGGAGATAAGTCCGACCCCCAAAAAATCTTTCGATACAAGGCCATGGGTTGGAACCGAGACGGACTTTTTTATCGAGCCTATAAAAATTTAATCGAAAATATAAATGACAACCGTCTCACAATTGCTCTAACAGATGCTGAGCCTCGTGACATGAGACCCCTAAGTTCAAAAAATTTCTTTGGATCAAAAAAATATTCTGAAGAAGCCTCCCTTGAAAATACAAAATTGGAATTGGATAAGCTTAAAAAAATGGGTATTCACACTTCTGCCATTTTAAATAGTGACAAAGTTGACAACGCAAAGTTTTTATTTGGAAGTTCTTATATAAAAATAAAATCTGTAAGAGAAATTGCCAATGTGGCAGGTCGCTTTATCCAAAGAGAAATCGCCTATATTGAAAAGAAATAAGACTGCAGTTTTTTCTTACAATTTTTATTACTAAAAACAGTATAAAAATCTAATTATCCGCATAAACACTGGACTTATCACACTTTATCAAGGTCAAAACCACTCAATTTACTACTAATTTACTACTTATGAATGAGCTTTGATACGACGATTTATCCTTGAAAAGTGAAGATACAAAGATACTTCCAATAAAATTGAATATTTAATAGGTAGACACTTCAAAAAATGAGGTGTCTATTTTTTTACCCAATATTTGAAAGGAAGTGAACTTATGAAAACAGAAAATCAAGAATCAAAAGGTCGCTCCCCTCCCTTTAAGACCATCAAACAAACAAGATTTATCAAACAATAAAAAGAAAGGATAGGTAAAAATATGGAACTTAAATTTGTGATTCCCAACATGGAAAAAACATTTGGCAATTTAGAATTTGCTGGCGAGGATAAAGTAGAACAGCGAAGAATCAACGGACAATTAACTGTCTTATCTCGAAGCTACAACCTCTATTCTGACGTTCAAAGAGCAGATGATATTGTGGTGGTGCTTCCTGCTGAAGCTGGAGAAAAACATTTCGGCTTTGAGGAACGTGTAATGTTAGTCAATCCACGTATTACCGCAGAGGGCTATAAAATTGGTACTCGTGGATTCACAAATTACCTTTTACATGCGGACGACATGATAAAAGAATAAAGAAAGAGAGGAAAAATGATGAGATTACCTAATGGCATTGTATTAGATAAAGACGCTACATTTGGAGAATTAAAGTTTTCAGCACTCCGTCGTGAAGTACGAATCCAAAATGACGACGGTACGGTTTCAGATGAAATCAAAGAACGTACCTATGATTTAAAATCCAAAGGGCAAGGACGTATGATTCAAGTGAGTATTCCTGCCAGTGTTCCTTTGAAAGAGTTTGACTATAACGCAAAAGTGGAAATCATCAATCCAGTTGCAGATACCGTCGCTACCGCTACCTTCCGAGGGGCAGATGTTGACTGGTATATCAAGGCAGACGATATTGTATTGACGAAAGATTCCAGTACCTTTAAAAATCAGCCACAACCTAAAAAAAGAGCCAGCCACGGATAAATAGTCATGCTACTTCCACTAGAGAGAAAGGAGGAAATCCCGCATGAAACAGTTTGGCATTCGTGGTAAAAGGATTCGCCCAAGTGACAAGGATTTAGTCTTTCATTTTACAGTAGCGTCCTTACTGCCAATTTTCCTGCTGGTTATCGGACTGTTTCATGTGAAGACAATCCAGCAGATTAACTGGCAGGACTTTAACCTATCACAAGTAGACAAGATTCACATTCCCTATTTAGTTATTAGTGTTAGTGTCGCAATTCTTGTCTGCTTGCTGGTGGCATTTCTATTCAAAAGATATAGATATGATACAGTAAAACAACTGTACCACCGTCAAAAGCTGGCTAAGATGGTACTTGAAAACAAGTGGTATGAATCGGAACAGGTCAAAACAGATGGCTTCTTCAAAGATTCGTCCAGTCGTACTAAGGAAAAGATAACCTACTTTCCCAAAATATTTTATCGCCTTAAAGATGGTTTAATACAGATGCGAGTGGAAATCACGCTAGGAAAATATCAAGACCAGCTCCTACACTTGGAAAAGAAATTAGAAAGCGGATTGTACTGTGAGCTGACGGATAAAGAGTTAAAAGATTCTTATGTGGAATATACCCTGCTCTATGACACCATCGCCAGTCGTATTTCTATTGATGAAGTCCAAGCCAAAGATGGCAAACTACGCTTGATGGAAAACGTATGGTGGGAATATGACAAGCTCCCTCACATGCTCATAGCTGGTGGTACAGGTGGCGGTAAAACTTACTTTATACTGACACTGATTGAAGCCTTGCTTTATACAGATTCTAAGCTCTATATTCTTGACCCAAAGAACGCCGACCTTGCCGACTTAGGCTCTGTGATGGGGAATGTCTACTACAGAAAAGAAGATATGCTCTCCTGCATTGACCGTTTCTATGATGAAATGATGGCACGAAGTGAAGCTATGAAAGAGATGGAAAACTATAAGACTGGCGAGAACTATGCCTACTTAGGACTTCCTGCAAACTTTCTTATCTTTGATGAATACGTGGCTTTCATGGAAATGCTGGGAAATAAAGAAAATACCGCAGTCTTAAACAAGCTCAAACAGATTGTCATGTTAGGTCGTCAAGCTGGCTTCTTTTTAATACTGGCTTGTCAACGTCCAGACGCAAAATATTTAGGCGACGGAATCCGTGACCAGTTTAATTTCAGAGTGGCACTTGGAAGAATGTCTGAAATGGGCTATGGCATGATGTTTGGCAGTGATGTACAAAAAGATTTCTTCTTAAAACAAATCAAAGGTCGTGGCTATGTTGATGTGGGAACAAGTGTCATATCAGAATTTTACACTCCCTTAGTACCAAAAGGTCATGACTTTTTGGAGGAAATAAAAAAACTAACCAACAGCAGACAGTCCACGCAGGCGACGTGCGAAGCGAAAGTCGCAGGTGTGGACTGATCTTGCTGGCTGGTGTGGCGATAGCCACGCCAGCACCTAACCCCCCGTATCTAACAGGGGGGTACAAATCGACAGGAAACAGTCAAAAAAATAGCAGAAAATTCTTTGGTTACAAGGAGTTTAGAAAATTTCGTGGTATGTCAAATGAGCTTCAATAGTTGACATACCTTTTTTAATTGGAGGGATTTAACTGAATGAACAAACTTTGATACAGCATTTAAAGGAAAAACGGTTGGCTTATGGGCTATCTCAAAACCGACTGGCTATTGCTACAGGCATTACAAGGCAATATCTTAGCGACATTGAAACTGGCAAGGTTAAGCCATCAGACGAGTTGCAACAATCCCTTTGGGAAACTCTGGAACGCTTCAATCCCGATGCCCCACTTGAAATGCTCTTTGACTATGTAAGGATTCGCTTTCCCACAATGGACGTACAGCATGTGGTTGAAGAAATATTGCAATTGAAACTTTCCTATTTTCTTCATGAAGACTATGGCTTTTATTCTTATTCAGAACATTATGCCTTAGGCGATATATTCGTTCTCTGCTCTCATGAGATAGACAAAGGTGTTCTGGTGGAATTAAAAGGTCGTGGGTGCAGACAATTTGAAAGCTATCTTCTAGCACAACAAAGAAGCTGGTATGAGTTCTTTATGGACGCTTTGGTGGCTGGTGGCGTGATGAAACGCCTTGACCTTGCCATCAACGATAAAACAGGGATTTTGAATATTCCCACACTGACGGAAAAATGCCTACAGGAAGAGTGTATTTCGGTGTTCCGCAGTTTCAAGAGCTATCGCAGTGGCGAACTGGTACGCAAAGATGAAAAGGAATGTATGGGAAACACGCTTTATATCGGTTCATTACAAAGCGAAGTCTATTTCTGTATCTATGAAAAGGACTATGAGCAGTACAAGAAAAATGATATTCCCATTGAAGACGCAGAGGTTAAAAACCGTTTTGAAATCCGACTAAAAAATGAGCGTGCCTATTATGCAGTACGTGATTTACTTGTCTATGATAATCCAGAGCATACAGCTTTTAAGATTATCAATCGGTATATCCGCTTTGTGGATAAGGACGATTCAAAAGCACGTTCCGATTGGAAACTCAATGAAGAATGGGCATGGTTTATTGGAAACAATCGTGAACGATTAAAGCTAACCACAAAACCAGAGCCTTACTCTTTCCAAAGGACACTAAACTGGCTATCTCATCAAGTCGCCCCGACCTTAAAGGTTGCTATTACACTTGATGAAATTAACCAGACGCAGGTTGTGAAAGACATTCTCGACCATGCGAAACTGACAGACCGACACAAGCAGATTTTAAAGCAACAGTCGGTAAAAGAACAGGACGTGATAACGACAAAAAAATAACTTAAATACAAATTCACTGCATACAGAAAGGAGAACATTTTTATGAATTTTGGACAAAACCTTTATAACTGGTTTCTATCAAATGCTCAATCACTGGTACTTTTAGCAATCGTTGTAATTGGCTTGTATCTTGGCTTCAAGCGTGAGTTTAGTAAACTGATTGGCTTTCTCATCATTGCGATTATTGCGGTGGGCTTGGTGTTCAACGCTGCTGGAGTAAAAGACATTTTATTAGAGCTATTTAATCGCATTATCGGTGCTTAAATTAAACCGTTATTTTGTGGAATATAAGTGGTTTTCTTATGTTCCGCAAAAGAATGGTACACCAAACGAAGTGCGGTAGGGATTTTTGAATCTCTACAAAGAAAGGACGTGAACACATGGACGATATGCAAGTCTATATTGCCAACTTAGGTAAATACAATGAAGGAGAATTAGTCGGTGCTTGGTTTACCTTTCCCATTGATTTTGAAGAAGTCAAAGAGAAAATCGGCTTGAATGATGAATACGAGGAATACGCCATTCACGATTATGAGTTACCCTTTACGGTTGACGAATACACTTCTATTGGCGAACTCAATCGCCTATGGGAAATGGTATCGGAGTTGCCAGAGGAACTACAATCCGAGCTATCTGCTCTGCTCACTCATTTTTCAAGTATTGAGGAACTAAGCGAACATCAAGAGGATATTATCATTCACTCGGATTGTGATGATATGGCAGATGTCGCACGTTACTACATTGAAGAAACTGGAGTATTGGGCGAAGTGCCAACCAGTCTTCAAAACTATATTGATTACGAATCCTATGGTCGTGATTTAGAAATTTCGGGAACTTTTATCACAACCAATTATGGGATTTTTGAAATCGTCTATTGAAAGGATTGATTCTATGAAGAAAATACGAAGCTATACCAGTATTTGGTCTGTTGAGAAAGTGCTGTACTCCATCAACGATTTTAGACTTCCGTTTCCCATAACCTTTACGCAAATGACATGGTTTGTCGTGTCACTCTTTGCAGTGATGATACTTGGCAACTTGCCCCCTCTTTCCATGATAGAGGGAGCATTTCTCAAATACTTTGGGATTCCTGTGGCTTTCACATGGTTTATGTCTACAAAAACTTTTGATGGTAAAAAGCCTTATGGATTTTTGAAGTCTGTCATTGCTTATGCACTGCGACCAAAGCTGACCTATGCAGGAAAAAAAGTAACGCTTGGCAGAAACCAGCCACAAGAAGCCATTACAGCAGTTAGGAGTGAATTTTATGGCATATCCAATTAAATACATTGAAAACAATCTCGTCTGGAATAAAGACGGGGAATGTTATGCTTACTATGAGCTTGTTCCTTACAATTACTCATTTCTAAGTCCAGAACAGAAAATACAAGTGCATGATTCTTTCAGACAGCTTATCGCACAAAATCGTGATGGCAAAATTCATGCTTTACAAATCAGTACAGAATCCAGCATACGTTCTGCACAAGAGCGTTCCAAAAATGAAGTCACTGGCAAGCTCAAAGCGGTTGCCTATGACAAAATCGACCAACAGACAGACGCTTTAATATCCATGATTGGCGAAAATCAAGTGAACTACCGTTTCTTTATCGGCTTTAAGTTGCTTCTCAACGATCAGGAGTTTTCTATGAAAAGTCTTACCGTTGAAGCAAAAAATGCTTTGTCTGATTTTGTCTATGATGTGAACCATAAGCTGATGGGCGATTTTGTTAGTATGAGTAATGATGAAATCCTGCGTTTTCAGAAGATGGAAAAGCTCTTAGAAAATAAAATCTCTCGTCGTTTCAAAATCCGCAGGTTAGATAAGGACGACTTCGGCTATCTGATTGAACACCTTTACGGACAGACAGACACTGCCTATGAAGAGTATGAGTACCATCTATCAAAGAAAAAGCTGGATAATGAAACGCTGATTAAATACTATGACTTGATTAAGCCTACTCGCTGTTTGGTGGAAGAAAAACAGCGATATTTGAAAATCCAGCAGGAAGATGAAACCGTCTATGTAGCTTACTTTACCATTAACAGCATTGTCGGAGAACTGGACTTCCCGTCCTCTGAAATCTTCTACTACCAGCAACAGCAATTTACATTCCCGATTGATACGTCAATGAATGTGGAAATTGTAGCGAATCGTAAAGCCCTATCTACTGTCCGCAATAAAAAGAAAGAACTGAAAGACTTGGATAACCACGCTTGGCAAAGTGATAATGAAACCAGCTCCAATGTGGCGGAAGCTCTGGAAAGTGTGAATGAGCTGGAAACCAATTTAGACCAAAGCAAGGAATCTATGTACAAGCTGTCTTATGTGGTAAGGGTATCAGCAAATGATCTTGACGAACTCAAACGTCGTTGTAATGAAGTGAAAGATTTTTATGACGATTTAAGCGTAAAACTGGTACGACCATTTGGGGATATGCTCGGCTTACATGAAGAATTTTTACCTGCCAGCAAGCGTTATATGAATGATTATATTCAATACGTGACCTCTGATTTCCTCGCTGGTTTAGGTTTTGGTGCTACTCAAATGCTGGGGGAAAATGAGGGGATTTATGTTGGCTACAGCTTAGATACTGGACGCAATGTCTATCTGAAACCTGCTCTTGCCAGTCAAGGGGTTAAGGGTTCAGTAACCAATGCGTTAGCGTCGGCTTTTGTTGGTTCGCTGGGTGGTGGTAAATCCTTTGCGAATAACCTTATCGTCTATTATGCGGTGCTTTATGGGGCACAAGCAGTGATTGTAGACCCAAAAGCAGAACGTGGCAGATGGAAAGAAACCTTGCCAGAGATTTCCCATGAAATCAATATCGTCACTCTGACTTCTGATGAGAAAAACAAAGGCTTACTTGACCCTTATGTGATTATGAAAAATCCCAAAGATTCTGAATCACTGGCTATTGATATTCTGACATTCCTTACGGGGATTTCCTCTCGTGATGGGGAACGCTTCCCAATCCTTAGAAAAGCCATTCGTGCAGTAACCAATAGTGAAGTACGAGGGTTGATGAAAGTGATTGAGGAATTACGGGTTGAGAATACGCCACTAAGTACCAGTATAGCCGACCATATCGAAAGTTTTACAGACTATGACTTTGCACATTTATTATTCAGTAATGGTTATGTGGAGCAGTCTATCAGCTTAGAAAAACAACTGAACATTATACAGGTTGCGGACTTGGTACTTCCCGACAAGGAAACTTCCTTTGAGGAATATACCACTATGGAGCTTTTATCCGTTGCTATGCTGATTGTCATTAGTACCTTTGCTTTAGACTTTATCCATACAGACCGAAGCATTTTCAAGATTGTAGATTTAGACGAAGCATGGAGCTTTTTACAGGTAGCACAAGGAAAAACACTATCTATGAAGCTGGTTCGGGCTGGTCGTGCTATGAACGCTGGGGTATATTTCGTGACCCAAAATACAGACGACCTCTTAGATGAAAAACTGAAAAATAACCTCGGCTTAAAATTTGCATTTCGTTCCACTGACCTTAACGAGATTAAAAAGACCTTAGCCTTTTTTGGTGTAGACCCAGAGGACGAAAACAATCAGAAGCGATTGCGTGATTTGGAAAACGGGCAATGCCTTATCAGTGATTTATATGGTCGTGTCGGTGTGATACAGTTCCACCCTGTATTTGAAGAACTGCTCCATGCCTTTGATACCAGACCACCTGTGCGAAAAGAGGTGTAAATGTGAAACCATCAATAGTAAACAGAATAAAATCAAACTGGACGCTGAAACGTCTAGGTAAAGTGGCAATGACAGTGGCTTTCACACTTGTGATTGCCATTTTTCTTTTAGCCATGCTGGGAACGGTGGTTCAAGCTGCGGGCTTGGTAGATGATACGGTCAATGTGGCAAATGAATACAGCCGATACCCACTTGAAAACTATCAACTGGATTTTTATGTGGATAATAGCTGGGGCTGGCTTCCGTGGAACTGGTCGGACGGGATTGGAAAACAGGTCATGTATGGACTATATGCCATTACCAATTTTATTTGGACAATCAGTTTGTATGTTTCCAATGCGACAGGTTACTTAGTACAGGAAGCCTATTCCTTAGACTTCATTTCCGCTACAGCAGATTCCATTGGTAAGAATATGCAGACCTTAGCTGGTGTGAGTGCAAACGGATTTTCAACAGAGGGTTTCTATGTTGGATTCCTCTTACTCTTGATTTTGGTTCTTGGGGTTTATGTTGCCTATACGGGACTGATAAAGAGAGAAACCACAAAGGCAATTCATGCCATTATGAATTTTGTGCTGGTGTTTATCCTATCGGCTTCCTTTATTGCCTACGCTCCCGACTACATTAAAAAAATCAATGACTTTTCATCAGACATCAGTAATGCCAGTTTATCACTTGGCACGAAGATTGTCATGCCCCATTCCGATAGTCAAGGCAAGGACAGCGTGGACTTAATCAGAGATAGCCTGTTTTCCATACAGGTTCAGCAACCGTGGCTACTGCTTCAATACAACAGTTCAGACATTGAAAGTATCGGTATTGACCGTGTGGAAAGCCTGCTCTCCACCAGCCCAGATTCCAACAATGGCGAAGACAGAGAAAAAATTGTTGCGGAAGAAATTGAAGACAGAAGCAATACCAATCTAACCATTACAAAGACCATTAACCGTTTAGGTACAGTCTTCTTCCTATTTGTCTTCAATATTGGGATTTCCATATTTGTATTCCTATTAACAGGAATCATGATTTTCTCGCAGGTACTTTTTATCATCTATGCTATGTTTCTGCCTGTGAGCTTTATTTTAAGCATGATTCCATCATTTGATGGTATGTCAAAACGAGCCATAACAAAGCTCTTTAATACCATTTTGACACGAGCTGGAATCACATTGATTATTACGACAGCATTTAGTATTTCAACCATGCTCTATACCTTATCGGCTGGTTATCCGTTCTTTTTGATTGCTTTTCTACAGATTGTGACCTTTGCAGGAATCTACTTCAAGCTGGGCGATTTAATGAGTATGTTTTCTCTACAGAGTAACGATTCTCAAAGTGTGGGAAGTCGTGTGATGAGAAAACCTCGTATGCTTATGCACGCTCACATGCACCGTCTACAGCGGAAACTTGGACGTTCCATGACTACTCTAGGGGCTGGGTCTGCCATTGTTACAGGTAAAAAAGGACAGTCGGGTTCGGGGAGTTCTGCAAGGACACAAGCAGATCACTCCCGACCAGACGGAAAGGAAAAATCAACACTTGGAAAACGTATCGGTCAAACCATCGGTACAGTAGCTGATACCAAAGACAGAATGGTAGACACTGCTAGTGGTTTGAAAGAACAGGTTAAAGATTTGCCGACCAATGCAAGATATGCAGTATATCAAGGAAAATCCAAAGTAAAAGAGAATGTCCGTGATTTAACCAGTAGTATTTCTCAAACCAAAGCGGACAGAGCCAGTGGACGCAAGGAACAGCAGGAACAAAGGCGAAAAACCATTGCGAAGCGTCGCTCTGAAATGGAACAGGTCAAACAGAAAAAACAGCCTGCTTCTTCTGTTCATGAAAGACCGACTACAAGACAAGAACAATATCATGATGAACAGACCTCAAAACAGTCTAATATTCAGACTTCATATAAGGAATCTCAACAAGCCAAACAAGAGCGTCCAGCAGTTAAGTCCGATTTTTCAAGTCCAAAAGTGGAACGCCAAGGCAATACCGTTCAAGAAAAAACCGTTCAAAAGCCAGCAACTTCAACCACTACAGCAGATAGAACTTCACAACGTCCAATCACAAAAGAACGTCCGTCTACTGTTCAAAGAGTACCACTACAAAATACAAGAAGTAGACCACCAATCAAAACCGCCACCATTAAGAAAGTCGGTAAGAAACCATGAAGTTGAAAACTTTAGTGATTGGTGGTTCTGGATTATTCTTGATGGTCTTCTCACTGCTTCTGTTTGTTGCCATTTTATTTTCAGATGAACAGGACAGCGGAATTTCCAATATTCATTATGGAGGTGTGAATGTTTCCGCAGAAGTGCTGGCTCATAAGCCTATGGTAGAAAAATATGCCAAAGAATATGGCGTTGAAGAATATGTCAACATACTTCTTGCGATTATACAGGTGGAATCGGGCGGTACTGCGGAAGATGTTATGCAGTCCTCGGAATCCCTCGGTCTTCCACCTAATTCATTGAGTACAGAAGAATCCATTAAGCAAGGTGTGAAGTATTTCAGTGAATTATTAGCCAGTAGCGAAAGGCTCAGTGTAGATTTAGAATCGGTTATCCAGTCCTACAATTATGGTGGTGGTTTCTTAGGGTATGTGGCTAATCGTGGAAATAAATATACCTTTGAACTGGCTCAAAGTTTCTCAAAAGAGTATTCAGGTGGCGAAAAAGTGTCTTACCCCAATCCCATAGCCATACCTATCAATGGGGGCTGGCGATACAACTATGGCAATATGTTTTATGTGCAACTGGTAACGCAGTATCTTGTCACAACAGAGTTTGATGATGATACGGTACAAGCCATCATGGACGAAGCACTGAAATATGAGGGCTGGCGATACGTTTACGGTGGAGCTTCCCCGACTACTTCTTTTGATTGTAGCGGACTGACACAATGGACGTATGGAAAAGCTGGAATTAACTTACCACGAACCGCACAACAGCAATATGATGTGACCCAGCATATCCCACTATCGGAAGCACAAGCTGGCGATTTGGTTTTCTTTCATTCTACCTATAACGCTGGCTCTTATATTACTCATGTTGGGATATACCTTGGCAATAACCGTATGTTTCATGCAGGCGACCCAATCGGTTATGCCGACTTAACAAGCCCCTACTGGCAACAGCATTTAGTGGGAGCAGGACGAATCAAACAATGAGAAAGGAAGATTTAATGATGAAATTTAGAAAAAATCAGAATAAAGAAAAACAGATACCAAAGGAAAAGAAACCTCGTGTCTACTATAAGGTCAATCCTCATAAAAAGGTTGTGATTGCCTTGTGGGTACTTTTAGGGCTTAGTTTCAGCTTTGCGATATTCAAGCACTTTACAGCTATAGATACTCATACTATTCACGAAACAACTATCATAGAAAAGGAATACGTTGATACTCATCATGTAGAAAATTTTGTAGAGAACTTTGCGAAAGTCTACTATTCATGGGAGCAATCCGATAAGTCCATTGATAATCGAATGGAAAGTCTAAAAGGCTATCTGACAGATGAACTTCAAGCTCTCAATGTTGATACAGTACGCAAAGATATTCCTGTATCGTCTTCTGTAAGAGGATTTCAGATATGGACGGTAGAGCCAACTGGCGACAATGAGTTTAATGTAACCTACAGTGTAGACCAGCTCATTACAGAGGGAGAAAATACAAAGACCGTCCACTCTGCTTATATAGTGAGTGTCTATGTAGATGGTTCTGGAAATATGGTACTGGTTAAGAATCCGACCATTACCAACATACCTAAGAAATCAAGTTATAAACCAAAAGCCATTGAAAGTGAGGGGACGGTTGATTCCATTACAACCAATGAAATCAATGAGTTTTTAACGACGTTCTTCAAGCTCTATCCTACAGCGACAGCCAGTGAACTTTCCTACTATGTGAATGACGGGATATTAAAACCAATCGGAAAAGAGTACATCTTTCAAGAACTGGTAAATCCTATTCACAATCGTAAGGATAATCAAGTCACGGTATCGCTGACAGTGGAGTATATCGACCAGCAGACCAAAGCAACGCAGGTATCTCAATTTGATTTGGTACTTGAAAAGAACGGGAGTAATTGGAAGATTATAGAATAACAAATATTGGTACATTATTACAGCTATTTTGTAATCACGTACTCTCTTTGATAAAAAATTGGAGATTCCTTTACAAATATGCTCTTACGTGCTATTATTTAAGTATCTATTTAAAAGGAGTTAATAAATATGCGACAAGGTATTCTTAAATAAACTGTCAATTTGATAGTGGGAACAAATAATTGGATGTCCTTTTTTAGGAGGGCTTAGTTTTTTGTACCCAGTTTAAGAATACCTTTATCATGTGATTCTAAAGTATCCAGAGAATATCTGTATGCTTTGTATACCTATGGTTATGCATAAAAATCCCAGTGATAAAAGTATTTATCACTGGGATTTTTATGCCCTTTTGGGTTTTTGAATGGAGGAAAATCACATGAAAATTATTAATATTGGAGTTTTAGCTCATGTTGATGCAGGAAAAACTACCTTAACAGAAAGCTTATTATATAACAGTGGAGCGATTACAGAATTAGGAAGCGTGGACAAAGGTACAACGAGGACGGATAATACGCTTTTAGAACGTCAGAGAGGAATTACAATTCAGACAGGAATAACCTCTTTTCAGTGGGAAAATACGAAGGTGAACATCATAGACACGCCAGGACATATGGATTTCTTAGCAGAAGTATATCGTTCATTATCAGTTTTAGATGGGGCAATTCTACTGATTTCTGCAAAAGATGGCGTACAAGCACAAACTCGTATATTATTTCATGCACTTAGGAAAATGGGGATTCCCACAATCTTTTTTATCAATAAGATTGACCAAAATGGAATTGATTTATCAACGGTTTATCAGGATATTAAAGAGAAACTTTCTGCCGAAATTGTAATCAAACAGAAGGTAGAACTGTATCCTAATATGTGTGTGACGAACTTTACCGAATCTGAACAATGGGATACGGTAATAGAGGGAAACGATGACCTTTTAGAGAAATATATGTCCGGTAAATCATTAGAAGCATTGGAACTCGAACAAGAGGAAAGCATAAGATTTCAGAATTGTTCTCTGTTCCCTCTTTATCATGGAAGTGCAAAAAGTAATATAGGGATTGATAACCTTATAGAAGTTATTACTAATAAATTTTATTCATCAACACATCGAGGTCCGTCTGAACTTTGCGGAAATGTTTTCAAAATTGAATATACAAAAAAAAGACAACGTCTTGCATATATACGCCTTTATAGTGGAGTACTACATTTACGAGATTCGGTTAGAGTATCAGAAAAAGAAAAAATAAAAGTTACAGAAATGTATACTTCAATAAATGGTGAATTATGTAAGATTGATAGAGCTTATTCTGGAGAAATTGTTATTTTGCAAAATGAGTTTTTGAAGTTAAATAGTGTTCTTGGAGATACAAAACTATTGCCACAGAGAAAAAAGATTGAAAATCCGCACCCTCTACTACAAACAACTGTTGAACCGAGTAAACCTGAACAGAGAGAAATGTTGCTTGATGCCCTTTTGGAAATCTCAGATAGTGATCCGCTTCTACGATATTACGTGGATTCTACGACACATGAAATTATACTTTCTTTCTTAGGGAAAGTACAAATGGAAGTGATTAGTGCACTGTTGCAAGAAAAGTATCATGTGGAGATAGAACTAAAAGAGCCTACAGTCATTTATATGGAGAGACCGTTAAAAAATGCAGAATATACCATTCACATCGAAGTGCCGCCAAATCCTTTCTGGGCTTCCATTGGTTTATCTGTATCACCGCTTCCGTTGGGAAGTGGAATGCAGTATGAGAGCTCGGTTTCTCTTGGATACTTAAATCAATCATTTCAAAATGCAGTTATGGAAGGGATACGCTATGGTTGCGAACAAGGATTATATGGTTGGAATGTGACGGACTGTAAAATCTGTTTTAAGTATGGCTTATACTATAGCCCTGTTAGTACCCCAGCAGATTTTCGGATGCTTGCTCCTATTGTATTGGAACAAGTCTTAAAAAAAGCTGGAACAGAATTGTTAGAGCCATATCTTAGTTTTAAAATTTATGCGCCACAGGAATATCTTTCACGAGCATACAACGATGCTCCTAAATATTGTGCGAACATCGTAGACACTCAATTGAAAAATAATGAGGTCATTCTTAGTGGAGAAATCCCTGCTCGGTGTATTCAAGAATATCGTAGTGATTTAACTTTCTTTACAAATGGACGTAGTGTTTGTTTAACAGAGTTAAAAGGGTACCATGTTACTACCGGTGAACCTGTTTGCCAGCCCCGTCGTCCAAATAGTCGGATAGATAAAGTACGATATATGTTCAATAAAATAACTTAGTGTATTTTATGTTGTTATATAAATATGGTTTCTTGTTAAATAAGATGAAATATTTTTTAATAAAGATTTGAATTAAAGTGTAAAGGAGGAGATAGTTATTATAAACTACAAGTGGATATTGTGTCCTGTATGTGGAAATAAAACACGATTAAAGATAAGGGAAGATACTGAATTAAAAAAATTCCCCCTCTATTGTCCGAAATGCAGACAAGAAAATTTAATTGAAATAAAGCAGTTCAAAGTAACTGTGATTACAGAGCCAGACGCAAAGACGCAGAGCCGATAAAATGAGATTAATACAATCTCATTTTATCGGCTCTTTCCGTTATGTATGGATTCTTTTAATTAGTCTTCGATGTTTCTTGCTTCGTTGATACCGCTGGCTAAAGATTCCATTAAGGATAGTTCTTTGTCTGTAAAGCTATCCATGTATTTCTCTATCTGTAATCGTCGGGTGCTTTTTACCAAGTTATTAGCAGGTAAGAAAAATTCATCAACGGACACATCAAGTAACGATACAAGGTCATAAAGAACTTGTATGCTGGGGTGTTGCCCTTTATTTTCAATATTAGTTAAGTACCGTGGGTCAATTTCAATCAATGCTCCCACTTGTTCACGAGTTAAACCTCGTTTCAATCGAGCTTCTTTAATGGCTAAACCAAAGGCTCTAAAATCATATTTATCTTCTTTTTTACGCATAGTAGACCACCTCTATACATTTTATTGTTCCTACTGAATTAAAAACAGGTATAGAAAAACGTGTTATATGGTTTATAGGTTTATATTTAATAAAAAGCACTACTAAACGCCAATAAAAAAAACCGTTATATGGTAGTGCTATTTACGCTGTTAAAATATTGTATATTACTTCCAAATGGCGGTTTGTTGGAGGTCAACGTCGCCATGAAGTACATCATATACAATAAATTTCCTTACATTGGGTTCTTGTCAAAAAAAGTCGTCTATCTGCAATAGATAAGTACGTCCACCAATGTGGTTTTATAAATCATATAGATAGAATAACAGAAGCATGTAAACAGAGAAATAAATCTGTTTATATGCTTTTTTGGCTATTCAGAACTTTTTTACAAAGTTTATTTATCAGTAATGCAACAAATCCCCCTTTCACATTGGGACTAAGAGTGAAAGGAGATAAACGAGCAAGGCTCACTTCCTTTCCTAGACAGAAAGGGGGTGAGAAACATGAAACCATCTTCTTTTCAGACCACAATAGAAAATCAGTTTGACTATATCTGTAAACGTGCTATGGAAGACGAGCGAAAGAATTATATGCTTTATCTTTCAAGGATTGCAAAGCGTGAGGTGTCCTTTTCGGATGTTGGCGATTATCTTGTTAGCCAGTTTGCGACAACAGATAACTATTCAACTGACTTTCAGATTTTTACACTCAATGGGTTATCAGTAGGCGTTGAAAATGATTTGTTGAGTGAAGCATTACGTGAGTTGCCAGACAAGAAACGTGAAATTCTACTGCTGTTTTACTTTATGGACATGAGCGATTCAGAAATTGCAGACCTGTTGAAATTGAACCGTTCTACTGTCTATCGGCATAGAACCAGTGGACTAGCCTTAATTAAAAAGTTTATGGAGGAATTTGAAGAATGAAAACACAATATCCTATGATTCCCTTTCCTCTCATTGTAAAGGCAACAGATGGCGATACCGAAGCGATTAACCAGATTCTACATCATTACAGAGGGTACATAACGAAGCGTTCCCTACGACTTATGAAAGATGAATATGGCAATCAAAGTATGGTCGTTGATGAAGTCTTACGTGGAAGAATGGAAACCAGACTGATTACAAAGATTTTGTCATTTGAAATTAAGTAATATCCTCTCTCCTTTCGTGGAAGCGTGCTAAACCATTCCACGCTTCCCGAACAGGGAGGTTTGTTATTCCACCAAAGCATATTGAGCTTTCAATGTGTTTTGATAGGCTAACGAGCCATTGTTCTTTGAAAACTGAATAAAAGTAATCGAATACGTTTCGATAAGAAAAGAGCCAACGGAACTAACCGCCATGACCTATCTTATAAAGATAGCGAGCGATTCATGTTAGTGATCCGAGAAGCAATCTTTAGCAGGATTGCCTGCAACGACATTCTTATCGTGATAATGATACTCCCATACAGTCAATAGTCCGAGCGTGATAAAACCGTCGCAGGCAATGAGTATGGCTACATGAGAACCATGCAGGGGTGGAACTCCCGTGAGCTTTGCTAAAGCTGTTCGATTGCTGGTAAAACAACTTTTATGAAATCCAAATAAGTGATTTGGAAAGGAGGATTTTATGAAGCAGACTGACATTCCTATTTGGGAACGTTATACCCTAACCATTGAAGAAGCGTCAAAATATTTTCGTATTGGCGAAAACAAGCTACGACGCTTGGCAGAGGAAAATAAAAATGCAAATTGGCTGATTATGAATGGCAATCGTATTCAGATTAAACGAAAACAATTTGAAAAAATTATAGATACATTGGACGCAATCTAGCGTCGCCAAAGGGTCTTGTATATGATAAAATAGTATTAAGTCGTATCAAGGCTCTTTCCATAAAGGAAAGGAGCAAATGCCATGTCAGAAAAAAGACGTGACAATAAAGGTCGAATCTTAAAGACTGGAGAGAGCCAACGAAAAGACGGAAGATACTTATACAAATATATAGATTCATTTGGAGAACCGCAATTTGTTTACTCGTGGAAACTTGTGGCTACAGACCGAGTACCAGCAGGAAAGCGTGATTGTATCTCACTTAGAGAGAAAATCGCAGAGTTACAGAAAGACATTCATGATGGTATTGATGTTGTAGGAAAGAAAATGACACTCTGCCAGCTTTACGCAAAACAGAACGCTCAAAGACCAAAGGTTAGAAAAAACACTGAAACTGGACGCAAATATCTTATGGATATTTTGAAGAAAGACAAGTTAGGTGTAAGAAGTATTGACAGTATTAAGCCATCAGACGCTAAAGAATGGGCGATTAGAATGAGTGAAGATGGATATGCTTATCAAACCATCAATAACTATAAGCGTTCTTTAAGGGCTTCATTCTATATTGCGATTGAAGACGATTGTGTTCGGAAGAATCCCTTTGACTTCCAGCTAAATACCGTCATTGATGATGATACTGTTCCTAAAGTCGCATTGACAACGGAGCAGGAAGAAAAGCTGTTATCCTTTGCGAAAGCTGATAAGACCTACAGCAAGAATTATGATGAAATCCTGATACTCTTAAAAACGGGTCTTCGTATTTCAGAGTTTGGCGGTCTGACACTTCCAGATTTGGATTTTGAAAATCGTCTTGTCAAGGTAGACCATCAGTTACTACGAGATACTGAAAATGGATACTACATTGAAACTCCCAAGACTAAAAGTGGCGAACGACAAGTTCCTATGGTTGAAGAAGCCTATCAAGCGTTTCAGCGAGTGCTGGCGAATCGGAAGAACCGTAAATGTGTTGTGATTGATGGTTATAGTAATTTCCTTTTTCTCAATGGGAAAGACTATCCTAAAGTGGCAAGTGATTACAATGGTATGTTGAAAAACCTTGTCAAGAAATACAATAAATATCATGAGGATAAGCTACCCCATATCACTCCACACATTTTGCGTCATACGTTCTGCACTAACTATGCAAATGCAGGAATGAACCCAAAAGCATTGCAGTACATTATGGGGCATGCGAATATAAACATGACGCTGAACTATTACGCACATGCTACATTCGATTCTGCTATGGCAGAGATGAACCGCTTGGAAAAAAAGAAACAGCAGGAACGTCTTGTTGCTTAGTAGTACAGATGAATTTACTACTAATTTACCACTTCTGACAGTCAATTCATGAGGAAATATATAAGGAAACGTGAAGTATCTTCCAACAGTAAAAATGCTCGAAGCCCTTTAGAATAAGGATTTGCGAGCATTTAATGAGATTTAAAAGGATAATTAGAAATCTATGTTTTGTTTACTTATAAAAACTATTGGTCTAAAATAATTTTAAAACTTCTGAGATTCCTGCTTTTTAATCAAGAATAAAGACCGATGGCAAAATAAAATCTTATTAAAAGCCTGACTTAATAAAATTAAATCCATTTTCATCATTTTTATAAGTTTTGTAGACTTTAACTTTCGATTATTTATCTTTAGGTCCAATATAGTGGACCTTTTTTTAATTTCGTAAAAGTTTTTCATATTTTTTTCTCAACTAAGGCTCAATAAGTCCATGTCAAACATCAACTTTCTTGTAATTGAGCCAGTCTTAGCCTATAATCTTATAGGAAATAATAAAAGTAAGGGGAGGAATTTATGTTACTATTTATTATCGGAATTATTATTTTATTTGTTGGAGGTTTTTTCTACTCAAAATATGTAGAAAAGCAACTTCAACCAGACGATAGACCTACTCCAGCAGTATCAAAAGCTGACGGAGTTGACTATGTAGTGATGAGCGAAAAGAAGAACTGGCTTATCAACCTACTTAACATTGCAGGAACTGGCCCTATACTTGGACCTATCCAAGGTATTTTATTTGGACCCATTGCCTTCTTGGCAATCCCATTAGGTTGTGTCTTCGCAGGTGCAGTCCACGATTACATGACAGGCTTCATCTCTATGAGAAATGGCGGGTCTCAAGTGCCAAAACTTGTTGGTAAGTATATTGGCGACGGCGTTCGTAAATTTTATAATATCGTTATTGCCATCCTACTTCTCTTAACTGGTGTAGTTTTCGTTTACACACCTGGAGACTTAATTGCCAACGACGTCTTAAAGGTTGGTGTAGATTCTAATGTTATTTGGATTATCTACGCAGTGATCTTTGCCTACTACATCCTTTCAACTGTACTTCCTATTGACAAGCTAATTGGAAGAATATATCCACTATTTGGTGCCTTCTTAATTATCTCTGCCATTGGAGTATTTATTGGAATCTTTGTTAAGGGTTCTGGAGACCTTTCTTTTGCAAATTACGGTCTACTTGCAGAACACCCACTTGGTCAAAGATTTATCCCATCCTTCTTTATAACAGTTGCATGTGGTATCCTATCAGGATTCCACGGTTCACAAGTTACTCTTGTGTCAAGAACTGTTAAGTCAGAAGCAGAAGCTAAGACAACTTTCTACTCAACTATGATTGCAGAAGGTTTTATCGCAATGGTTTGGGCAGCTGGTGCCATGGTAATCTTCTCAACAGGAAGAGCTCCACTTGATACAGCTGGAACCCTAATGGTTGGAGAAATTTCAAAATACTTTATGGGAGACATTGGAGGATTACTTGCAGTTCTTGGAGTAATAGCACTACCTATCACTTCTGGTGACACTGCCTTTAGGTCTCTAAGACTAATAATCTCTGAAGAATTAAACATTGACCAAAGATCTGGCGCAAAGAGAGCTGGTCTTGCAGCAGTTTTATTTATACCTGCAATAGCAATCCTCTTCTTCGCTAAGTCAAACCCAAATGGATTTAACATGCTTTGGAGATACTTTGGATTCACAAACCAATTTGTAGCAATCTTTGCCCTAGCAGTTGCCACAATTTATCTAATCAACACTAACAAAAATTATTTAATAACTTTGATACCAGGAATCTTCTACACATTTATAGTTTTCGCATTTATTATAAGTGAGAAAAAACTTGGACTTCGCTTGCCATTTACTATTGCCTATCCAGCAGCTGGAGTCCTAGCTATTGCTTACGCAATCTTTGTTGTTAAGACTGGTAAGAAGAATAAAACTAGAATTGAAACTACAAATCTAGAATAAATTTAATTTAAAATCAAATGTTAAAGACCTGCAGAAATTAAAACTGCAGGTCTTTTTTTTGAGGATTTATTTTTATTATTTTATGAATAAGAATTTAAGAAATTTATTTTACAAGATCAAAGGCTGTTTGTGGAACATATACAGCTCTTGTGGAATAAATTGTAAGTCCACCAAGTTCAACTTTTTCACCATTTTTTATAGCGTAGTTCTTTGAAACAGGGAAGATAATCTTATCAGATCCCTTAGTAACTATAGCTTCATAATCATTTGGTCCCTTTACCTTAAATTCAACCTTGGCTCCCTTTTCTTCAAAGCCTCTTCTTATAGGTTGGTAAAGTTCTTCTGTCAACTTATCAAGATCAATGTCAAGGACATCTTCCACGTATCTTCCAATTTCATAATTGTGAACTGTTCCAATTAGTCTCTTAGCATCCTTGGTAGTTGAGTAAGAATAAAGTCCTACATCTCCACCAACGTGACCTCCAGTTGTCCAAGCAATGTGACTTCTTGCTGAGATAACTCTTCCCATTGCTG